>CALBGU010000045.1 GCA_937893155.1 uncultured Treponema sp. | reverse complement strand
GCTGTTAATATAAAACTTTTAAGCTGTGAAAGAAAATTATGTATTTTTTTTGGGACATATTTACTTTTAATTGTTTCTATAAGTTTTTCTCTTTGTAAATAATAATTAAATAAAAGGATAATTTCATAAATCCTTTCCGAATTTGTTGCCTTCATATTATCTTCGATATAATTTAATACTATTTCTTGATCATTTGATATTAGATTTATAATTTTTGCAATTTGTTCAAGTCTTTTATTCCTAATTTGAGTTATTTCTATTTTTTTATTAGTTTTTTCATATCAAAAGAAATCAAAAATTTCGCATTTTTCAATCAATCTAAAATTCAAATCATTTTCAGAAATAAATCTAAATTTGTTGTATTTCGTGGCTTCAGTGGCGTTTTTTACGTTTGCCATTTTTCATTTATTTTTTGCTCTTCATATCAAAGATTATTTTTCCATTATAAAAAATTATGACGAAAAGCCTGTGGATTCGATATTTTACCAGAATGAATACATTGTACCTGAGTACGAAAATATTGTCTTTCCTGACAAAAAGAAAAATTTGGTGATAATTCTTTTAGAATCGATGGAAAGTTCTTTTGCGGACGCGGAAAACGGCGGTTTGATGCAAAAAAATTTGATACCGAACCTAACCAAAATTGCCAAAGAAAACATAAATTTTTCGGACTCAGAAACGTTGGGAGGCGCGCCAGATTTGTTTGGCACGGGCTGGACTGTTGCTGCAATGACGGCGAAATTTTCGGGATTACCTTATAATATGATTGTGCAAAAAAATGCAAATCACGTTTCTTTTTTGCCGAACGCAGTAACTTTGACCGATATTTTAGCAAAAAACGGCTATAATCAGCGTTTTATTTTTGGTTCTGACAAGCATTTTGCGGGACGGGACGCGCTTTTGGAAACTCATGGCAACGTAGAAGTCCATGATATTGAATGGTATAAAAATCACAATATGCTGCCCAAAAATTACGGTGTTTTTTGGGGATTCGAGGACGAAAAACTTTTTGAGTACGCAAAATGGGAATTAAGTGAGCTTTCTGAGCAAGAAAAGCCGTTTATGCTGGGGCTTTTGACGGTGGACACTCATATGCCGTCGGGATATATATGCGAAAAATGCCCTGCGGACGAAGATATGCCGCTCAAAAATGCAATTCGCTGTTCAGATGCTCAAACAGCGGAGTTTTTGGCATGGTGCAAGACACAAGACTGGTATACAGATACTGTTTTTGCGATTATGGGCGACCATCTGTTTATGGATACGGCTCAGACTACGCCGTTTTCTCCCGATACCGATAAAAATGCTCGTCGCTGGATTGACATTTTCATCAACGCTACGCCCGTGATTTTTACTCAAAACATCAAGAATCGAGAATTTTCTGATTTTGATATGTTTCCTACGATGTTGAGCGCGCTCGGCTGTAAAATCAGAAACAACAGACTTGGTTTTGGCGTAGATTTGTTTTCTAGCGAGCCGACTCTTTTGGAGCGTTTTTCAAAAGAGGAAATCAATAAGCAACTTTCAGTTCGCTCAAAACAGTATTTAGAGTTGGAGTTTTCTAAGGATAAACTGAAATTTGAACAATAATTTTGGACGTGTTTTCAAAAGGTATGCTGATGGTATCTACAAGATTGCAGTATCAAGGGTGCAATGACAAAAAGCATACTTTTTGTAAAACTCCCAATTTCTTTAAAGAAATTAGAGATTATGGAGATTTTCTAAATTTTTTTTAAAGAAAAAGTCAATTTTACTTTTTTGGAAGCAATTTCTTTAAAGAAAAATCCAATTTTGACTTTCTGCAAGCAATTTCTTAAAAGAAATTAGAGATTTTAGAGTTTTTCTGCAAATTTTTTAGGATATTCTGAATTTTTTGTACAAAGAGGGTGCAAATTTTTCAGAATAATTTATCTTTATAATTTTATATGTTTGAGAGGATTTTTATGAACAAAAAAATTTTCGTACGCATTTTTGCGTTGGTTTTCGCTTTTGTGGTTTTTACCGATTTTTCGTACACGAACCTAAAAAAGTGCGGTGCAACCTATAAGGTTTTGACTAAGGCAAAAAATTATCTGCAAAAGCCGCTTTCGCACGCAATACTAAAAAACGCTCAAGCCCTGAGCCAAAGTGATGACGAATGGTTTGCTTCTGCTCCGTATATCGCGCACGCTTTAGGCGGAATCGACGGGCACGCATACACTAACTCGCTTGATGCGCTTTTGCTGAACTACAAAAATGGGCATCGCGTTTTTGAGGCTGATATTTCCATAACGAGCGACGGAGCGGCTGTCTTGGCGCACGATTGGGCACATTTTTACTCGATTTCCAATATGCAGGGGGGGGGAGCTTCACGCCTTTCTTAATGCCCGCATTTTAGGCAAATACCAGCCGATGAGCGTGGAAAATCTTGTTGATTTTATGAAAAATCACCGCGATGTTTTTATTGTAACCGACAAACTTTTTGATGAATATTCTGCAAAAATCATTATTGAACAGATTGTATCTTTTTCAAAAAATGACAGTTCGATTTTGGACAGATTTATAATCCAAGTTTATAGCGAAGAAAATTTTTTGCAAATCGACCACATTTATCACTTTAAAAATTACATTTATACCACCTATTGCGAGAGCGAAAACCGCATTTACAAAACTGCGCTTTTTTGCATAGAACACAATATTCCTGTGATTACGATGTGGCACGAACGGGCGAAAAGGTGCGATATTGCGCTACTTTCGCAGAAAGGGCTGCACATCTATACCCACACCGTAAATTCTTTGCAGGAGGTAAATGCTGACAAAAATCTGGGAGTTACGAGCGTTTATACAGATTTTCTGCTTCCGTAACATTTTTTATTTCCGCCGATGTTTTTACAAAGGCGGGAAAAATATAAAAAATACATTCGGATATCAACTCAAAATGACAGATAATTAAAAAGAGCGATTTTATTTTACGGGGGTACAATATTGCAAAATATTGTGTTATAATCAAAATATGTATAAAGCTCGTCGACGATTTTTTTTAGTTTTAGTAAGTTGTTTTATTGTTGCTGCGTTTTTGTTTATATCAATTTCTCTTGTTCCGCGATTTCCTTTGATTCACAACTACGATTTTCTATTTAACGTAGTCGTTGTAACGGCGATTTTGTGCATTTTGCAGCTTTTGGGCGAAATGGCAACGGCGGGAATAAATCATCGCCTTGAAAATAATGTTTTGTACACAAAAGAAACCGCGCTGCTTACGGAATTTATTGATAATCTTCGATTTTGCTATACACTCGACGATTTTTATGAAGTTATTGGAAAAATCCTTGAAGAAAAAGCGGATTGCTCTGTTTTTTATATCGACAGAATAAAGAATTACGTTCTTTACAATAGCCCGAACAAATTGACGAGTTCGCCGGACACAATGAAAAAAATCGAGATGAATTTTTCGGCGGACTGGAAAAGCGGACTGTATTATTTGGGCGATAATTTTGGTGTGGTGTCTTCGTACAAAAATGCGCGCGGGCTGCTTTTGGTGAACGACCGCCATCAATTCTTTATTTTCTGCCGATACACGCGGCTTTTTGATGTGGTGATTTATCCGCGTTTGTTCGAGGAATTTTGCCGATTCCAAAACCGAATGAACACAATTACCGCGCTTTCCGACATCGCCGAGCTTTCTAAAGAATGGGAACAGCTTGCCGAAACGCAGCGGGCGTTTTTGCCGCAACATTTGCCGTTCCCCGAAAAGCTGGATTTGGCTTCGTATTTTAAGCCGCTGGTCAATGTTTCGGGCGATTATTACAGCGCGCTCGAAATCGATGCAGACAGAACGATGGTTATGTTGGGCGACGTGTCTGGAAAAGGCTTGGCGGCGGCGTTGGTGATGGGCTTGGTAACGAACACCGTGAAAATCCTTGCGGACGAAATGAAGTCAAAACAGACCGAAGACCTTGTGGGTGTGATTCACGCAGTTGACAAGGCTATTAAAGGAATGAAGTTGCAAGATAAATACACGGTTTTGTTTATCGGTATTATCGATACCAAAAAAATGTGTATTCGCTACATCAATGCGTCAATGTCTGACCCTGTGGTTATCACGCAGTCGCCTGAAGGACACCGCATAAAGCCGCTTTCGTCAAACTGCTCGATTGTGGGCATTATTGATTTGGACGATGATATTAAGGTTGCAGAGCAGCGGCTTTTTAGGGGCGATATGATTTTTATGTCGTCTGACGGTGTGTCTGAGGTTATGAATGCCGAGGGCGTGGAGCTTGGAAATACAAAAATATTTGAAGAAACGCTCAAAAAAAGTGCGTCAAAAACCCCGCGTGAGTTCATCAAAGACATTACGGCTTTGATTAGCGAGCACAGCGGCGGCGAAAAACTCCGCGATGACGTTACAATGCTTGTGGCGAAGGTTGGCTGATTATGATTTATATCGCTTTGAATGTGGTTCTCGTTGTTGCGTGTGTTTTGCTTTCGGTTTATGTGGATTCGCATACGGGAAATCAATCCGATAATCCGCTGATTCCGATGCTTTTGGTGCTCGCTTCGTGCGCAGGCTTGGTGGCGTTTTGCATTTTGATTAGCTCGGTTGCGCCCGCACGATTGACGCTGTTTGCTGGTCGGCTTTGCTTAATCGATATGGCGTTTTTTTCGTTGATGTTTTCGACGTATTGCGTGAATTTTCCCAAAAACGAAACTTCGCGTGCGCAAAAAATCGGGAGCAGCGTGCTTATTTTGTTTGGCGCGTGGGTTTTGTTTTCAAAAATTGATTCATTTACCATTTCAAAATATTCTGGATTTTTTGTTAGCTCAAAACCGCTATTTTCTGGTGCGCTCGGAGATATTTTGCGCTGGACGTGGTTTCAGCTGTATTGCTTTTTGTTTGTCGTTTTTGTGCCGGGATTTTCGGCATTGCTGATGCTGGTAAAAAGCGAAAATATTGAATCGAATATTGACCGCCAAAAAATATATCTCATTGCGCTGGGAGTTATGGCAAGCTGGATTTTCGCTCTGGTTTTGCATCTGGGCAGTTTCCGCGTGCCGATGTTCAACACGCTTTTTGTGTTTGCGCTCGTGGTTACGCAGCTAACCTCAATTCAAGCCTCAACGCACAATATGCTGTATGATTTTGATTTGATTTTTGGGCTCAGTTCAAAATTTATTTTGCGCTACCTTTTTACGAGCGTGATTGGCGGCATTTTGTTTGCGGCATTTTATCCGCTGGCTCGTTTTTACGGCTGGGGATTTGTGGCTCTTGAAGCCTTTTGTGCGTCGGCGGTGTTAACGATTTCGCATCAGTTGTACAAAATGCTTGGACGGCGAAGCCAATACCGCGATTCGCAATACGCGCAGAATTTTGAGGACGATATTGCAAACTTGGATTTCAATACCGAGCCTGAAAACATTATGAATGAGCTTTTTGATATTTTCAGCCGCAATCTTCGCACCACGTCGCTTTCGATTATGGTCGATAACAACAACGGCGAGCTTGAAATGATGTACAGCACGAACCCGCTTCCCGAAAACGACCGTTACTCCATTTCAATTAACTCGATTATGCTTGATACGCTGTGGAATATCGGTCAGCGCGTTATTTTGCGCATAAATGCCGAAACCCAATACGTTTTCCAGCCGATTCGGGAAGAATTGCGGTCGTTTTTCAAGCATACAAAATCTGAAGCGTTCATTATGCTCCACGAGGGACGGCGTATCATCGGCATTATCGTTTTGGGCGCAAAGAAAGACGCGAATATTTACGACGATGTGGATTATGCGCTGTTCAACAAGCTCTATTCGTACTTTTTCGTGGTCGGATTTTATATGCGCAATATTATGAACGAAAACGTCATTGGTACGGTTGGACGCGAAATCCGAATGTCCGAGCAAATTATTACATCAATTCAAAAAAATATCGATGATGTGAAAAATCCGAAGGCTGATTTTGGTTATGTGATGATTCCTGCGCATAGCATTGGCGGCGAGTTCGTGGAATTGATTAAGTTATCTGAAGACCGTCATATTTTCATCATTGGTTCTTTGAGCGGCAAGGGCATTTCTGCGTCGATGAGTATGGTGATTTTGAAGTCGGTCATTCGCACCTATCTTGTTGAAACGAGCGATTTTAAGCTCCTTGTGCAAAAGGTCAACCACTTTATCCGTGCGCATTTGCCGCTCGGGACGTTCTTTGCGGGCGTTTTTATGCTGATGGATTTTTCAACCGATACGCTTTTTTATGTGAACTGCGGAACGCCTGCGCTTTTTATGTATAATCGAACGTACAACAACATCGTCGAAATCCAAGGCGATGGGCGTGTGTTGGGCTTTGTTGAGGATGTCAGCAATCTGGTGAAAGTCAAGAAAATAAAACTGGGCAAGGGCGATATGATTTTGGCGTGCACGAGCGGTTTGCTGACATCAACTTCGCTTCGTGGCGAAATGTTCGGGCGCGAACGCGTGCAGAATTTGATGATGGAAAATATGACGTTTCCTGCAGAGCGTATGGCGCAATTCACCTATGATGCGCTGGTAAAATTTGCGTCAAAAGAACTGAGCGATGACGTGAGCATTATTGTGATGAAATATTTTGGCGACAAATAAAAAATGGGGATAAAAAATGGACCAACTGACTTTGAGTGAAAAATTTGGGTCAAATTATGTGCTTTTGGAGCTTTCGGGCGCGGTCAATTCGTACACAATCGCAGAATTAAAGCAAAAATTGATGATGTACATTGAAGATGCGTATGTTGTTTTGGATTTATCGAACGTAACGGTTTTGGATTCCTCGGGAATGGGGCTTTTTATGGGCGCATTTAATTCGAGCGTGCGAATGGGAACAAAACTGTTTTTTATGAATCCGTCCGATGCCGCAAAGCGCGTAATCGACGCAACAGGTTTTTCTGATACATTCCATTTTTTACATTCGGTGACTGAAATTGAATAAGACAGACTTTTCTGAAATCTCAAGAAAAATTACGGATTTTGCACTTGCAAACAAAAAAATGATTCTTCGCTCAACGGCGATGCTGTTTTTGATTATCCTTGTGGCACTGATTGCCAGTTGTGTTGGCTCTGCGCGTGCAGAAAAACGCGCAAAAGAAGCTGAAGCCGCGCAGGCGATGGAGCAAAAAGCGCGGGAAAATGCAAAATTGGAAGCGGTGCGGAGTGTGGTTGCCAGGCTTTCTCCGCGGGCGCAGGCGGCAATAAAAATCGACAATATTGATGTTTTTTTGTCCGATGTTTTGTCTGCCGCTCAATTTTATCGCTCTTCGGTGCGAGACGGCGTATCGCTTTTGTATTTGTGCGATAAAAAGCATTATCTGCCTGCGGGGTATGCGCCGTCAGACCTTGTGCAGCTCACAACAGGTTCAACGTACACGGTGGGGCGTGCGGGGATTTATCTTCGGCGGGACGCGGCGGTTGCGCTGGACACGATGGCGGCTGCGGCAATCAAGAGCGGCATAAAATTGCCGGTGAATTCGGCGTATCGCTCGTTTGAATACCAAAAGACGGTGTTTAACCGCTGGGTGCAGATAGACGGCGAAGAAGAGGCAGAGCGCGAATCTTCCCGTCCCGGAACAAGCCAGCATCAACTCGGCACGGCTGTGGATTTTGGCTCAATAGACGAAACCTTTTTTTACACAAAAGAATGTCGATGGCTTTACGAACACGCGGCAGAATACGGCTGGAGCTTAAGTTTCCCCGACGGCTACGAGGACGTTACGGGCTACAAATGGGAATGTTGGCATTTCCGCTATATCGGAATTCCTGCGTGCAGATTCCAAAAAAAATACTTCAGCGATATTCAACAATTTATGCTCGAATTTCTTGATGAGTGGGTAAAAGCATACCCTGCTGGCTAAAAATGAAACGATTTTTTGCATTTATAAAAAGAGAAGCGGTGTTTTCGGTCGCTTTTTTGTGCGCGCTGGTGAGTGCATTTTTTGTCCGTCCTGATTTAAAATATGCGGACTATATCGATTTTGGTACGCTCTTTATTTTATTCAGTTTGATGGCGGTTGTAGCATCGCTTCGAAAATACGGGCTTTTTGACGCATTTGCCGCGCGATTGTGCTCTGCGGTCAATTCGCTGCGAATGTTGTCGGCTTTGCTTGTGGCGTTGTGTTTTTTTTCCAGTATGGTTATCACAAATGACGTTGCTCTGCTGACATTCGTGCCGTTTGCACTGCTTTTGCTTTCGTCTGCGCCTTCAAATGTAAAAATGCTGGTGGTAATTTTTCAAACCGTCGCTGCAAACACGGGAAGTATGCTTTTCCCGATTGGAAATCCGCAAAATTTGTACCTGTTTTCAAAAATGAATTGCACCGTTTTTGATTTTATGTGCATTTTGCTTCCGTATACGGTTGCGTCTGCGGTGCTGCTTGCTGTTGCGCTGCTTTTTGTCCCGAATACCAAAATGAATGTTGCCGCCGTCTGCAAAGGCGGTTCTCATCGCCTTTCGTATTTACGGATAATCCCCGTTTTAGCGCTTTTTGTGCTGTGTTTGCTTTCTGTTATGCGTGTTGTTCCCAAAAGCATTTGCGCACTGGTAACAGGAGGATTTTTTATAATCACAGACCGAAATGTGCTTCGGCGCGTGGATTATATGCTGCTTTTGACGTTTAGCGCATTTTTTGTGTTTACGGGAAACCTCTCTCGAATTGAGCCTATCCGAATGGCACTTGAAAACGCTGTGCAAGGAAACGAAATTCTTTCGGCTGTTTTTTCAAGCCAAATCATCAGCAATGTGCCGAGTGCGCTGCTGTTAAGCCCTTTTGCAGAATCCATTCCGCGCCTTTTGGTCGGCGTGAATGTTGGCGGGCTTGGAACATTGGTTGCATCGCTGGCAAGTTTGATTTCGTATAAAATTTACAGTGAAGACAAAAATAACCAGCCAAAAAAATCATATCTTGGCTGGTTTTCGGTGATAAATATTGTTTTTCTTGCGATTTTGTTGCTGCTTTCTGCAATTATCGCTTAATTTGCTCTTTTATCGCGTCTAAAAGTTCTCGGTATTCAGAAAAAGCGGGAATTTCTGGATTATCTGCGATGATTTTTTGCGTGGAACGGAACAAATAGCCTGCTTTTGAAGCCTTAATCATCGCAAGGTCGTTGAAACTGTCGCCGCTTGCAATCGTGTCGAATCCAATGGATTGCAGTGCCTTTACTGCATGGAATTTTCCGTTTTCCTGCCTCAATTTAAAGCCGGTGATTTCTCCGCTGTCAGACGCAATGAGTTCGTTACAAAAAATCGTTGGAAGCCCCAGTTTTGCCATCAGAGGAGAGGCAAATTGCGTAAACGTATCGCTTAAAATAATCACCTGACAAACAGAGCGCAATGAATCCAAAAATTCCTTTGCGCCGGGGAGCGGGTCAATTCTCGAAATCGTCTGCTGGATTTCCTTCAGCCCAAGACCGTGTTCCTTCAAAATCCCGATGCGAAAATTCATCAGTTTTGAGTAATCCGGCTCATCGCGGGTTGTGCGCCGCAGCTCAGGAATTTTTGTTTCTTCAGCAAAGGCAATCCAAATTTCAGGAACGAGCACACCTTCCAAATCAAGACAAGTTACATACATAAAAAACTCCTAACGGTCATATTCTATCAATTTTTCTGTAATATGTCTTTATATTTTTAGCTGAATTCAAAAAATCTGTCAAATTCCATAAAAGTGTCTACAAAAAGATACTCTTATCTTATGTCTAAAAAATAATACAGGTGTAAAATTATATAGACAATTTTATGGAAAAAACAGAATAATCTTATAAATATATGAAAATGATAAAAATTTATTGTTATTTTTGTGAAAAATATAAATTTTGCAGAATATTGCTAAAATTTTTCTGCATTTAGAGAAAATTTTTAATATATATTTAATAATATTTTATGTTTTATAGCATTGTCCCAAAAAGAAAAAATTTATTATAGATTTTATATTGAAATATATTGTATTTTTATTCTCATTTATGAAGTTGGCACGTTATTTGCTTTATAACTTGCATACACACAAAAAAGGATGGTAAATTTTTATGGAGAAGGAAGTTTTCAACAGCTACATGGATCAAGTCCAAAAGTATCCGTTGCTGTCTTACGAAAACGAAGTCGAGCTTTCGCGACGAATCGAAAGCGGTGATTCACGGGCGAAAATGTTGCTGGTTCAAAGCAATTTGCGTCTTGTTGTTAGTATTGCAAAGAAACTGAATGTATCAAAAGATTGTATGATGGATTTGATTCAAGAGGGAAATCTTGGCTTGATAACAGCTGCTGCAAAGTTTCATTATTCGTTCAAAACGCGCTTTTCAACATACGCTTATTCATGGATTATGCAGTATATGTTGCGTTATCTTCATAATCGTTGCACACCGATTGCGCTTCCTCACCGAAAAGACGAAGTTATCCGCCACGTTGCAACTGCCGAGCAGTATCTTTTGCAGCAAACTGGTCATCAGCCGTCTCTTGAAGAGCTTTCCGTGTATATGGGGCTTCCTGAAAAGACCATAAAAGATGCGATGCAATATGCGTTTATGGTAACGAGTTTGGATAGCGAATGTGGCGAGGACGATAATTCGTCAATAGGGGATTTGCTCCCGGATTCTACTTATTCACCAGAAAAAAAGATGATGGATAAAGAAGGGCGGGCAGAGGTTTTTGACCTCATCAATACGTTGCCAGAAAAAGAACAGAAGGTTATTTATCACCGCTATAATTTTGCTTGTGAGCAGCGACCAAAAACGCTTCGAGAAATCAGTTCAATGCTGGGGGTTTCCGCCGAGACAATTCGACAGATGGAGCTTCGCGCTTTGCGCCGTATGAGAGCGAACGTAGCTGTTAAACAGCTCAGTATGGTCGAAAGATAAGGTAAGATTTTATAGACAGCCTATCAAAAGATGGGCTGTTTTTATTTGTTTTAGTGGACATAAAAATCTAAAAAGAATAAAATGATACTATTATTTTTGCGGGAGTTTTTTGGTGAAACAGCGCAACGGGCAGCTTTGGAAGATTTGGGTTCTTGGAACGATTATTGTTATTGCATCGATGATTTTAATGCTTTTGTGCATTGTAACAAAACCGTCTTCGGTTACGAGCACTGCAGTTTCAAATGTGGAAGAAACTGAAAAAAAAGATACTCCTATTATAGAAGAAAATATTGAACAATCTGCACCAATAATACAGAATTCTGCGCAAGTTGCAGAAAGTTTTCCGCTTCCGAATACAGCAAATGCTAACGATGTGCAAGAAATTGCGGAAGAAAATACTGAAGAACCCAAAGTGGCGGCTGTGACTCCCAAACCTGTGAAGGTGCATAAATTTGATATTCCTGCGGCTGTAAACGGTGCAACGCTCATTTTTATCTTTGACGATGCGGGGCAAAGTTTAACGAAACTGCAAAAATACACGGCGAAAATGCCGTTTCCATTTACGGTGGCTGTTTTGCCGTATTTGCCACATTCAAGAGATTGTGCGCTGGAGCTTTCTAAAAAAGGTAAAGAAATTATGCTTCATCAGCCTATGCAAGCGGTAAATTTGAGTATCAATCCTGGTCCTGGTGCGATTTTGCCCGAGATGGATTCGTATTCTATTGAAGAGCAACTGCGAAAAAATATAGATTCGCTCGGCGTGCAGATTGCAGGAATGAACAATCACGAGGGGTCTTTGATAACGAGCGATTTAGTGAAAATGCTTGATGTATTGCAGGTGGTAAAAGAAAAGGATATTTATTTTCTTGATTCGCGTACCACTTCTGCAACAAAAGCTCCGCAGGCGGCGCAACTTTTGGGTTTAACGATATTTTCAAATGATGTTTTTCTTGATAATGAGGTAGAGCGGAATGCGATTTTAAAGCAAATATATCGCGGGTTGGCTGTCGCCAATAAAAATGGCAAGGCTGTTATGATTGGGCATATTGATAAATCGTCTGATATTATCCCGAAATTGCTTTCAGAGATGTACGGCGAATTAGTTGATAATGGGTATCGTTTTTCAACGCTGTCGATGTATAAATGAATCTTGCTTTTTGATGGTCAAAACAAAAAGGGCTGCCGTGACTTTGGCAGTCCTTTTTATTGGCTATCTTACGTTAGGGGCGTACGATAATGCTTGCCAACTCCGGATTTTTCTCCAAGTCTTTCTTCAAGCCCTCTTCTCGCGCCTTGTTTCTGTAAGACGGGTCTTGGAATGAATAGGTGAAATTCGTGTGAACGTCGTATGTTCCGTTCATAATCGCAAATGCATCTTCTGTCATAACAAGCTCTTCGTCTGTTGGAATAACAAAAACTTTGACCTTGCTGTCATCTGCACTGATGCACATTTCGGCATTGCCAGTATTTGCGAGCGCATTCTTTTTTGGGTCGATTTTCACGCCGAGCCACTCCAAGCCTTCCAACGCTTTTCCGCGAATCAAAGGAGAATGCTCTCCGACGCCTGCCGTGTAGACGATTGCGTCAACAGGACCAATGGCTGCCATATATGCGCCAAAATATTTCTTGAGGCGATAACATTCCATTTCCTGTGCGAGTTTACAATCCTCATCGCCCTGCTTTGCGAGCGTTTCAACATCGCGACGGTCTGCTGATTTTCCTGTCAAACCGAGCAAACCTGATTTTTTGTTCATTGCGGTGTCCATCTCCGCGGCGCTCATTCCTGTTTTGCGCATAATGTAGAACGGAAGCGCTGGGTCCATATCGCCCGTGCGAGTTCCCATGACCAAACCTTCAAGCGGTGTGATTCCCATTGATGTATCAAAGCACTGACCGTTTTTTACGGCACACATTGAAGCGCCGTTGCCGACGTGCGCGATGATAACGTTTGTGTCTTTTGGAGCTTTGTGCAAAAGGACTGACGCACGTTTCGCAGTGTACAAAAAGCTTGTGCCGTGGAAACCGTAGCGGCGTGCACTGTATTTTTCGTACCATTCCTTTGGAATTGCGTAACGATAGCTTGTTGCAGGCATTGTCTGATGCCAAGCGGTGTCCAAAACAGCAACGTGCGGCACGTTTGGAAGCACTTTCTGTGCTGCTTCGATACCCATAATGTTTGCAGGGTTGTGGAGCGGTCCCAAATCTTGCACTGAACGGAATGTTTCGAGAACCTCGGGCGTAACTTTAACGCTCTTGGTGAATTTGTCGCCGCCGTGGAGCACACGATGACCGACAGCACCGATAACGCTCATATCGGAGATAACGCCGTGCTCTTTGTCTGTGATTGCATTCAAAATCAACTCGATTGCCTCTTTGTGCGTGGGGCACGGGCTTTCGAGAACGAATTTGTCTTTTCCCTTTGGCTTGTGCGTAATAACCGAACCGTCTTGTGTAACTCGCTCAACAATGCCTGTTGCAAGAACGTCTTTGTTGTCCCAATCGTAAACCTGATACTTTGCGGAAGATGAACCGCAATTTAACGTAAGAATTACCATATTTATTCCCCTAAAAGAAAATGCGAGAACTTATTATAAAACTTTGCCGCCTATTGAGCAACAGGCGGCAAAGACTTTATTTTGCAAAAACAAGATTTTGTACCGTAATTTGCGGCTTTTTTAAGTAAAGATACTTGAAAGGATGCACATCAAGCGCATTAGAATACCAGCCTCCCACCACATTTGTGTCGATGATGTGGAAACTGACAGGGTGTGAAATCGGCAGAATTACGGCTTCGTCAAGCAAAAGTTGTTCAGCTTTTGCAAATACGCGATAACGCTCTGCGGTATCTGAAATGAGCGATGCTTCTGAAAGCAATCGGTCGTATTCAGCATTCGTCCACGATGTTTCGCGCAATTTTGATTCCGTTCGGAACAATTCCAAGAATGCAAGTGGCTCTGCAAAATCGCCAATCCAAGAATACAAAAAAAGGTCTGCATTCCAATTTTTGATATTTGCAAGGTAATTTTCCACGGGCGTTTTTTGCGCTATTACCTTTACGCCGAGAGGTTTCCAAGCGGCAGAAAGAAGGTCAAAAAATCTGTTCTCTGATTCTTCCTCGCTTAAAGCAATCACCAGTTCGATTTCCTTTTTATTATTGATACCGGCTTTTGCACGCGCTTTTTTCATCAAATCCAATGCTTCATCAATGTCTGTGTCCTTGTAGCCCGTTACGCTCGGATACATTGACAGCGGATAAATCAGCGTTTCCGCGCCTACAACAGCCTTGCTACGAAGCTCTGCCCATGGAACTGCTGCCAAAAGCGCTTGGCGAAACTCTGCGTTGTTCCAAGGCGAATTTTGGCATTTGAAAAACAAAAATTGAGTTCCATATTCGGCTGCCATATTCACATTTCTGGTGTTTATCAGCGATTTTGGTTCGATGTTGCCGGTAACCCAATCTGCCGCTCCTGTATTGATTGCGAACGTATTTTCGTCTGGGTCACCAGATTGCTCGATGTGAATTTCTGGAAGTGCAACGTTTTCTGAATCCCAATATTTTTGGTTTTTGGTCAATTCCAAAATACCGTTTTCGTATGATTTGAGCACAAAAGAGCCCGAGTATACGCCGTTTTTTGCTGGCACAACCGCAAATGCGTGATGACACAAAAGACGCTGAAAATGCGGAGCGGGCGTATTTAAAGTAACGATAAGCGTCGAGGCATTTTTTGCAATGATTCCGACGGCTTCTTTTTTGCCCTTGCCGGTTCTAAAATCTTCTGCGCCTTCAATGCAGTCCAAAAGCGATGAATACGAGGCTTGCGGATTTTCAAGCAAGGTAAGCCACGAATCTCGCACTGATTGCGCTGTAATGGCAGAGCCATCGCTGAATTTTGCGTTTTTTCTGATGGTAAATGTCCAGCGCAATCGGCTTCTCGAAACTTTGAACGATTCTGCCAAAGCGGGTACAGGCTCCAATGTTACGGGATTGTATGAATAAAGCCCCTCATAAAGCGCAGTCATCAACTGGGCTTCCGATGTATACGCCGCTGTATGCGGATTTAAATCGTATTCGTGCAAAAAATCAATCATATTCAGCACGCGCTGCGGTTCGAGGCGGTCATTTTTTTCTGCATCATCTGCTGAAAAAGCTATGCCTGCCAAAAGAAACGCCGCGACACATGCTGTTGCTTTTTTCAAAAAATGAGATTTCATTCTATTCATCGTCAGTAATTCCAAGTTTTTTCATTTGAGTTTGTTCTTCAATATAAGAAACGTATTCGATGCGCCTCTGGTTTACATTTGCAAGCGCATTTTTCATCGCTTCAATGTCCATTTTCATACCTTTGATTCGCGATTTGTTTTGAGGAGCGCACGTTGTCTTAAAAAATTCATCAAGCGCGTTGAGCTGTACTACCAAAGACTGACATTCAGAAGTTTGCTTTTGCACAAAATCAAGAATTTTTGCTTCTTCGATATTTGCAACACGCTGATAGCCCTGTGAATTTTTTTGTGAGAACGACGCATAAACGCGATTTCGGCGGTTTAAACTCGTCATAAAATCGTTATAATCAATGGTAACCTTGCGCTTTTGCTGCGTTGAGCGATTAAACTCAATGATTTCGTAGACCGTCGGCGGCTCTTTTATATTGAAAGCGTGCCGAAAAATCGTCTTGAGTTTATCAAAAAACGAATTTTTTTCGCCCTGAAGCACGTTGTGGTTAAAGCCGATTTTGTCTATCACAGAAACCAACTGCGGAGAAATTGCGCCGAGCGTTCTGAGTGCATCGAGAATCATCTCTTTCGTATTGACTTTCTGCACTTTTTTCTGCTTTCGCTCTGTTTTCACTTCGAGCTTTTTGAGCACTTCTGCACGGCGTTTTTCTTTGTCTGGTGCAAATTCTTCATCAAGAAGCTCTTTGACCAGTTCTGCATTGTAGCTCTTTTTGCCCAAAACGGCAGGCAACAATTTTCTGATTATATCGAGCATTGCCACTTCGGATTTAAAAGCAGCCTCTTTGTCAAATGCAGGGTGTTCAAAAACATTTTTTCGGACTTGCCCTTTGTACATTTCGCGCTGGAATGCGGCAAGCTCTCCTAGCGTTGCGTTTATTTCCTCTATTGCTTTTGCCGATTTGCTGATGCTGTCGTTAAAAAGGCTCTGAGTAAGCGGGTCTGCGCCGCTTCGCGCCTGCGCTACAAGAGTAGCAAGCCCGTGAGTATTCGGCTTTGGGTTGTTCGTTGAAAAATTGCTCCACAAAAAAGTATTGTTCAACGCAAGCAGTTTATTTATGCGATTGAGGTCAACGTGTGCAACGGAGAATTTGAAATAATTGCACAAAAAATCAATCATACTGTCATAATCCGAAAGTCGAAGCCCGATTACAGCCGCTCGTTCTCCTTCTGAAAACTCCGTATTGTCAGGAATTATGATATTGGAAATCTTTTTATCATGCTTGTACGGGTCGGCATTTATAATTGATTTTTTTATCAGCGCACCGAGTAAATTTTGGACGCAGGAACTGTGAAGACGATAATTCTCTAAAACTTTCGGCAATGCTACCGTATCGAACCATGAGGCTTTTGCATCTAATGCCTGTAATAATTGTGTTGAAAAATTATCTTGAGAACCCATATTCTATATTATCTGTTATTTTGGACTAAAAATCTAGCAAAAATGATGGTGCGACACCCTTAAATTCTTATTATCTTTTAAATTTAGTATACGCAACGACCAAAAACGCTTTTTTTGTTTTTCATTGTGCTTTTTGGCTTTATATTTGTAAAAAGGGCATATTACGAGCGGAGGCACAGCGATGGAGAGAAGAAAGAGAATCTGGGCTGTAATTGCCAGCGTATTTTTTGCTTTTCTTTTGATTTTGCTCATTTTGCTCAACGAAAAAGTTCATCGGCGAAAAGAGCTGAAAATCACGTTTGACGCAGATTACTTTTGGGCAAAGACATTGTTTGACGATTCAAAATGGTTTTATGAAACTGTTCCCGCTGGCTTTGAATATTATCTGTATATTCCGAGCGAGTATAGAAACGACAGGCATAATGAAAGCGCAAAATTGCCTTTAATCGTAACGTTTCACGGCTCAAACGACAAATATGCATCTCGGCAAAAATTTGGGCGTATGTTTCTTGACGATAAAATCCAAAGCATTAAAAAATGCGCGGTGTTGGTGCTTCATTCGCGCGGGGATTATTTTACGAATTGTTATGATGTGAGTTTGTTTTTGCAGAACTTTGTTGCGCGAAACGAGTGCATTGATAGAAAGTGCATTATCGGCTTTGGACATTCGCAGGGCGCGGAGTTTGTGGTGAAACTGGCTTGCTATGAGCCTGCTCTGTTTAAGGCGGTTATTTCTGGCAGCGGATATTACAGACCAACGGCGTGGGAGGTGATGAATGTATTGCCGATACGCTTTTATTGGAAAATTGCAAAGTATGACAAGGGCATTTATGAACAGGGCTACAAGACAGGGCGAACTTTGGCTCGGTTTTGCAAATCGTCGGTCAATGTGGAGCTTGATTCAAGAGAACATTGCTGGGTTGAACTAGACGACAAGGGCGCAGACACAACCTTTTTAGCGTGGTTCAAAAGTGCGATAGACAGCGAATAACTTGCGCGAAAACAAAGGGCATAGGTTTCTTAATACGCCTATGCCCTTTGCTGATTTTGTGCTTTTAGTATTCTTCTGCGGACGAGATGAAGCACGCAATGCCTTCATCTTTGTAAACAACGCGGAGCTTTGAGATAATCATCTTGATTTTCTCGGCTTCCTCGCTGTCGCAATAGATGATGTACATCATATTCAACTGCGGCCAAATCGCATCGCCTAATCTCGGATTAGAAAAGCCTGCTCCCATCACGGGAAAAAGCTTCGTATAGTGCTTGCCTACGTTGTTGTCTGCAAACTCTTCCTGAAAATCCTCTTCCAACGCCTGCGAGAATATTATCTCTATACGAACGCGCTGCTTGTCAGTCTCCGCTTGCTCATCAACCTTTTTCTTTGCCATTCGTTATTCCTCCTCGCTCTGCTCTTCTGCCGCTGCAACATCTTCTGACTTTGGCTTTGCCGTGCGCTTTCGCGTGGTGCGCTTCGGCTTTTGAGGTGCAGGCTCTTCTGCAGCAGATTGTTCTTGAGCTTCTGTCTGTTTTCGTGCGCGCGGCTTTCGGGCAGGCTTTTTCACCTCTTCAGTGCTTTCTGCTTCCGAATCATCTTGCGGCTTTTCATCTTGCATTTCAATACGGACTGCAGAGAGCTTCTTTTCTTCTGGGTTCAAATCCCCCTCACCGCCGTCTGTCGCGATACGCACTTCTTCGCCATCTGTTGTTGTCAATGCCACGTCGAACTTTTTGCCGCGTGTCTTTCGCACATTGCCTTTTTTCGCCTCTTCCCGAGCGAGCTTTTTTGCCTTCTTCTTCGCCGCTTTCTTTAATCTGCGGTTATTGACAATAAAGTATACCGTCGGCATAAGGAAAAGCGTCATTATAGAACCGAATGTCATTCCGCCGAATACCGTGAGCGAAATCGGCTGCATAGACGCAGAGCCTTCGCCAGGGAAGAACGCCATCGGCATCAATGAAATAACGGTCGTGAGCGTACTCATCAAAATCGGGCGAAGTCGGTTTCTTGCCGCCTGCACGCACGCTTCTTCAAGCTCAAATCCTCGCTTTCTCAAAAGGTTTGTATAGTCAACAAGAACGATACCGTTGTTAACGATTGTACCAACAAGAACAAGCATACCCATAATCGTAACGATGTTGAGCTGATTGCCTGTGAGTGCGTAAATCGCGACAACACCGATGAACGAAAGCGGAATTGTCAAGATAACAATGAACGGGTCGATAAGCGATTCAAACTGACTTGCCATAACAACGAATACAAGGATAGCCGCCATTATGATGATAAGACCAAAGTTCACGACAGCTTCCATCATATCTTCATAATCGCCAGAGAATGAAATGGTAACGCCGTCTTCTTTCGGGATATTGTCGTCGATGAGCTTTTTCACCCCTGCTTGCACCTTGTCGAGCGAAAGCCCTGAAATCGGCTTTGCGGTAACATTGATAATACGAGATTGGTCTTCGCGGTAAATCGTTACAGGAGCGGTCGTCTTTCGATAATGCGCAAAACTCGAAAGCGGAATGCGCTGACCCTGCGAGTTAACCACAGAGATAGAATCAAGGTCGCCCAGCCTTGTTTTGTCTTTTTCACTCAATCGGACAACGACATCAATATCATCTCCGTTCTTGGTGAAGCGGCTGGCTGTTGTTCCGTTGATAGCTCCCGCAATTTCTGCGCCGACAGAGTGAATATTGAGCCCGAACTCATACATTCTCGCACGGTCTACGATGATTTCTGCTTCAGGAAGTCCGTCCTGCTGGTCGCTTGTAACTTCGGTGATATAATCGCCGCCTTCCTCTTTTAACAGCTTTTCGATTTTTATCGCCGTTGAGCGCACGAGTTCAAGGTCATCGCTTTTTACTTTTATGCTCATACCGCTTGAAGAAGAGGCACTGTTTGCATTTGAAGCAAAAGCAAGGTCTGCGCCCGGGAATTTATCGAAGTATTTGCGGAGCTTTGCTTTAGCCGTCTTTTCGTTGTCGTATCCTGGAAGTCGCTCTTCTGGAGGATAAAGCGTCCATGTGATAGAACCTGTGTTTGTTTCAGAACTCGAAGAGATGAAGCTTGAGCCACCGATAGAAACGGTAACGTATTTCACGCCGACAAGCTCGTCTTTTGTCATCTGCTCAAGTTCGCGAACGGTGTCTTCGGTAACTTCGAGCTTTGTTCCCTGCGGCAGTGTAAAGGACACTCCGACGGTGTTAGACGCTGTTTCTGGCATAAAGATAAAGCCGACGAACTTAATCGCAAAAATCGAAGCAAAGAACAAGACGATAAGAACTGCGATACACGCTGCCTTATGGTGCAAAACAAAGCGCACACCGCGTGCATAATGTGTATCGAGAGAATCGAAAAAGCGGTTGAATGCGCGGTTTATCGAATAGCCAAGCCCTGATTTTCCCTCGTCAACGATTTTGTCGATTTTCATATACTTTGAAGTCAGCACAGGCACAAGGCACATAGCAACGATGAGCGAACAAACAAGAGAGAAGATGATTGTATACGCCAAATCGTTGAACATCTGTCCCATAATGCCCAATGTCTTTTTGAACAAAAGCATAGGAAGGAAGATACAAACAGAGGTAAGCGTAGAAGCCATAATAGAGTTTATCATTTCTTGAGAACCCAAAATAGCCGCTACTTTTGGCTTTGCGTCGCGCTGACGGTACGCATAGATGTTTTCAAGAACAACGATTGAGTTATCGACAAGCATACCGATACCGAGCAATAAGCCCGCCATAGAAATCATATTGATGGTGATGCCTTGGAAATACAACAGCATCAAGGTAATCATTACAGAAATCGGGATAGAAAGACCGACGATAATCGTACTCTTGAGCGAGCGCAAGAAGATGAACAAGATTGCAACAGCCAAAAGCGCACCCTGCACAACAGAGTTTACAACTTCGTTAATTGTCTGCTCGATGATGTCGGTTGTGTTCGAGGTTTCTTTAATATCCACGTCGGTTGGCAAATCGGCAAGCAAATCTTTCATTGCTTTTCGCACGTTTTTTGCGGCGGTAACGCTGTTTTTGCCAGACTGCTTTTGAACCCCCAGCATAACGCACGGCTCGCCGTCAAGATAGGCTAAAGTGCTTTCGTCTTTGTAGCCTTCGTACACATCTGCAACATCGCGAAGGCGGATTGTACGCACTTCACCCGTTCCGCTTACCTTGTAAGAGATAACGGTGTTTTTGAGGTCGTCAATGCTTTGATATTTTCCGTTTGTCTTAATCGAATAGTTGAGGTCGCCAGAAGTGATAGTTCCGCCCGAAGACTGCACGTTTTGCGCGGCAATCATCTGAGCCACCGAGCTAATTGAAAGCCCGTATGCTTCAAGGCGGTCGCGCGGAATATCTACGTTAATGCTCTTTTCTCGTCCGCCCGAAACGTTTGCCGAAGCTACACCATCGAGCTGCTCTAATCTCGGCGCGATAATATCTTCTGCATACGAGCGAAGTTCCTCTGGGGTGCGGTTTCCCGACACGGTGAGCGTCATAATCGGCATAAGAGACGGGTCTGCCTTGATGGTCGTCGGAGAGTCCGCGTCGGTTGGCAAATACGAGCGCACAAGGTCTATCTTATCGCGTATTTCATTTGCCGCCGTATCAAGATTTGTGCCGAAATTAAATTCGAGAATAACCATACTCATTCCCGACATTGAGCGAGATTGAATATGCTTTAATCCCGAAAGTCCCGAAAGAGTGCTTTCGAGCGTTCTCGTGAGACTTTGTTCCACCTCTTCAGGACCTGCGCCCTTATATGTCGTCATAACGAGCATATACGGCAAGTCCATATCAGGATACATATCGACAGGCATTTTGAATGTACAGAAAATGCCCAATGCAATCATAATTAAAAACACAAGCAGTGTCGTAACTGGCTTGTTTACACATCGTTCTGATATAGTCATCTATTTGCTACTCCCGATTAGTCAAGCTCTGAAACAGAGATAACATTTACTTTAGAGCCGTCGTTCAAAAGAGATTGACCTTTTATAACGATTTCATCTCCTGCCACTAAGCCGTCAATAATCTCTGTCATATTATCAACGGTGATTCCCTCTTCAATTTTCTGCAGCCTAACGCTTGCCTGTGAACCGTTGCGGTTAGAAACTACATATACAAACGGCTCTTCGTTCTTCTGCACGATTGCAGTTGTAGGCACGATAAGCGCATTTTGAATAGTATCGGTGATGAGTTTTACTCTGCCGTACATACCGACTTTAATTCTGTCGTCCTTTTTGTTAAAGCGAAGTTTTACGCTCATTGTTCGCGTAGAAGTGTCGAGAACAGGGCTGACTTCGTGCGCATACGCCTCGAACTTCTCGTTAGGATATGCGTCGAATGTAATGATAGCGTTTTGCTTTTCTTTAATGCGGCTAATAAAGCGTTCTGCAATGTTGATTTTCACTTCAAGAATATCTGTGTTGCTGATGGTTGCAATCGCGGTTTGCTGGCTCACCATCGTTCCCACCGTTGGCGGAATGGCTGTAATGCGTCCTGCAATCGGAGCTTTTACAGGGCTTGCGCTGTAGTTCATACCAGGACGGCTCGCGTCAACATACGCAATAATATCATCTTTTTTTACCGTGTCGCCCACGCTAAAGCGGATACGAGAAACTTTTCCCGCCATATCAGGCATAACAGCAACCGCGCTCACACTCGCCACGTCGCCGCCGAACTCAAGGTAGTTGTCCATATTGCCCTCTGTCGTGCGGAATGCGTTGACCGCATAAATCGCCTCGATTTCTTCGTTAGCCTTTGTTGCACCTATTGAAGGCTTTTTGCAAGAAACGAGCGTTACACTCGCAACAGCCAAAAGAACTATGCTTTTTGTAAAATACATCTTCGATGTCTTTGAAAAAACAGTCATTTCTATCTCCTATTCCCTTTCTGAAGTCAAATCCGCATTAAGCGTATTTTCCAAATCGAGCAATGCAGTCATATAGTTATATTTCTGATTCACAAGCCCGAGTTTTGCTTGATTAAGCGATTGCTCTGAATCACGCAAATCAAGAAGTTCTGTTGTTCCATTGCGATATGCGCGATACGTCATATCGTAAGCCCGCTGAGCCAAGCTGACATTTCTTTCCATCGCTTCAATCTGAGCCCGAGCCTGATTGAGCGTATCGACCGCTTTGCGAACAGCCACTTTTTGATTTTCTTTGAGCATATCAAGCGAAATCTCTAACTTCAAAAGATTCTGCTTGATGTCTTTCGCCTTTTGCTGATTGCTGGACCACGGGAGCGCATTTGTCAAATTCCACGCAAGCGTAAAGCTCAAAGCCCCTGAGTCGTACCACTTGTCATCTTTGCCGAGGTCTTTGAAGAAGTGGAATGCGCCGTCTTCGCCGATATATGCAGGCTGCCAAGCATAATTTATGCTCAAGGCTGGTGTCCACGTTTGTAAATCGATTGCGCTCATATTCTCTTTGAGAGAATCAACATTATTTTGCAATGCCTTTATCTCTAAGCTGTTTGAGCCGTATCGCTCAATTAACTTGTCTGCGTCGGCTTCGATGTAGTGCGGATTAATTTCCCCTTCAAGCGAAAGACGTGTACCGACAGGCATACCGATTAAAAACACAAACGTATCAAGCTGATTATTCAAGTTCTGCTCTGCGGTGTCCACATCAGGCTTTTTGTTTTCGTAATCAACCTGCGTCTGCAAATATTTCAGCTCAGGAATAATACCGTTTCTAAAGTTCGTTTGCGCTTGCACCATTCGCTGACGGGAATTTTCAAGCGTGGCTTGCTGTATCTTTAGGCTTTCTTGCTGCAACAAAAGAGCATAAAAGAGCTTCTTTATAGAAAGAACTTGCTCATTTGTGCTTTGCTCTAAAGAAATCTTGCCGCCTTCGTATGCTACTTTGCTCGCCTTTATCTGCTTGAGCATTGCAAGCGAAAAGTTCCACCCAATCGACACATTGCCGACCGGAGTCCAATGGTCTTCCTCGTCAGCAAAATCTGTTTTTCCTGTTGCTGTTGCAGGTAGCCCCTGTGCTTGTAAAGCTATATTTTGCAACGTTGCACCGAGTTGGCTCATTGCCGCACTGCTCGGAGAATATTCCGTGGCTCTGCTCATCGTGCCGCTCACTTGCACGGTAGGCAACAGAACATTCCAGCCGTATTTTGCCGCTCTTTCTTTCATCTCAAGGTCAATATCTGCGCTTTTGAGTGTGCGGCTGTTTTCGAGCGCATAGCTTACCGCTTGGTCAACCGTAAGAGTTACCGACTGTTCAACTTTCACGCTCTCTTGAGCCCCTATACTTGCCCCCATTCCCATAGAAGCAAACGCCAAAACCCAAGCCGCTATTTTCTTGTTCAGATTCATTTCTATTTCAATCCTCCTATCTCAAATGCAACGCTATCAATACACTTGCTGTGATACAAGCTATCATAGCCGCCCCTACTATCGCAATTCCCGCCATAACGAGAATATTTGTTATTTTTTTCTCTTTCTTATGTTTTGTTTGCATTGTTTACCCCGAATTGCACCATAAAATACATATCTTTCATCGCTGCTTGTAGAATCTGGGCTGAAAAGTTATGCGTCCGCCCGTGAATCAAAAGCATAACTGGCAGCGCAAAGAACCACCCAATCGAAAATTTCACTAAATTATTTCCCATTTCGCCGAACCCTAAATCTGGCAGGTTTGTCAAAATCTCTTGTTTTGCAAAAAAGTCCATAATTTCGTTTTGTTTTTCAGAATTATCTATCAGTTCTACGTCTGACATCTGAAGCCATTTCGCCACGTCCAAAAGTTCAGGTCGATTCGTCAAATATGCCAATACTGTTTGCAGCATTACATAAAGTCTTTCGCCCGAAGTCTGCATTTTTTGCATATTCTCCGCCATAATGGTGTAAAGCTGATTTATTTCGCCCTGTATAAGCGTTTTTACCATTTCATTCTTGTTCGCAAACCATGTATACAGGCTGCTTTTAGCCATTCCCAACTCTTTTGCGACTTTGTCTATGGTAATTTTTGAAAAGCCCGATTTTGACACCACTTTTGCAATAGCCAAAAGTACACGGTCAATTTCTTTAAGCCCCTCTAAGCTCTTTACACAAATGCTGTCGATTTCTGTCAGCCGCAAAACAGAAATGCGTGCGTCTTTCCCGTTTATGCCGCTGCAAATGAGGCGTGTAAGGTTGTGCGAAAACTCTTTGAGCGAGCGTTCATCTTCGCCTAAGCATGTGATTTCGTTGATATTTTGGCGAATAACCACGAAAACAAACATCGTTGTGCTGATAAACACGCTCTGAAAATACTTGCCTAAATCTTTGATTGTGCCGTCATCGTTATAAATATTGTTTAAAAGCGTTATGCCATATTTTTTCAGCTGCAAAACAAAGCTGTCTTCTGAAACTTCTTCAAGCGTGCTCAAGATATAATTCATATATTCTTGGTGTTCTGAAATGAACTCGATTACAAGCGGCAAAGCCTCATCGCCTTGCAAATTATTGTATTTTTCCTGCATTTCGCAAAGAACGACAGAAATGTCTGCATACACTTTTTCGCGCAAAGCATCGTTCAAGGCTTCTTTGTTTTTAAAATGCTTGAAAATCGCTGCTTTTGTAATCCCTACTTTTTCTGCGATTTCAGAAAGAGAAATCTCACGAAAAAGCGGTATGCGATAAAAAGAGAAAACTGCTTGTAGGATTCGTTCTTTAGTATTTTCTGCCATAATTCTCTATAGGTAACCGAACAGTCGGTAACTACTATAGAGAATATACTCTACTTTTTTCAGATTAGTCAATACTTTTTTGCATTTTTTAGCTGTTTTTGAGAATAGTAAGCTGAATCGTTTTTTTTCATTTCGCCAAAATTGTTCCGTCTGGCAGATTTTTGTGCTATAGTGGGCGTATGGAAAACGAGGTGAGACAGCATTTTAGATTTTCGGGAAGAGTGCAGGGCGTAGGATTTCGCTATACGGCACAGTTTGAGGCGCGCAGTCTGTCGCTGAGCGGCTGGGTGAAAAACTGCGCAGATGGTTCGGTGGAGCTTGAGGCGCAGGGAGATGCGGGCGCGATTGCCGCGCTGGTGAAGAGGCTTCGGGACGATAGATTTATCCGCATTGAAAGCACGGAATGTCATTCGATGCCGCTTGAGCCGTCTGAACGGGGATTTCGCATTTGTTTTTAATCAGAAAGATTTCAAAAAGTGGTCTAAACAAAAAAAACTCGCAGAGCAATGCCGTGCGAGTTTTGCAAAAAGGCGCGTGAATTATTCAGCCCACTGTATTCTGCCGTCTTTTCGTGGCGCGGCTTTTGGTGCATCGCCTTCCGCGTAGCCTAATGCGCAGTGTCCAATGCCTTCCCATTCGCCTTCAATGCCGAGTTCTTTCAGCAGCGCTTTTCCCTCGTCGCTTTCAAACTCTTCTTTTGCGCGATGAATCCAGATGCTGCCCAAACCTTCGCTGTACGCCGCATTCATCAGATTGCCCATAACCAAAGAGCCGTCGTAGACTTTGTTTGCCCAGTTTTTGTCAGCCAAAACCACCAGAATGACCGGCGCACCATAGAACGGGTCTAAGCCCTCTTTGCCCATAACGCGCGCGTTCATCGCCGAAATTTTGTCGCGGACGGTTTTGTTTGTGACGGCAAGAATCATCGTCGATTGCTTTCCCATTGCGCTTGCGGCATACAAACCCGCGTCAATGATTTCTTCGATTTTTGCTTTTTCCACGCTTTTTGTGGAAAATCTGCGGATACTGCGTCGTTCTTTCAGTGCTTTTATAACTTCGTTCATAAAAAACTCCTTGATAAAATTGTACACTGAAAAAATAAATGGCGTAATCGTCTTTTTGATAAAAATTTGCTATAAGCGTTTGCGCGGAAAAAACGGTCATTGGCGTGAGCTTTTTTTGTCATTGTCGTACTTGATGCGGCAACCTTTTTTCAAAATGTGCTATTTTTTGAGCAGTTTTTGCACAGAAAACACTCAAAAAACAACATTTTTGCCCATTATGATGCCATAAAAGCGAGAAAAAGCATTTGTTTTTGCCTTTATTGCACCATAAATGCAAAAACAAGCATTTAGTTTGCATTTTATGGTATCAGAATTGCAAAAAAAAACAAAAGATACGCTGTCGTTGCCTCTCCTTGTCGCGATACTCTTTTCTACACGTTTCGACTTCGCTCAGCGAGTGGTTCTGAAATAGATTCCCGTGTTTCGCACTCAGAATGACAAAAAAGGTAAGCATACATTCCGACACTATCACACTTTTTTGCAGTGCTAAAAAGTAACGGTGGATTTTCCTTGCGTGATGTCGAAAACGCGCGCGGCAAATTGTTGTGATTCATCTAAAAAAATCGTGCCGTTCACGGTGATTTCCGTGCCAAAATCTTCGCTCGTGATGTCGATGTGAAAATCCTTGAATGCGCGTTTTACCGCGTCGTATCTGTCGTACGATACCGAAAATGAAAACGCGGATTTTGCCACCAAAGGCTCGGTTTCTGCAATCGCCAATACCTCTTTTGCGCCGCCGGAATACGCCCGCGAAAGCCCGCCTGTGCCCAACAGAGTGCCGCCGAAATAGCGCGTAATCGTAAGCAAAATATTGGTGATGTCGCTGCCTTTGAGCACCTCTAAAGCAGGTCTTCCCGCCGTTCCGCTCGGCTCGCCGTCGTCGCTCATACCCATAATGCCGCCTGTTTCGCCCGCAATAAAAGCGTGGACGACGTGCGTTGCGTCGGCGTATTTTTCTTTTTGGGCGCGCAGGATTTCGCGGGCTTCCTGCTGATTTTTTACGGGGAATGCTTCGGAAATAAAGCGCGAGCCTTTGATAATTGTTTCGGTTTTTACGGATTTTTTGAGGATATTCACGAATGTTCTCCGCTTGTTAAGCATTTTATGTCAACAAAATCGACTTGATTTTCTACGCTGTCGTTCAAAAATGCGTCGTAGATAATCGGAATGAGCAAAAACAAAAATGCTTGTGTTACATAGAGTTGATAGATGTACAAAAAACTGAAAATCGACGAAATCAATGAAATGGGGGCTGATTGTGCTTTTAAGCTGATGACGGTGAACAAAATCATTGCAAACCAAATGGCAAAAAGCCGAAGAAGGCGAAATCCAAGATTCTTAAAAAAGAGGGAAAAAAACAACCGCGTGCGTCCGTGCAGCAATTTTCTGCTTCGGCTCAAAACGGCGCGCTGTTTTTCTGGCTCATGTGCCAAAATGCAGTAGGTAAAACACCACGGCATAAGGGAAAGCGCGATGAGGACGAGCAAAACGAGGGCGAATATCCACCCGAACGTCATTACGCCGAATTTTGTTGCGGCAGGAAGTGCACTTGAAATGACCGTGAGCAATCCGACTGAAACGGCGCAGACGAGCAGAATCAACAGCGTGAAAATGAGCGCGTATTTTGCGATTGCGCGGAATTTTTTGAATCCCAAAAACAAAAAGCCGAACGTGACAAAATCGTTGCGTTCCATTCGAAGCAGCATTGCGTTCAGCCCGTAAAACAAAATCATCAGCACAAAAAGAAAGGCTATCGTTGCCGCGATGATACCGAATGTTGCTACGGTATTATTCAGGCGGGCGCGCCAAGATGTGCAGATGAGCAAAAAAAATGTTTCGGCAAGATTCATTACAAAAAGCGTTATAATGATTTTTCGCAGATTTTTTTTCGCACACGCTTCGAGTTTTTGCGTGATGTGCAGTGATATTCGTTTTTCTTTTTCAGTCATTTTTTCTCCTTTCGGGATTTTCCCGAATGTTACTTTTCGCAAAAAACACGTTTCGGGATTTTCCGTAAAGCCACTTTTTCTCAAAAACAGCTTTCGGGATTTTCCGCAAAGCCACTTTTTCTCAAAAACACGTTTCGGGATTTTCCGCAAAGCTCACTTTTCCAAAAAGAAGCCTTCGGGATTTTCCGCAAAACAGGCTGTGCCTCTTGCAAAACCGTCTATGACGGAAAAACAGCCCTCGCCTGTATTGTAATTGAAAGACGGCACAGATACAAGGGGCTGCCTTGAGAAACAGGCTGTGCCTTGAGAAACAGGCTGTGCCTGTGCAACAAAAAATATTAAATCATTCCGTGCTTGATGAAAATATCCGCAATGTTTTGCGTTACCGCCGAAATAAGTTCCTGCTGCATCTGCTGGTTTTTCGCCGACAAAAAATCTTCGGCGGGTCTGTAGAGATAATACGCGGGAATATTGAGCACTTCGGCGAGTTTTTCGACAAACGTCAGCGACGGAAAGCGTTTTTTTATCTCGATTTGCCCGATGTACGACGTTTCTGTGTTGCAAAGCTCGGCGAGTTTTTCCTGCGTGAGATGGCGTTCTTTGCGAAATCGTTTTAGGTTGTCAACAAACGTATCTTGTAAGCTCATACGAAAATATATTCTAAAAGCTAACAATATTTATTTGTATATGCTTGACGATAATATAATCTGTGTTAAAATATATGCTAACTCGTAATATTTATACAGGAGGCTTTTTATGCGAAAGATTTTTTCAGTGTTTTTGGCTCTCATTTTGACTTCGATTTTTTGCTCTTGCTCAAGTGATAGCGGTGATGACGACGATTACACCGCAGATAAAGAAGATTCTGCGAGTTCTATAGACATTTCCTCCCTTACCGTACCTAGTGAAAGTGAGCTACGAAAAGATTTGAAGAGAATAATTGTAGATTAAGGCATTTATGCAGAAGATTTTTTAGAAAAAACGTGCTGTTTTTCAACGAAATTGTTTTATTTTATCATCATTAAAGCCTTTCTTTCTGCTTTATATTTCATTAATCCTGAAACATTTCTTTTCCCAACATACCTTTCGTAACATCACCCCTTTTGTAACACGTCCAGAAATTCCTCTATACTGATGCAAGATTTTATTCTCCAAAATCAGCTTCCAGCACGCGGATTGAATTGGAATCAATCTCGCCAGAAAGGTAGCCGTGTGCAGCATACAAAAGTTCAGGAGTGCGGTCAGCAGCAGGACGGTCAATATCAAAGGAAAGGAATGTCTTTATTGTAACATTACTGTTTTTCAGTTCTTTGAGTTTTGCAACAATATGCTTCACACATTCATTTTCTACTGGTGAAAGCAGTTTGAGCATTTTTTCTTCTGGTAATTCATCATCTTTTGTCATTCTCAATCGGCACAAAGCCACAATGCACTCAAGACAAGCAGAAAATACAGCAGTCTGTTCTTGGGAATTCCGTTTTGCATTGGAATAAAGCGCAGATTTTATTGCCGAAAGAATTTTCTCGACATTATCAGCATTCAAGTTGAACACAAAGCCGTTCACACGCCACAAGGCTTTTGCAAGTATCTTTATGGCATACAATGATTTTTTATTATCAGAAATCAAAAAAATTGTTTTAGCAAGCAAATCCTTTTGCCAGTCTGTTGAGCAGTCGCCAAGAGCGTAGGCAATCCAATTCGGATAATCAAAATGGTTTTCAACATGAAGAAGGATTTTAGGCAAAAACTGAGAGAACCAATCAGGCATATCCTTATGCATACAGGATAGAAGAAACATGTATTCGTTTTTGACGCATTCTGGAACATTATTTCCAAAGCAGTTTTGAAGTTTAGAAAGAACTGTTTGTGTATACTGTCTGAATTTTATAGGACAATCTGAATCATAAATACTTCGCCCGTTGTTCCATACGGTAATTGCAGGGAAACGCAATGATTTTGTAAAACCACAAACATTGACCTTTCTTCCTATAACATGGGGATCAAAGGCTTGGTAGCCATTTGCAACTTTGTCTAAATAACACCAGACATAACTTCCAATCGTAGCTTGCTGTTTATCATCAATATAGCAAATCGGATTTTTTCCGTTGTTGCATACAACATCCAAAAAGAATACTCCCTGCCCGATTTTTCTTGATGGAATTTGATGACAAATTTGATATACACCTGAATTCTGAATTTTAGAATATTCTTTTGGAAGCCAGTCCTCCGTCAAGTTGCTGTTCATTCCATCTCTTTTTTTTCCAGGAACGGATTTCATATCCGCCCAAGTGTACTCGCGCACGAAATTCGGCACTGGCATATCGTGGACATAATCTTTATGGCTCTTGTTCTCCCACTTCACCACAACGGACTTGAATTCTGCGGAATCCGAAACAGGC
>CALBGU010000044.1 GCA_937893155.1 uncultured Treponema sp. | reverse complement strand
CCGATCTAGTCGAGTGTGTCGCGGACGAAAAAGATGGTCAAAACACCGTGGCGGTAAAAAAACGAGCGCACGTTTTTGGCTTTTATGGTGATTTCGTTTTTGAGCGTGTGATACACAAATCGGTCGGGGAAAAACACGAGTTTTGTATGAAACGAAATGACGCAAAACCACACAAGCACGGCTGGCACGAGGAGCATAAACACGCCGAACGCCACCGCCAAAGCCGCGTTTTGTATGCCGTCTTTGTGGAGCGCAATGAATGTGGTGATTGCTGTGGTGATTGCGAAAACAAAGGCGGCGACGGTAAAGAGTATCATCGTGATTTTGTATGCTTTTTTGCATTTGAATGTGCGCATAGTGTATGTATTCTCCTGCAAAAAAGTATACTGAGTTTTTTGATTATGCGAAAGACGCTGTTTACCGCAATGCCGCGCGGTATGCGCTGATGAGCATTTCGAGCGAGCATTTTGCATTTGCGGGGCTGGTGCTCGGCAAACAAATCGACTCCACGCCGAATTGTGCTTCGTAGAGCGGCGCGCAGTGCTTTTGCCACAGTGCGAACGCGGTTTTTCCCGTGCAAACCACGCGCTGAATTTTTGCGGATTCAAAAAGCGGGGAAAAATCGTTTGCCGTGGCGTTTTTTATAGAAGCATCTGCCGCTCCGCTGATGTCGCAGCTTTTGAGCACGTCCCAGAGCGCGATATTTTTTTTGAGCAGAAACGCTTTTTTCTCTTCGATTGTGTTTCCGATTTCTTCGCCGAACACTCTTTCCAGCACTCTCCAAAATCGGTTCTGCGGGTGCATATAGTAAAAACGCGCCTCGCGGCTTTTGGGCGACGGCATTGTCCCGAGGATTAAAATCCTGCTTTCGCTGTTCCACACGGGCAAAAGCGGGTGAATCACTTGTATCGTTTGCATAAATGCAGTTTATTGCATTTCGGTGAGCGCTTTCAAGTCGGAAATCAACTGTTTCGTAAACTTTTCTGCGCCAAAATTATTCAAATGGTCGCCGTCAGCAAAAAGCTCGTGATACGGCGAAAAATCTTCACTTCTCGAATAATCAAGATAAATCAGTCCTGCGTACTTTTGGCACAAATCATTTGAAAATTGCTCGAAAGTCGAAAAAAAGTCATTATCAGCTTCATATATTTCGTTAAGTACATCTGTTATCGGCGCGGTGATAAGTACAGGGCGCAAATGATGTGCATAGCAAAAATCAATTATCCTAGATATTTCTTCTATATTTTCTTTATATCCCTCTTCGCCTTTATTATTTGCAGTCCACCTTTTATGTTTGTTCACACAATATGTATACAACTCTTCTCCGTCGAGATGTTTTTCTCGCCCATAAAACACAGTCATTCGCTCTTTTGGAATATCGCGGAAAATATGGATTCTGTTTACTCCTGCGCTCAGAAGCGGAAGTTTGCAATATGCGATATATTCTTTGAGCAGCCAATAATCCATATCTTCTTTTGGCAAAATACGATAATATCGCTTTCTATATTCCGAATAATCACCGCGCGCGATAACGCCAAAATACGAAATCGGTATTATTACAATCGCATTTTCTGCTAAATGGTCAGCATAGTTTTTCAGCACTCCGTAATCCCAAAAATACCGCTGAGAATCATTCGCAAGATTCCACGCTTTTAGTTCAGGAACTACATCATAATTTAATCCATAGCAAGTGTGGCTAGACCCCAAGTTCACCAACTCTAAATCATAAGGTACATTAACAAATTTATCAGTATTATTTTCATGTTTCCAATAATTCGTGCGCACATATAACGCATTTAGCAATAAAAATATCACTGCAACAGGAAAAACGAAAAGAATGAGCTTACAAATAAATCGTTTCATAAATTCCTCGATTAAAAAATTGATTAAAAATTATTGTAGATAAAATTGCTTGTCATACTTGTTTGAAAAAAGAATATAATGAGCAAGGCAAGCGAATAATACGAGAACCAGCGAATGACACAATGTTTTGAGTTAGTTAAAGAAACGCCTTTCTTGCCTGCGATTTCTGTAATGACCAAAATAAGCAAAACAAAAAGGGTGCTTGCCATACCGCTAAAGCCTCCAAAAGAGGCATTATTTAATGCAAAAGCTGTTCTTATCGCTTCTTTTACTCCGAGTGTGTTTTTCATCTGCAATAAAGAAAATGCGTCAGAATGTATGTGTAAAATGCCTTTTATGACTGCAAAAGAATCAGCTATCGTATCAGCTCTAAAGAAAATCCACGCAAACGAAATAATAATAAATGTAATTATCATTTTTGCTGTTGCAGGAACTTTTGAATAGACAGGTTTTATCGTTTTTTCTATACATTGAAATGCACCGTGCAGCAATCCCCATAGAACAAAGTTCCCTGTCGAGCCGTGCCACACTCCGCTTACGATAAATGTCGCCATAAGGTTAAAATACACTCTCGGCAATGCGACGCGACTTCCCCCTAAAGAAAAATACACATAATCGCGAAGCCACGACGAAAGCGAGATGTGCCATTTTCTCCAGAACTCGCTGATAGACGTAGAAAAATACGGCTTGTCGAAATTTTTCCCAATGTCGAAGCCTAAGTATTTCGCTATTCCTATCGCCATATCGCTATAACCTGAAAAGTCTGCATATATCTGAAACGAATAGAGAAAAACCGCCGTAAGAAGCGCAAAAGCAGACATATCAGCAATATCTGCATACACAAAGTTAACATAAGGTGCAATTTTATCCGCTATACATAGCTTTTTGAAAAGTCCCCACGCAAAGAGCTTTAAGCCGTCTGTCGCGCTCTCATAATCGAATCGGTGTATTTTTTGCAACTGAGGAAAAAGATTTTCTGCACGCTGGATAGGTCCTGAAGATACACAGGGAAAGAAACTGATAAAAAGCGCGGTATCAAAAAGACTTTGTGCTTCAATTTTTGATTTATACACATCAACAATATAGCTTATGCTTTGGAATGTAAAAAACGACAATCCGAGTGGAAACAATATATGCCCTTTCCAATCTATAGGCGCATATTTGAAGAATAACAACGGCAGCAAATCTGCAATAATTGCTATAAACAGTATTGTTTTATTTTTATTCTTTTGCAAAAATTGAGTTGATATATAAGATACAATAATTGCATAAAGCAAAAAAGGTAAAAATCGCAAATTCGTAGCGGCATAAAATACGAAACTTGCGATTAAAAGCAAAAATCTTTGCAGTTTCAGAGCATATTTTTCAAAATAAACTGCACTGTGATACAAGCAAACCAAAATAATAAAGAAAATCTCAAATGATAATGAAATGAAAGGCATACTTTTCCTTTTGTTTTTGATAGTAAAAAGTAATATAGAAAAGACTGTAATACAATACTATCAAAAAGACAAGTACAAAGCATAAAAATAATATCAAAATTGATAGTATGGAAAATGAAATTTCTCCGTTGGAAAAAACGGTGATAGACAATATTCGGCGCATACGGCAGAAAAAAGGGATTTCGCAAACGAGATTGTCGATTTTTAGCGGAACATCGGCGAGTTATATCGGTTTAATGGAAACGTACAAGAATATTCCTAAGTTGTCGACGATAGAGCGCATAGCTCAAGCGTTAGATGTGCCTGTACTACAATTATTTTGCGAGCAGAGCAATGCAAGTTCTACTCCTGAAGAAAGCTCTCGGAGCGTAAGCAAAAAGAAAATGATGAAAGAACAGGTAAAAAACGAAATCCTCAATCGGCTCGGAACGGAATTGGATACACTTTTGAATATGCTTTGAATGATAGTAAAAGCGGTGCGTAGGCAGAATTTTTTTTTGCGCGATGAAAAAAAAGAGAGGCGTGATTGCATTTTTTTTCTCTTCTCTTAAAATAAGATTGATATGATTTGATTTTAAAAGTCTTCCCTTAAAATAGGATTGACGTGATTTTATGTTAATTGCCTTCTCTTGAAATAGGATTGAAATGCTTTAATGTTTATAGGCTTCTTTTAAAATAGGCTGATAATAAAATTTTGAAAAAAGCGCAAAATGAACGGCAAAAGCGTAAATTTTGCATTTTTGGTAACAATATCACATTTATTTTGCGCCTCAGTCTGCTATAATAAACCAAAACAGAGAATGAGAGGATTTTTATGAAAAAAATCATTTTGGCTTTTTTGGTTGTGCTGGCGTTGCCGCTGAGCGCAAAATCGGGCGATAAAATCGTGTTTTCTGCACAGGATTTGAACGGAAATGCGGTTTCTGAAACCCTGTTTTCAAAAAACAAACTCACGATGATAAATATGTGGGGCACGTTTTGCAATCCGTGTATTCGCGAAATGCCCGATTTGGCGGCATTGGCGGCGAATAACAAAAGCAGGGGCTTTGAAATTGCGGGCATTGTCATTGACGCAACCGACCGAGCGGGCAAAATTATTGCGCGGCAAAAGAAAAATGCAGATACGATTGTGGCAAAAACGGGCGCGAATTATGTGCATATCCTGCCGTCGATGGCGATGTGGACAACGATTTTGAAAGACGTGCAAGCCGTGCCGACGACGATTTTTGTGGACAAAAACGGAACGCAGGTTGGCGACGAATATATCGGCTCGCGGAGCCTTTCGGACTGGCAGAAAATCGTGGACGAACTTTTGGCGGCGGTGGAATGAAAACGGCGGATACAAAAATCACTTTTTTGCTCATTGCAGCGGGAATCGCGATGATTGCGGCGGGCGTGTATCGCGGCGAGGCGTTCACCGTTTTGCTCAAAGCAACGCGAATCTGTATGGAGTGCATCGGAATTGGCTGAAAGCAGAATGATAAAAATGCGCTGTGTGTCGCAGGCGCTTTTTGCCGCGTTGTCGAACGGATACGCCAAGGGTTTTGCAACGGCGCACATTTTTGACGGAAAGAGCAAAGCGTTTTGCACGCCCGGAATGAATTGCTATTCGTGCCCGGGCGCGCTTTTTGCGTGTCCTATCGGCTCTCTGCAAGCCACGTTGAACGCAAGCGAATACCGCATTGCGCTGTATGCGGCGGGATTTTTATGTGTGTTCGGCGCGTTTTTCGGGCGTTTTATCTGCGGCTTTTTGTGCCCGTTTGGGTTTTTGCAAGATGTGCTGTTCAAAATCCCGTTCGTCAAAAAAATCCGCCGCGTAAAAGGCGAAGCGGGATTGCGTTTTGTGCGATTCGGCATTTTGGCGGTCTTCGTGGTGATTTTGCCGCTGTTTGTCGTGGATTTTTTGGGAATGGGCGAACCGTGGTTTTGCAAATACATCTGCCCTGTCGGTACGCTGGAAGGCGGGATTCCGTTGGTGTTGCTCAACAAAGCAATGCGCGGCGCAATCGGCTGGCTTTTTCGCTGGAAACTGTGTTTGCTCGCTCTCACGCTCGCGTCTTCGCTGGTTGTGTATCGCCCGTTTTGCCGCTGGATATGCCCGCTCGGCGCGATATATGCGCTTTTTAGCCGAGTCGCGCTCGTAAACATCTGGATTGACAGCGAAAAATGTATTTCGTGCGAAATGTGCCAAAAAAAATGCAAACTCGATATTCCTATTTACAAAAATACCGCCGATATGGACTGCATTCGCTGCGCTGAGTGCGTGGCGGCGTGTAATCGCGGCGCATTGCACTTGGGAATCAGAAAAAAACGCCCTTGATAAAAATCTCAATGCCGATTGCAATCAGGATTATGCCGCCGACTGCGGTCGCTCGTCCCGAAAGTGTTTTGCCTGCCTTTTTTCCGATTAAAAGCCCTGTTATGCAGATGGCAAACGTAACGAGCGCGATGATTGCGGAGGCGGCGAGGGCTTTTTTTATGCTGTAGTCGGCAATCGTGAACCCCACCGACAGCGCGTCGATTGAGGTGGCGATTCCTTGCAAAAAAAGCGTGCGTTTTTTTCCCGCCGAATCTTCTTCGACCTTGCCCGAAAGCGCCTCAAAGAGCATTTTGCCGCCGATGTAGCCCAAAAGCAGCAGCGCAATCCACGGAATGAGTTTTTGGAATGCGGAAAAAATCGTGATAATCGTGTGAACGCACAAATAGCCTGTGAGCGGCATAACAAACTGAAACGCGGCATACACGCCGGCAATCGCGCACATTCTGCGCTTTCTCATATTGCTCTCGCGCATTGCGTCGGCAATCGATACCGAAAATGCGTCCATCGCGAGCGCCGCTCCGAGCGTCATACTGTATGCCATAAAAAAGAACATCTGATTCATAAACGTCATTCTATCGTATTGCGCTTTATTAGCTCAAGGTAATTTTTTTCGCTGTGAAAAACATCGCTCGAAAATCCGAGACGGCTGTTTTTTTTTCGCGCAGTCTTTTTTGCTGTACTTTTTGCGTGAAAAAGAATATAGTTTTTTGTATGAAAAGAAATAGATGTATGATATGTGCCTGTGTTTTGGCGGTTTTTGCGTTGTTTTCGTGCGCTCAGAAAAAAGCAGAAGCCAAAAAACGCGGGATTTTGTTTCAAGGCGAAATTGCCGAATTGACGGCGGAGAGCGACGGAGTGACGACGTTTTCGTTTTCGGAAAATCAAAAAAATGCACTTGCTGCAATCAATAAAAAATATATGACGCTTTCGCTGTCGGTAACGCTAAAAAGCACGGCGGACACGACGTTTTTCTTGATTTCGGGCGGCGAGAAAAAGAGTGCGGCAACGGCACCCGAAAGCGTTTTTGACGGCAAGGCGGTAACGCTTTCGCTCTGCGCTTCTGCGCTCCCCGAGGGCTTTGCAATCCAATGCGCTTCTCCGGTGGAAATCCTGCACGTTGACGCGGAAGAAACAAAAATCGGCTGGACGGAAACCGACGACGCAAAGTTTTTCGGATTCGGGGTGCAGGGAGGAATTGCAAACGCGAGCAAGAATTTCACCGATTTTTCGGGCGGAAGATTGTATTTTGGTGCGAACGCGGGAACGTATGCTTCGATTTTGTATAAGCCGCAGTCAAAGGCGCAGACGCTGAATGTCGCGGTCGGCTCGGAGAAATTGGCGGTGCGGCGACGCGCGCGGCAGACGGCAACGGTGATTCCGTCGCTGGCAGTGCGCGATGTTTTTACGGGGATTTCGCTTGAAAACACCAGCGACATTGCGGGCGTGCTTTTGCGCTATAATCCCGAGATGAAAAATCCGCTCAAGGCGGTAAAAGCAGACCCCGGGCTTGTGCCTGACTGGGATATAACGCGGTGGCGCAATGCGGATTTTGAGGTTTTTGACTGGGAGGAATTTCCCGGCGTTTTGATTTTTGATATGAAAAATTATGCCGTGCAGGATTTGTTTTTGAAGCGGCTTTCGTTTTTTGCCGAAAAAACAGGCTTCCGCGGCTCTCTTGCCCCCGACACAAAAATTGCGAATCTGCACGGGTTCAATGCGCACGATTACCGCGCTGACACGCTGGCGGCGTTTTTCAACAAAGCGGACGCGGAGCATTTCCCGCTTAACCAAAACGAACTTTTGCTCAAGCGCATTTTGATTGCAAACGGCGTTTTGGTGCAGGCAGCGGACGGCGTAAAAGCGGGGCAGGGCGCGCTGGTGTCGATTTCGCGGGAATCGCCGGAGTATCTTCGCTGGCAATTTTTGAATCACGAGTGTTTTCACGGCATTTTCTTTACGCACGAGGAATTCCGCGCAAAAATGGAATCGATTTACAATTCGATGGACAGAAAATCGCTTGAGTTTATCAAGATGTATTATCGCGTCAGCCCTGAACTTGATTACGACACGGCGGATTTGTATTTGATGCACAATGAACTTATGGCGTACACGGTGCAAAGCAGGCTTTCAAATGTGCGGAAGTATTACAAAAATCTTGCGGGGAGAGCGCACGTGCAAAAAGCGATTCCCGAACTGGCGAATTATGTGCTTTCCACCAATGCGGAGGGCTTTTACGACATCGCCCGCCAAATTGACGATTTTGTGAGCGAAAATTATGCGCTGAATGCCGGTCGTGTGTACCAAATTACCCGCGAGTAATCTTTTTGCTCGTTTCGACTTTGCTTAACGAGCGGATATGAAAAAAATTCCCGCAGCAAAGCGGGAATGACAGAAAATCAAATGCGGGAATTGAGGTCGATGTTGAACTTTTTTTCCGCGCCCACGGTGGTTGGCGGTCCGTGTCCGGGCAAAATCACCAAATCGTCCTGTTGCGAAAGCACTTTTTCGTGCAAATTGCGAATCAGCATTTGCCGAGCATAAAAACTTGTTGTTGAGCCGATAGTGCCGGCAAAAATCGCGTCGCCCGTAAAAATAATGCCCCCGATTTTGAAGCACAGCGAATCCGTGGAATGCCCTTGAAGCGAAAAATACCCGATTTCCATGCCCGCCAGCCGCATAATGCCGTCGCCTTTGAGCACCACCGACGTTTCGTTTTCCACCTCGTATTCGGCGGCGTAAGTGCGGAACGAATAGATTTTTCGCAGTGTTTTCAATCCCGAAACGTGCTTTTTGTGGTTGTGCGTGATTAAAACCGCGCAGACTTTGAGCCGATTTTGTTCTATTTGGTCAATAAATTCGGGCGTTACTTTTTCAAGGTCGATAATCACGGCTTCCCGCGTTTTTTCGTTCACGATGATGTAATAATTCGTAAAACCCTCAACGCCCACATGCTGATATACTTTCATACTCACACCATCCAATCGTCAACCGCATTTTCGTCGTTCATCAGCGCACTGCCGCTCTTATCAAAAATCGCCTCGCGCGTATTCGACATCTTAAACGACACATTTTGCGTTTCAAGCTCAAAAAAGAGCGTTTTTTTGATGTTGCAGTTACGAAGCGACGTGTTGATTAAATGCGCGCAAATAAAGCGGCTGTTGTACAAATCCGAATCGTCGAACGAAGATTGATACGACGTGATTCCCTCAAAATTATTCTGAATTAAATTGCTTCCGGTAAAAAGAACGTGCGAAAATGCCGCCCCTGCAAACGTTGAAAATTTTATGTCCGACGTTAAAAACGAGCAGTCCGTGAAAACCGAAAAATCAAACACGCAGAGCCTGCAATAACAGTTTGACGTTTTGATATTTGAAAACGTGCAGTTTCTAAACGAACAGCCGAAAAACTGTTTTCCCGAAAAATCAAAATCCTGAAACGACAGCCCGTCCGCTGTTAATCCCATAATTTTATCGTTTGCCGTGATGTAGCTTTGAATGGATTTTTGCGCTTTTTCTTGGTTTTTTGAGTGAATAAAGCAAAAATCTTTTTCGCCGTCAAATGTGGTCAGCGCGGCTTTTGTGCAGCCGGGCGCACTGCATTGCGTGTAGGTGAACATAAAATTATGGTACGGCAAAGAGTTCCTTTAGTCAACAGCATTTTCTGCGCTTTTCGCCTCGTTTTCGCGTGCTATGCGTGTTCGTTGCGGCGGCAGTCCTTCATAGTGCGGATTATCGAAAAAACGGAGACGGGCTTTAAGATATAATCGTCGATGATGTGATACTGCTTTGCTTCGGCGAGTTCTCGATTTACCATATCCGCCATAATGATTTTGACCGAATGCCCGCTTCTGACCGACATACAAAAATCAATCGCGCTTTCGCCGCTGATGAATTCTTCCAGCACAATCACATCAAAATCCTTTTCCGCGATGTGTGTTCGCGCCTGCTCAAAACTCGATACCGTTTGCACCGACACGGGCAATTTTTTGAAACTGCGCTCGAGTTGGCTCAAAATCTTTCGGTTGTCGTCGGCAATCAAAAGCGAAATCTGCGATTTTGTGGTGCGAATGGCGGTTTGAGCACTCTGCTCCCGTTCGTTTTCGATAATCGGAAAATACAGATGAAACACCGTACCCGTGCCCAAAACGCTGTGCGCGTAGATGTAGCCGCGGTGCGCCGTAATGATTTGCTCCGTAACCGACAGCCCCAAGCCGGTGCCCTGTCCGCTCTTTTTGGTGGTAAAAAACGGCTCAAACATCTGCTTCATCACCGCCTCGCTCATTCCGCAGCCGTCGTCCACAATGTCGATTTTGAGGTATTTCTGCCAATTCTCCTCGCTTTTGATGTCGGTCACTTCGAGCAACTCCGATTTATCCACCACTTTCGCCTCGAATTGCAAGTGCCCCGCCTTGTGCCCGATGGCAAAAATCGCGTTCACCGAAATATTGAGCACGGCTTGATTAAGTTGCGTGGTGTTGCCCAAAATTTGCTCGTCGGAAAGCTGGATATTCTCAAGAAACTGGACATTTTTGGGGCAGACCGTCCGCACCATTTTCATCGCTTTTTTGAGAAAATCCTGCGCGGTTATCGCCTTGAATGCGGATTCAATGTTGCGGCGGCTCATACCCGAAAGCTGCTGGATAATATCGCGGGCTTTTTCGCTTGCGTCGTAGATTTCGGCGGCGCTTTCTTTTTCATCGCTGCCGTCGGGGAGCGAGAGCATCAAAAGTTCTGCGTAGCCCATAATCGGCGTTAAGAGATTATTAAACTCGTGCGCAATGCCGCCGGTCATCGTGCCGATAATTTGCAGCCGCTGTTGGTGCGCGATGTATTCTTCGCTCTGGTGCATTTGCTCAAGCACGTCGTTCATCTTGGCAAAATATGCTACTGTTTCGTTACTGCGCCTGTTCTGTGCCGTAAGATACATAATGTAGCTCACCGTTGTGATGACCCCGAGCGTAAAAAGTGCGAAGAGCAAAAAAAGGCGCGACAGACTTTCCGTGATTGCGCCGTCGATTTCGTCTGCCTTGATGACCGCGCTGACCACCAAAAAATCCTCGCCGAGTTGTGCGGGAGTATACGCACTGATTTTGCGACTGCGCGGAGAGCCGTCCTGCGCCCACCAATACGACGAATAGGTTTCGATGCCCGTTTTGCCTTCCAGTTGGTGCGAAATCATTGTTTCAAGGCTGTTCAAATCCTTGCCCGGATACATCTTTTCGCGTCCCGAAATAACGTGGATTCCCCACTGACGCTCTTCGGGGTGCATCAAAATAATTCCCTTGGAATCCTTGATAACAAAATAGCCGTCTTCGCCGAAGTGGAATTTTGCGATGCGCTCTTCGTAGAATTGCTTTGCCGCGATAACCATTGAAGCGTGCGTATCTGTGTCGTATTGGTGCGTGATAACGAGCGCCTTGAGCCCGTCTTTGAATTCGGCGAGTTCCAGCCGCGTTTTATCGTCGATGTGAGAGACCGAAAAAATGTGCGAAATCGATTCCTTGCGTGCCTTGCCGAACGCAAACGAGCCGTCGTCTGTTTCCAGATACAGCGCGATGATTGCGGGACTGTGCTCTGCCACATACGTTTCGCACCAAAAAGACGCATCGGATTTTGAGGCGGCAACCGCGCGGCAATACGAGCGCAAATCCGCACTGTATTCAGCAAACAGCGATTGCAGGCTGTCGGCAGTGCTTTGCACCGTTTGGAGCATTGAATCATTGTGGCTTTTCGTGATAGAAGCGCGGTATCTTTGCGCAATCACCAGCCCAAAATAAATGACGGCAGTCATAAAAATAATCAATGCGGTACACACGGCAAACAGTGCGCGATTAAAAATCTTTTTTGGGTTGGGCGCGACATTCTTTTTCATCTTTCAGATTTGTCCTTTGCTTCAAACGAGATACAATTTCCCCCTCGCCTGAGAGGAGAGGGGGAAAGGGGGTGAGGTCTATATAAAGAATTTCTGAACGTAGCCGACCGCCCAAATGAAAAGCACGATGAGCGGCAGAATCCACGTTATATAGAACTTTATTTTGCTTGGAAACCGCCAGCCGTTCCCCGTATTCGCTTCTTTAATGAAATTTTTGTATCCCCAGCCGTTCTTTGCGGTGCAGAACACCAGATACACCAGCGAGCCTAAGGGCAAAAGATTATTCGACACGATGAAATCTTCAAGGTCTTGAATGTTACCCACGCCAGCAAACTGCACGCCGCTCCAGATATTAAAGCCGAGCGCACACGGCAGACTCAACACAAACACGAGTGCAATGTTAATCAGCACCGCCTTTTTGCGCGACCAGCCGTGCATATCCATCGCAAACGCGATGATGTTTTCAAACACCGCAATGACCGTGGAAATCGCCGCGAAACTCATAAACACGAAGAACAGCGTGCCCCAAATGCGCCCAAAGTGCATTGCATTGAAGATATTGGGCAGCGTGATGAAGATAAGCCCCGGACCCTGCCCGGGATTCACCCCGAACGCAAAACACGTCGGGAAGATGATAAAGCCCGCCATAAGCGCCACGCCCGTGTCGAGCGCGATGATGTTCACCGCCTCGCCCGTAAGCGCGCGTTCCTTGCCGATATAGCTTCCGAAAATCGCCAGCGCACCGATTCCGAGCGACAGCGTAAAAAACGATTGCCCCATCGCCGCAAAAATCACCTCGCCAATGCCGTTTTCCACCATTTTGTGAAAATCGGGCTTTAGATAAAACGCCAATCCTGCCGCCGCGCCCTTGAGCGTTAGGGCGCGCACCGCAAGGATAATCATCAAACAAAGCAGGCTCGTCATAATTACCGTGGAAGCCTTCTCTACGCCCTTTTCAAGCCCGCGAAGGCAAATCACAAAGCCTACCAAAATGACGACCGTCATCCACAGCACCTGCTCGGCGGGATTTGCCAGCATATCGGTAAACACGCCGCCGATTTCGTCCGCGCTCAAGGCGGAAAACGTCCCTGTCGCGCTCTTAAAGATGTACGAAAACATCCAGCCTGCCACCGTCGTGTAGAACATCATCAAAAGATAATTGCCCGCCGCGGCAAAATAGCCGTAGATGTGCCACTTTGTGCCTTTTGGCTCCAGCGCGTGAAAACTTCGCACCGCCGACTTGCCCGACGCGCGCCCCACCGCAAATTCGCTCACCATAATCGGCAAACCCAAAATCACCAAAAACACCAAATAGAACAGCACAAACGCCGCCCCGCCGTATTGCCCGGTAATGAACGGAAAGCGCCACACGTTTCCAAGCCCTATCGCGCACCCCGCGCTTGTCATAATAAATCCGATTCTCGATTTAAAATTTTCTCGATTCGCCATTTTTTTCTCCTTTACGCCTGAGCGGATTGTTCTGCGCCCGAATCCGCCTTTTTTGCCGCCGTTTTGGGCGCGAGCGTATTCGCGTTTGCAATGAGCGTGTCGAGTTTTCTCATCAAAGCGTCATAATCGCCCTTCCGCGTTCCAGCCATCGCCTGCACATACGGCAAAATCTGTTCGTTCAGCAGCGACAGCATCGGCTTTTTCATTTCATACGCGGATTTCTCCGTCTTTGCGTCAGACAGCAGTTCGTTGTAAGAGAGCACCTCCGCTTTGTACGCGCTCTGTGCGTCGGCTAACAGCTGTTCGGTCTCGGGGACTCCTTTGAGCAGTTCCGAATTGAGCGCGGTAACTTCGGTCAAAAAGCTGTCGATAATCGCGGTTTCTTTTGCGTTCGGCAAACGTGAAATTGCTTTGCCGCCGTGCTTGATATACACATCGAGCTTTTTGCGTGCCGCTTGTGCCATATCCTCAAACGGAAGCGCCGCGTATCCCGTATAAATATCGCCGAGATTGCGGATATACAAATCACGCGCGCTGTCCAGCTCTTCCAGACGGCTAGAAATGCGCGTTTTCTTCATCGCGTCGGAAATCTGCTTTACCGAATTGCACATAGTGTCGGTATCTGCTTTCAGATACTCGTCTTTTTCGTACACAGGACTGCCTTTAATCATCGTACACACATTGTCGCATACCGTGTAAAGCCGCTGAATGTCAAGATGTGTTGAAACTTTAATCATTTGTTTTCTCCATAAAAATATTTTTTGTAACAATCCTGAGCGGATTGAACGAAAAAATATTTTTGACCTCAATCCGAGTGAATTGTCTGTCCCGCAAACTGTTTTTGATACAATCCGCGCGGATTATATCAAAAACAGTCTTGTTTTAGCCCCAATCCAGACGGATTGTCCCCAAAACAAGACTGCGAACCGTATAATCCAGTCGGATTGGGTGCCAAACACTTGTGTTTTTGCCTCAGTCCGCTCGGATTGTACCGCCCGCACTTTTTTTGCAGTAAAAATATCTTAGCATAGTTACAAAATTTTATCTACACTTCATAAAATAAATGTTTCTGCAACGCATAAGCAAGGGGGCATTCTCGTTTCGATAATCATTCGTCGGAATCCAATGCAGAGGCAGCAAGGGGCTTAAGCCCCTTGTCTATGGCAGACAGCGAAAAGAAAGATTCCCTCTGCAAGTGCGAGAATGACAGAATGATTGACTTGTACTATCATATTTGATAGCATAACGCTATGCAGGTAGTCGCGAAAATGCCCCATATTGATGTAAAAATGCAGGGCGTAGGAATGAATTATTTTTTGGACATCATAAAAAAAGAAATTCCGAGCGTGCAAATCATTGATGATGAAGACGAGAGCGAGGATATAGACGATTGGGATTATTATGCGCAAATGAAATCGCGGTTGACACCCGCCAAGGTTTTGAAAATCAGGCGCGAAAATGCGGGGTTGACGCAGGCGGCATTAGCGGAAAAAAGCGGCATTGCGGCGGCTAATATTGCGCTTATGGAAAGCGGAAAGCGCAATATCGGGGTTCGGACAGCAAAGAAACTTTCAGAAGCGCTTTGCTGTGATGCGGGCGATTTTGTTTCATAAATTGGTGCGGGAGGTCGGACTTTTTGAAAGAGAAGTTTGACCTTTTTTTATGTTTTTGTGAAAACTATGAAAAAATTGCAGAAAAACGACGGATTTATTTAATTTTGTGATAAATCATTTTCATTTTTACTTAAAACGGTTATAATACAAATGAGAATTATTTTTTGAGGAGCAGTGTTTTGGCTAAGACGAAAGAAAAGAAAAGCAAACTCGGTTTGTTTATCGTTGCAATTTTGGGCATAATGGTTGTATGCTTGAGTTTGGCACAGATGTTTATCACGTCGCAGATTGCAAAAAGAAAAATCGAGGCAACTGTGATTACTGAATCAAAAGAAGTCGTAAATCAGGCTTCAATCGCGATGAAGCATTTGCTCGAATCTTATTTTTGGTCGCTTGACTACTATGTAAACTCCGATGAAGCGCAGACATCTGACGATGAAATCATAGCGAAATTTATAAAAGATTCTGTTGATGTTCGCCCCAGTTTTTTCAGTTACATTGGCTATGTGAACGCACAAGGACACAACTTCACCGACAAAGGCACTGAAAGCGAAGTAAGCGACCGCGCGTATTACAAAGCGATTATGGGCGGCGCGGATATGTTCGTGGGAAATCCTGTTATGGCACGTTCTACGGGCATTACGACAATTCATATATGCAAGGCAATCAAGGTAAACGGAAAAACGACAGGATTTTTCTTTGGTGCGGCAACTCCTGAACTTGTGTCGGAAGCATTGAAAGAAATGGATTTAGGCGATTTCGGTTTCGGCGCAATTTTTAGCAACATTGGTGATTATGTGGGCGCAAGCGACGATTTAGACGCGGTAAAGCAGGAATTTGAAAATACGCAAAAAAAATTCCCTGAATCTTACAGCGCTGTAAGCAAAATGTACGAAAATCAGACTGCAGGAATATACGACGGCAGATTCGGCAATAATGGACACAAAGTGCTTTATATGGCGACACCGATTGAATCTACAAACTGGTCAATGGTGCTTGTGCTTTATCAAAAAAATCTTTTTGCGGCAGAAACGGCTATTCGTAGTACGCTCTTTGTGGGAATGATTTTCCTTGTGATTGCGTTGCTTTTGGTTACGGGCGCGGTGCTCTACTTCTCGATTAAGCCGCTCAGCATTGTGGAAGGCACGATTCGCGGCATTGCAACGGGAGATGCGGATTTGACTAAGCGCATTGCAGTGAAATCGGATAACGAAATCGGGCGCATTGTGGAAGGCTTCAATTTGTTTGCCGAAAAATTGCAGTCGATTATCTCCACGATGAAGGATTCAAAGGCTCAGTTGGTGGACGCAGGCGAGCTTTTGAACGACAGCACGACCGACACGATGGCGGCAATTCATCAGATTATCGCGCAGATTGAAACGATGGGCAAAAACGTGGATACGCAGACCGAAAGCGTGCATCAGACGGCGGGCGCGGTGAACGAAATAGCAGGCAACATCGAGAGCCTGAACAAAATGATTGAGTCGCAAGCTTCGAGTGTAACGCAGGCGAGCGCGGCGGTGGAAGAGATGATTGGCAATATTACTTCGGTAACGAATTCTGTGGAGAAAATGGCGGATTCATTTAAGGAGCTGGAGCATAAGGCGATTGTGGGCGTACAGCGACAAAACGAGGTGAACGCGAAAATCGATGAAATCGAGCAGGAAAGCCAGACGCTAAAAGAGGCGAATGCGGTTATTTCGGGCATTGCAGAGCAGACGAACTTGCTGGCTATGAATGCGGCAATCGAGGCGGCTCACGCGGGAGATGCGGGCAAGGGCTTCAGTGTTGTTGCAGACGAAATCCGCAAATTGTCGGAGGATTCTGGTACGCAGTCGCAGACAATCGGGCAGGAGCTGACGAAAATCACGAGCGCGATTGAAGAGATTGTGTCGATTTCAAAGGTGGCTTCTGACGCATTCGGCGAGGTATCGAGCGGAATCAGCAATACGTCGAACTTGGTGCGCGAGATTTCAAGCGCGATGATGGAGCAGAACGAAGGGTCAAAGCAGATTTCTGTCGCGCTCAACACGATGAATGACACGTCAAACGAGGTTAAAACGGCATCGTTCGAGATGAGCGAGGGCAACAAGGCGATTCTTGACGAAATCAAGAGCCTGCAAGACGCGACGTTCAGCATTAAGGACGGTATGACGGAGATGTCAAACGGTGCGCGCAAAATCAACGAAACGGGCTCGGTGCTTTCGGAATTGTCCGACCAGATGAAAGAGTCAATCCAGCGCATTGGCGACGAAGTAGATAAATTCAAAGTATAATAGCCGTTTTGGTCATTGGGCGCAGTCGGAATGTGAAAAATACGCGGGTGTTTTTAATGTTTGTTTTGGCTGCGCTCGCTGAAATGGCTTAGTTAAGAACGAATTATAAAAAATACGGAGAGAAAAAATAAAAAAGCTGTTTCAAAAGCGGCTTTTAGGAGAAAAAATATGATTAGGTTTACCAATGTTCCGAAGTTTGAGACCCTAACGGAAGCGCGAAAATTGTTCGGAATGTGCAAAGTGATGGTTGACTTTTCGGAAAAGGCGCGGCGAGAGGGACTTTTGGCGCTTGACGAAGGAATTGACGATAATTCGGGCATTTATGCGGATTTGCACGGAATGCTGTGGGATTATTTTAAGGTGCTGATGCGCTTGGTTGTTGACGGCACGGACGCAAGCGTGATAGAAAACATTGCCACATATCTTGTTTCGACCACGAACGCCAACAATGACGTTCTTTTAACGATGATGGTGATTTCCGAGGGCGTGCTCTCGATTCAGGCGGGCGATAATCCGCGGATTTTGACGGAGCGGCTTTTGAGTATGCTCGGCTGGGACGGCAGAAAAGAATGCCGCGAATACTTAAAGAGCGTCGGTGTTGCCTTTGACGATTAACGGCGGTTTTGCAGAGTAAAACACGATTTTCGTGTATTGAATAAATCAATTTGTTCCTATACAATGGAAACTATCCTATTTTTGCGGAGGATTTATGAGTATTGGTGAGATGCTAGGGCAGAGTGCTGTTTTGACTTTGCTCGGAATGTGCGTCGTTTTCTCGTTTCTTATCATTCTGATTGGCTGTATGAACGCTCTTCGTGCGTTTGTGCATGCGAAAGGCTGGGATAAAGAAAAAGAAGAAAAAGTGGTAAGCCCTGCTGCTCCTGTGGCAAGCAGTGCGCCTGCTGTTGATACAAATGCTATCGTTGCTGCTATTGCAACTGCAGTGCGCGAAAAAGAAAATCAGTAGTTTTTTTGAGGAGAAGCTTAAAGATGGCTAAAGTAAATATTTCTGAACTTGCAATTCGTGATGCTCACCAGAGTCTTCACGCAACTCGTATGACGACAGCGGATATGCTGCCGATTTGTGACAAACTTGACAAAGTTGGTTACAAATATATTGAAGGTTGGGGTGGTGCAACATACGATTCTTGTATCCGCTTTTTGAACGAAGACCCGTGGGAGCGCCTCCGCAAACTTCACGCAGCACTTCCAAACAACAAAATCATGATGCTTCTTCGCGCTCAGAATCTTCTTGGCTACAAGCACTATGCCGATGATGTGGTGGATAAGTTCGTAGAAACTGCTGCAAAGAACGGTATCGGTTGTTTCCGCATTTTTGATGCTTGTAACGACCCGCGCAATATGGAGCGCGCTACAAAGGCTGCAAAAAAATCGGGCGTTGATGTTCAGATGGCAATTTCTTATGCTGTAACACCATTCCACACAAACGAGAAATATGCAGAACTTGCAAAGACGTATGCGGATTTTGGTGCTGATTCTATTTGTATCAAAGATATGTCTGGTTTGCTCAAGCCGTATGACGCTTATGACCTTGTAAAAAAGATTAAGGCAAAAGTTGACCTTCCTATTGAGATTCACTCACACGCAACGACAGGTCTTTCTGTTGCAACGCTTTTGAAAGCGGCTGAAGCTGGTGCTGATATTCTTGACACAGCAATTTCTTCTATGTCTATGGGTACTTCTCACTCACCGACAGAAACAATCGTCGAGATGCTCAAAGGCACCGATATGGATACGGGGCTTGATACAAAGTTGCTCCTTGAGATTGCCGCTTATTTCCGCGAAGTCCGCAAACATTATTCTTCTCTTGAATCTTCATTCCTTGGTGCAGATACTCGTATTCTTCTTTCTCAGATTCCGGGCGGAATGCTTTCTAATCTTGAGAGCCAGCTCAAGCAGCAGAATGCAGGAAACAGAATGGACGAAGTTCTTGCTGAATTGCCAAAGGTTCACAAAGATGCAGGTTATGTTCCATTGGTAACACCAACAAGCCAGATTGTCGGTACACAGGCGGTTATGAATGTTCTTATGGGTCGTTACACCAATATGACTCAGGACTTCCGCAATCTCATTACTGGTCGTTTTGGAAAATTGCCAACAGACGCAAATCCAGACCTCGTAAAGAAGGCTTTGGAGCAGAACAAAATGGACGCAGTTGTGACGTGTCGTCCAGCTGACCTTATTGCTCCTGAATGGGACAAAATGGTTGAAGAGGCTAAGAAAGCCGGCGGAAACGGTTCTGATGAAGATACGCTTACGTATGCAATGTTCCCGAATGTTGCTCCAAAATTCTTTGCTTCTCGTGCAAATGGTCCTGTTGACGCAGCAAGCACTTTTGCCAAGAAAGAAGCGGCTCCTGCTAAGGCAAACAAGGGCGGTTCTTACACGGTTACTGTAAACGGAACTGCTTACAACGTTGTTTCAGGTCCTGCTGGCGACAAGATGAGCGTTACTGTCAACGGAACATCTTACGACATCGGCTTTGGTGCAGCAGGTGCAGCTCCAGCTGTCAGCGCGGCTCCTGTAACAACAGGCGGAGAAGATGTAAAAGCTCCTGTAGCTGGCACTCTTTTGAAGCAGTGTTTCTCTAACGGAACAAAGGTTACAAAGGGACAGACCATTATCATCGTTGAGTCTATGAAGATGGAGCTTGAGGTGAAATCTCCTGCAGACGGTACAATCACATACACTGTTCCAACAGGCACACAGATTGCGAACGGTCAAGTTCTTGCGACAATCGGCGGCGTAGTAAAGGCAGCTCCTGCTCCTGTAGCGGCACCTGCTGCAGCTCCTGCACCGAGTGCAAGTGCTGGCGGAAAGGACGTAAAAGCACCTGTAGCTGGTACATTGCTCAAGTATGCAGTGGCTGAGGGCGCAAGTGTTACAGCAGATACAACTGTTATCATCATTGAATCAATGAAGATGGAGCTTGAAATCAAGGCTGGTGCGGCTGGTAAAGTTCATTTCACTGTTCCGACAGGCACTCAGGTTGCTAATGGACAGGCTGTTGCTCAGATTCAATAAGGTGTAAGAAGACGTATGATTGATACACAGATAAAATTTCGTAAGCACATTATTGCAGTAACGTTTGCAATAATGGCGATTGCTTGTGTTTTAAGCCTTGGAACAACGACTTTTGCTCAAGCGAAGGGCGAAGGAACAGGACTTGAAAGAACTATCAAGGGAACTGAAAATTGGGGTGAAGAGCATAACATTAACCCAATGCAGTTCATTCAGAATATTGGTAAATCAACAGGTATTTATCAGATTCTGACACAGAAAGCGAAAGCTCCGAGCGAAAGCGGCTTTAAGCCAGAAGTAGTGGAAGCTCCTCAGATTGACTGGGGTACAGCTCCCGGCTGGCAGTCATTGATTATGATTGGCGTTGGTTTCCTTATCGTTTACCTTGCTGTTGGTAAAGGATTTGAGCCATTGCTTTTGATTCCGATTGGATTCGGTACGATTTTGGTAAACATCATTGGTGCAGGAATGGGCGATTTGCCTGACGGTATGCTTGCGATTATCTACAAGGCAGGTGTTGGAAACGAGTTCTTCCCGATGCTTATCTTTATGGGCATTGGTGCGATGACTGACTTCGGTCCTCTTATCGCAAACCCAAAGACCGCTATTCTTGGCGGTGCAGCACAGTTCGGCGTATTCTTTACGTTGTTCGGCGTTGCGGTGATGAACCTCTTTGGATTGAACTATAACATTATGCAGGCGTGTGCTATCGGTATTATCGGTGGTGCGGACGGTCCGACTTCTATCTACGTTTCTGGTAAACTTGCTCCAGAGCTTATGGGTGTTATCGCTGTTGCGGCATATTCATATATGGCTCTTGTTCCGATGATTCAGCCGCCGATTATGAAGGCTTTGACATCAAAGAAAGAGCGTATGATTCACATGCCAAACCCGCGCAAAGTGTCAAAAATGGAAAAAGTTCTTTTCCCATTGATGCTGTTGCTTTTGACAATCCTTTTGCTTCCGCCAGCAGCTCCATTGATTGGTATGCTCGCATTTGGAAACTTCGTAAAAGAAAGCGGTGCGGCAACACGTCTTTCAAAGACAATGGAAAACGAATTGATGAACATCGTTTCTATTGTTCTTTCTCTTGGTGTTGGCTCACAGATGACACCAGAAAAGATTATCAAAGGGGAATCTGTTGGTATCATCGTTTTAGGCTTGGTGGCGTTTGCGGTTGCGACTGCGGGCGGCTTGCTTATGGCAAAGCTGATGAACGTGTTCTTGCCAAAAGACAAGAAAATCAATCCGCTCATCGGTTCTGCGGGCGTTTCTGCTGTTCCAATGGCGGCACGCGTTGCGCATAAGGTTGCACAGAGCGAAGACCCGACAAACTTCATTTTGATGAATGCAATGGGACCGAACGTCGCTGGCGTTATCGGTACTGCGGTTGCGGCAGGTGTATTTATTGCAACTTATGGCAATCTGTAAGATAGATTAGCATAAATCGAAAAGGGCTTTGAGCGTAAATGCTTGAAGCCCTTTTTCATACCTCTGTAGCACTTCCAAAAAACGCGCTGTGCATAGCCTTGCGATAGTTGCTTTTATTTGAAAAATACAGTATATTGCAGTATCTACTTTTCTAATGCATGGGGCATCGTTTATTCTTACTTTCACAATACATAATAATAATCTTGGGCAGTACCTCAATAACGCGTATGAGCCATGTTGCTCTTTGCATAAACAGGAGTTTGTTTTATGAACGAAGAGCAGCTAGGCGAAGCTCTCGAGAACTCTGAAGTTCTCAACGAAATCGCAGAAAGCGAAATCGACGACATCGATTCTGAAGACACAGAAGAACAATCTGACGATTCTGACGAAATCTCATTTGCAGATTTAGGTCTTGACGAGGTTGTATTAGACGCAATCAGCAAAAAAGGCTTTCTCACGCCATCTCCCATTCAACTTCTCGCAATTCCGCGCCTTTTGAACGGGGACGCAAACCTCATCGCGCGCGCTCGCACAGGCACTGGAAAAACAGCCGCGTTCGGTCTTCCTCTCGTGCAAAAAATACGCACAGCAAGCGACCATGTTCGCGCAATCGTCCTTGAGCCAACCCGTGAGCTTGCAATGCAGACGTGTACCGAGTTGCGCTCATTTTCTTCAAGCCGTTATCCGCGTGTTGCTGTCCTTTACGGCGGCGCATCGTATGGCGAGCAGATTCGCGACTTAAAGCGCGGCGTGGATATCGTCGTCGGCACTCCGGGGCGCATTCAAGACCACATCGACCGCGGCACGCTCGACATCAGCAAAATCGATTATTTCATCTTGGACGAAGGCGATGAAATGCTTGATATGGGCTTTGTTGACGACATCGAAAAGATTTTTACCTCCGCAAATCCCGAGAGCCGTATCCTCCTTTTCAGCGCGACAATGCCTCCTGAAATTATGAAAATCGCGCAAAAGTTTATGGGCGATTACGAAATTGTGGAGGAAGAGGGCGTTACCGAAGAGCCGCTGTTAATCGACCAAAAGTATTGGGTGGTGCGCGAGAGCGACAAAATCAATGCGCTTGTGCGTCTTATCGATATGGCAAGCGATTTTTACGGGCTTGTCTTTATGCAGACAAAAATGGAAGCCGATATGGTCAGCCGCGCGCTCGACGAAAAAGGCTACGAAGTTGCGGCTCTTCACGGCGACATTCCGCAAAATCAGCGAGAAAAAATCCTCAATCGCTTCCGCAGCGGCAAAACGCGTATTCTTGTTGCGACCGATGTTGCAGCGCGCGGAATCGACATTACGGGGCTTTCGCACGTTGTAAATTATGCGCTTCCGTTCGACGGCGCGACGTATGTACACCGCATTGGACGCACGGGACGCGCTGGCTCGTCGGGCTGTGCGGTTACGTTTGTGCGTCCCGAAGAGCAACGCCGCCGCCTTAATTTCCTGCGTTCTGCGGTTCGCCGTGCAAGCAAAGGCGAGATGGTGCAAGAGCCAATTCCCGAAATCGACGAGGTTATTAAGGTGAAGCGCGACCGCCTGTTTGCCGCTCTCAAGGCGAGCATTGAGGCGAAAACTGTTAATGAAAAAATCGTCGGCGAAAGTTCAGATTTTCTGAAAATGGCGAAAGAGCTTTTAGCGGACAAAGAAGACAAGGCGGACGCGGAGAAAGTCCTTGCGTGCGTGCTGTCGGAAGTGTTTGGGGATAAACTTGAGCGAAACCGTTACGGCGAAATTGCAAAGGTGAGAATCGAAAAAGCGAGAACTGAGCGTTACGGTTCGCGCCGCGAGGAAAGCAATCAAATGCGCCTTTTTGTGCAGTTGGGACGAAAAGACGGTTTTAACCCGAAAGAAATTGCGTCGTATTTCAGCGGATTGCTCAAAATCCCGAACCGTCAAGTTGACCGAATCGACGTGGCAGAAAGTTTCTCGCTGGTGAGTTTGCCGAAGGAGAGCGCAAAGCTAGCATTGGATTTGTCAAAGCGCGACCACTCCATTCCTCATATGCACATCGACACGAAGAGTTCTTCTCGCGGTGGTAGGTTCGGCGATAAGCCGTGGCAGCGCAGTGAAAGAGGCGAGCGGGGAGAACGCGGCGAGCGTGGAGAAAAAAACTTCAAGGGCAGAAAGGGCTTTCATTCATCGAACGCCCGTGCAGGTATTCACACCCCGACGAAGCGCAACAACGGGGCAGGTATCTACCGCAAACAGCCTAAAGCCGATTCATAACAGCCATAGGCTGCTTTGTGGGAGCCAGAGGCTGCTTTTATAAAAGGCACTATTAAAATCCTGTTCAAGAAATGCGTTGAGCGGGATTTTTTATCGCTGTCGAAAACGAGTTTGGATTGACATTTTGTTTTTATGAGCATACTTGTTCTGTAGCAAACGCTAAAAAATTTTTGAAAGGCAAAAGGAAGTTCGGGCGGGCTTTAAAAATTTTTTATAAGTGCAATTGTAACTCCTTTTGCACAAAAAAAAATTTTTTAAAGTGCAAATGTAACACAGGCTGCGTTTCAAAAGAATTTTATAAGTGCAAATGTAAATAAAGTGAGCATTAAAAATTTTTTTAAAGCTCAAAAGGAAGTCCTTTTTATGTTTAAAAAAAATTTTGCGCCTTATTCGCAAAAAAAACGGCGAAAAAAAATTTTTTTGAATGACAGAAAACACATTGGTTTGCCGTGTTATTTTTTTTCGGTGGGTTTTCTGATTTTGTCGATGACGATGTTGACTTCTTCAATCATAATGCCCGTAAATCGCTCGATGTTGTCGATTAAATGCCGCTGCAGGTCGCTCACAACGCCTGTGAGCTGCGTTCCGAACGGCACATCGATGGTCAGCACGAACTTGTAGCCAGACTCGTTTGTTTTGATTGAGAGTTTTCGCACGCGGATTTCGCTGTTAAAATTGGAAACACACTGCAAAGTCATCTGATTGAGGGCGGCTTCCGAAATGCTGATTCTGCCTTTCTTGGAAAATTCGGGGCGCACAACGGATTTTTCAAACAATTTGCCTTCCGCTTTTCGTTTTCCGCGCGAAAAAAACACGCGCACCGCATTCAAAAAAATCTTGGGCGAACTTTTTTTGATTTCAATCGCGGGCACGGGAATAACGTGTTTGCCTTCAACTTGGCGGCTTCGGATTGCCTGTTCGATTTCTTCTTTTGTGGCGATTTCTTCGATTCTGATGATTTTTGAAACGGGCGGCAGTTGCAATCGCTCCGCAATCATATTCACCATTTTATCGGACGTGCCGAGAATCAAAATCTTTTGGATTTTCATTGATTGCAGCGCTTTTGCCACGGAATCGCGATGCTCTTTGTTGTCGAAAAGGGCAACGCGAACGGCGCCCATATACGATTTTTCGCGCTTTGCCGACTTTCCTGCAATGATTTTATCGCTCTGAATCAAAAGCCCGTCGTCGATAAGTGTGTCAATTCCGTGCTTTTGCGCAACAAGTTTGGCACGGAAACTTTTTCCCGTGCCGCTTGCGCCCACAAGTGCAAAAACGGTGATTTCAGTGATTTTCTTGAGGAGGTCATCAACAAGAGCCATACATTCAAATTATACGAATATCGTCGCAATTTATCAATATTTTAGTTAACATTTTTCTGAAATTTGTCAGAATAAATGCGTCAACACAACTTGGCAGTCCGAACGGATTTTTTTGCGGAAACTCAAGGCGATATGCGTGCAGAAAAAAATCCTGCGATTCTTTGATTTTCTGCCCGCCGTATGCAGTGTCCCCCAAAAGCGGAAAGCCGTGAAGTGCGCTCTGGGCGCGGATTTGGTGTTTTCGCCCCGTTTCGATTTTGAATTCGGCAAGCGTAACGGGTGCGCCGTTGTAGGTGCCAAAAGCGAGCGGAATTGCGTTTGTGATGGCGTTTTTGCCCTGCGCACTTTTTGTTGTTACCGTGTGAAAAATGCGCGAATCCGATTTATTTTCATCGCCTTCAAAAATGAAATCTTCCCAGCGCGCATTTTTTTTCAGATTGCCTTCGATAATCGCCAGATACGTTTTCTTGATGCGGTGCGCGGCAATTTGCTCGCTAAACCATTTTGCCCCCGAAAGACTCTGCGAAAAGACGAGCGCCCCCGTGGTTTTTCGGTCAAGGCGGTGGAGCGGTCCGCACCGAAACGAGAGCGAGTCGTTTTGGTGCGCGGCATTAAAAAGCGCGGAAACGGCATTACTTAAATTGGTTTTTCCGCCCTGAACGCTCACGTCGTACGGTTTATTGATAATAAGAAAATCGTCTGTTTGCAACAGCGTGTTTTTTTGGATTTCCTCAATCAGCGATTGCGAAACGGTGCGAGAATCCTGCTTTTTTTCGCGCTCAGAATCGGTGTTTTGGAGCAAAAATGCCGCAACCGAAATTTCGTCGCCTTCGTGCACTTTTTCAGCCGCATCGATTTTTTTCCCGTTCAACTTGATGAGCGATTTTCGTAACAGTTGGTGCATTTTTGCGCTGTCGGCAAGAATACGGCGCAAAACGCGGTCTATCCGCCGTCCGTCGTCGTCTTTGCCTGCAATAAATGTTTTGATTTCCATTGATTATTCTTCGATGAATGCGAAATCGTTTGTGAAAAAATCGGGATTGACCGCCTGCCCGTTCAGCGACATCTGCCAGTGCAAATGCGGTCCTGTTGCAAGCCCTGTCGAGCCAGATTGCCCGATAATGTCGCCCATTTTTACGGTTTGCCCAAGCTGCACGTTGAACGCATTCAGGTGGTAATACAAACTGAAAAGCCCGGGCAAATGCTCAATGACGACCGTCCAGCCCGTAACAATGCGCTCTTCTGCCATCACGATTTTGCCCGATGCGCATGCCGTAACACTTGAGCCAGTTGGCACACCGAAATCGATGCCGTAATGGTAACTGGTATCGGATTTCCCGTTGGAATATTTGAACACGCGACGGTCGCCGAAAAATGCGGTGCGGCGAGTTTCGGGCGTTGGAAGCGCAAATTTTCGCACTTGAAACAGCGCGGATTTGTCAAAATCGGTGAGCACGCGGCTGAGTTTCTGCGTCTGCTCGGCGCGCTTGGGAGAAGCGTCTGTGCGGATTCCCGTGTTGGTTTCGTTCAGCTCAATCGTTTCGCTTACAAATGTTTTGTCGAGCACCGAAACGGGAAGACTAAATTCCATTTGCTCCAGACCAAACGGCTTATAAACAACTTTTGCGGTGTAATTGCCCGATTTTTGCCACAGCGTAACCGCAACGCCGCAGAGCATATCGACCGACGATTTTGATTTTGATGTGGATAGCGTGTAGAAAGTCGCCTTATCGACCTGTTTGGAATCTTGATTTAACAGCGTCAGGGTTGCAGAAGTCGCCTCTGCTGCGATTTTTTTGTTCGTCGCGGTGAGCGTCATGTGCACAAAAACAGCGTCGCCGGGAAACGTGGTGTCGGTGTAGGCGAGGGCAATGCTGTAATCCTCGTTTGAAAACACAGCGTTCCGCGCAAAAACGGCAGGAAGCGCAAGAAAAAATGCGATGAATGCAAAAATAGGTTTCAATTTCATCAAAGTCTCCTCAAAAATACAATATCTTATCGATTATTTATCGCTTAGAATGCCAGTTTTAGAACGCGGCTTAGTGCGTTGATTTTTGCAAATCGCTCAAAACCAGTTGCGGCGTGGTTGTGCCGTTGAATGTGTTTCTGCCGATTTGATACAAAATATCGATGTCGTCGCCCACGGAAAATTCCTTATCAAGCCGTTCGCCTTCCCTCCAAAAGAGTGCCGTCCATTTTGTTGCGCCGAAATCCAAATTGAGCTTGAGATGAAACGGGTCAGCATTGCCCATTCTCCGCGCATCAATAACGGGAACGTTGTGGCTGGTAAAGATGAGCGGCGGGTTTTTTTCGCCGTATGGCTCAAATTTGTCCACCACATCGAGCAGCTTTGCCGTCATAAATTTGGCAGGGAGTTCCGCGTCGGCTTCGATTTCCGTGTCGTCGCTGCCCGAAAGTTCAATAGTTGCCGAAAGCTCTTTTGCTTTTACGCGGAACGTGTCGAGGTCGGATTTCAAAAAACTGAATCCGCCCGCCTGCGTATGCCCGCCGTGATTGACGAACAGCGTGCCGAATTTGTCGAGAAATTTGGTTACATCAAACCCGCGGCAACTGCGCATTGAGCCGACCGCAACATCGCCGTCGGGGAACGTTACCGTAATGGCAGGCACGCCGTAGGTTTGCACCAGTTTTGCGGCAAGAATGCCCGATACGCCGCGGTTTATGCGCTCATCGATGATAACGCAGAGTTTGCCGTTATGCGATTGAATGCTGTCGCGGGCGGCGGGGAAGGCATAGCCCTCGGCGGCTTTTCCCAATTCGCGCCGTTCCTGATTCAGCTCGATGATTTTCTGTGCGATTTTGTAGCGATTTTCGGCATTTTCCTCCAAAAACAATTCTGCGGCGAGTTCGGCTCTTCCCATTCTGCCTGCGGCGTTCAAACTCGGAATGACCGTCCACGAAAGGTCAGTTGAGCCGATTTTTTTGCCGAGCATATTTAAATTGGTCATCAGTTCCTGCAATCCCGGGCGGATACGGGCGGCATTTATGGAGGTAAGCCCGTTTTTTGCAAAAATGCGGTTTTCGTTCACCAGCGGCATTATATCAGCCAGTGCGGCGAGCGTTACCAACTGCAAATCGGCTTCCTCTTTTTTCTGCACCTCGGGGAATTCTTTTTCAAACCGCTTTTGCATATACGACACAAAAATATTGAAAAAACCGTCCATATCGCTTGATTTTTCGTCGGAATAGCGCACGATTTTTGACATCGAACTGAGCTGCTTGAGCGACAGATTTTTCATCTGCGGAATCAATTTTGAAATCTCATCGCGCAAATCGAGCGCGACAATCGCGTCCGTGCTGCCGAACAGCAGGGCGATTTTTTTTGCCGTCGATTTCATATCCCACACATAAATCTGCTGTCCTGCCATAAAATGCGCGGCTTCCATCACCTTTTTCTGTAGCGCAGTTTGGTTTTCGTCTGCGCTGAATTCGCGCGTGAACCGTGCCGCGACAACCATATTTTTGACCTTGATACACTCCAGTTTTGCGCGGGAATTATCGTCGCTGACCGAAATGCCGAACAGACAATGCTCGGTGTTATAATCGCGGCTTCGGGCGTAGCGTAGGGCTGAAGCGAGCTTGTAAACCACCGCGCACCCTGAAATATCGCAGAACGGATAGCCCGAATCTTGAGTTTTGGGATTCACAATAACGCAGGGCTGCGGCACGATTTCAGGCGGCGTGTGGTGGTCGGTCACAATCACATCAATCCCTTTTTCTGCCGCCAGCGCGATTTCCTTTACATTTGAAATTCCACAATCCACCGTGATAATCAAACTGCCGCTGTTTTCGGCAAAATCCAAAATCGCCTGTTCGTTCAAACCGTATGGGTCGTCCTTTGCGGGAAGTCGCCACGACACATCGATACCAAAATCCTTGAGACACTGATACAAAAGCGTGGTGGACGTTACGCCGTCAACATCGCGGTCGCCGAAAATCAGCACTTTTTCGCCCTCGTCGCGAGCTTGCATAATGCGCTCCACCGCGTCTGTCATCGCATTGAACAAAAAAGGATTGTGCTGATAGCGAAGGTCGTCTTCCAAAAAAAACATCACATCTTTTCCGCTCGTAATCCCGCGCCGTGCAAGAATTGACGCAGTGAGCGCGTCGATTTCGTATTTTCGGCTGATTTCAAGAATTTTCTCTTTTGGAGCCTCTTTTTTCTTCCAAGTTTTCAATTTATGTTCCTTAAAAATGATATTGTACCCGTGTTACTGCGTGTTTTGTGCGCTCAAGCCTTGAGTCGCAGTGTGCGGTTGCCCTTGCCGCACTACAAAATGCCCACGCTGCTTTCTATGCTTTTGAGCTTCATTCCTGCCGCCGCTTCGGACAAAAAGAACGTGAGCTGCCGCAGTTGAGAAAGAGATGCGGCAGAAAGCGGCATTGCGCGAATCAAACGGGGCGAAAGAGAAGCCGCCATTGCCGCCAGATACGCCATCGCTTCGCTCGACAGCGAAAATCCCTCGTGCATTTCTGCGGCACATTCGGGACACACAAAGCCGTCGGTGCTGGGAATATAGACCGAACTGCACCCTGCGAATCTGATAGTGCCGCCGGGGAAAAACGGGCGACCGCAGCGGCTGCATTCTTCGGTGGACGGCTGGATTCCCATTATGGCAAGATAGCGCCACAAAAAGCGGATAAGCGCAGACGGGGCGGCGTTTTCGGGAATGGCATCAAGACCGTCTAAAAAGCCGTTGAGCAAAAAAAATGCGTCTTTTGGTTCGCCTGCCGCCTTGGTTTTCATCACGATTTCGCATGCCAGATTTGCGGCAAAAAGACGATACAGGCTTTCTCTGAGGTTTAAGCGTGTGTTTTCGCTGTCAAAATCGCTGATTTTGGTAATCGGGCGGTTCGGGTCTTTGTAAATCCACATTTTCCCCGATGAAAAAGGCTGCACCAGCGCGCTGAGTTTGCTCTTTGGACCGCCGTACAGCGTTGCGTGAAAAATGCCCTCGGTTTCAGAAAGCGCGCAGACGTTTCTGTTGTGTTCGCCCTGAATGTGTGTTTTTAAAATTATGGCTTTTGTCGCCGAATTTCTGTTTGCCATATTCTCAAAGTATACGGTTATTCTCTTGTTTTGACAATAAAGCAGGGCAAAAAAGCCGTCTTGATTTTTTGCTATTCTGCGATAGAATTCTATTGTGAGAATATACAAAGCGTATCGTAAGGAGATTTTCTATGAAAAAGATAATGCTATTTGTGCTACTCGCGCTTGGTGCAGTTCAGGCGAATGCAAAGGCGTGGCTGAATTATGCGGGATTGTCGCTGAATGTGCCGATTGTGGACACGTCGCTTAAAATGGAAGAAACGGGCGAAAAGCAAAATCTTGCCGAGATTGGCTATGGCGGCGGGGTATCGTACATCGGGGTGCATCGCTCGGGCTTTTTGGTGAAGGCGGATGCGCTTATCGGTGCGATTACCTCCGACGATGTGGAAATCCAAGGTTCTGGCAGAAACGTTGGGTTTTACGAAAACCTGTCGGCTGGCGCGGGCTATGCGTTTGTGAATACCGAAAAGGTGCTTTTCGGCGTGGCGGTTATGGGCGGCGCAGAAATCGCGCAGTACGAAGACGATTACACCAAGCGGAATGCCTCCGACGACCTCAAACACAAATACACCGATTCAATGACGTTTGCAACGGGAAGCATTGGCGGCGATATTTTCTGTGCGTATAACCTCGGCGCGCATTTCGGGCTTTTTGCGTCAGCGGGTGCGCGCTACATCTACGGAGGAGCGGGGCAAATAGAGAAAAAGGACGAATGGACACAAGATTCCAACAAAAAGAGCAGCACGTCTTCGTCTGATTTTGATTTGTCGGGGAAAATCGTTGTCTCTCCGTCAATCGGCGTGATGTGGCATTTTTAGCGCGTATGTTGTGGGTTCTTGCGACCGTTGCGGCGTTCTTTGTCAAAGGCTTGTGCGGCTTTGCGAACACGCTCGTTTTCACTTCCATTCTGGGCTTTGGCGAAAGCAATGCCAGCATTTCGCCCGTGGAACTGCTGTTGGGCTATCCCTCGAATATCATTCTCGTGTGGAAAAACAGACGTATGCTCAACGGCACTGTCATCGTTCCGCTCTCGCTCATCATCGTGCTGACGAGCATCATCGGCGCTGTTTTGCTCAAAAACACCCGAGTATCTTACCTCAAAATCATCTTTGGCATTGCCGTTATGTGCATTGCGCTTGAAATGCACTTTCGCGCTCGGTCTGCGCCTGTCGCACTGCGGGGAAATCCCCTTTTGTTTGCCCTCGTCGGTGCGCTTTCGGGGCTGTTGTGCGGGCTGTTCGGCGTTGGTGCGCTTTTGGCGGCGTATATGAGCAGGGTGAGCGAAACGAGCGGCGCATTCAAGGCGAATATCTGCGCTGTTTTTTTGGTTGAAAACACCGTGCGGCTTATCGTGTATGCGCTGTTGGGCATTATCTCTTTTGCTTCGCTCCAAAAAGCCGCGTTGCTCGTGCCGTGTATGCTGCTCGCTCTTTTTGCGGGCATACAAAGCGCGAAAATCCTCAACGAAAACAGCATAAAAAAACTCGTGACGCTCCTTTTATTTGTTTCTGGAGCCGCGCTATCTAAAAAAAGGGTTTTTTACCGCAGAAACACACACAAAACAGCGGTTTTTCGGGGCAAACACGGTGCAAGAGCCATTTTCCTCCTGTTTTTTCTCAAAAACAGAGCGGCGGGGCAAAAAAACAAACGGAAAATGCGCATAACAAGAGCGTTACCCCAAAAATACAGTTGTTTTTTACGGCAAACACTCCGCGGGGCAAAAAAACAGTTGTTTTTTTACGGCAAACAGTATGAAGGAGAAAGAAAACGAAATGGACAATTTGATTACCGCACATCTTTTTTCGTTGCAGGACGAATCCTATCGCGATTTTGTTGCGCCGATTGTGCCGACGGTGGCAAAAGAAAAGATTATCGGGATTCGCACGCCTGTTTTGCGAAAATATGCAAAGGAATTGTGCAGGGCGGAAACGGGAATAGATGATTTTCTTTCAGAAGTGCCGCACGATTATTTTGAGGAAAATCAACTGCACGCGTTTATCATCAGTGAGCAAAAGGATTTTTCGCGGTGCATTGCGGAGGTTGAAGCGTTTTTGCCGTTTGTGGACAACTGGGCGACATCAGACCAAATGATTCCCAAAGTCTTCAAGAAACACCGACACTCTCTTTTGCCGTACATTGAAAAATGGCTGTCGTCTGGCAAAACGTACACGGTGCGCTATGCAATCGGTGTGTTGATGCAGCATTTTTTAGGCGATGATTTTGAGGTGCAGTATCTTGAAAAAGTTGCTGCCGTCCGCTCTGATGAATATTACGTTAATATGATGATTGCGTGGTATTTTGCTAGTGCGCTCGCAAAGCAGTTTCCTTATGCAATCCCGTTTCTTGAACAGCGCTGCCTTTCGCTCTGGACGCACAATAAGACAATCCAAAAAGCTATCGAAAGCCGCCGTATCAGCGACGAGCAGAAACAGTATCTGCGAACGCTAAAACGAAAAGAATAAGCGCAAAAAAAATCGACCCATACACGAATCGAACGTGCTACCTACAGCTTAGGAGGCTGTCGCTCTATCCATGTGAGCTAATGGGTCAATCAACGCTTATAATGTATCACACCTTATGCTTTTTTGCAAGGGCTTCGCGTTTTTCAAACAAAATGCCGTGCTCCATAAAGCTAAAATAGGTGTCGGTTGCAATGATGATGTGGTCAAGCACCGTAATGCCCAAGATTTTTGCCGCGGCAAGCAGTTTTTCCGTGGTTTCGATGTCGGAAAGGGACGGATTTACGTTGCCGGACGGGTGATTATGGCAGAAAATGAGCGAGGCGGCTCGGTCTGCAATCGCGTCGGAAAACACCTCGCGCGGAGAAACTAAGGTGCTGTTGAGCGCCCCCGTTGCGACCACGCGGATTTGCAAAAGCTCATTTGCGCCGTTGAGAGAAGCACACAAAAAATGCTCCTGCATTTCAATGGTGATGTGTTTTACGAACGGAATCAAGTCGAACGGGTGGCGGATTTTTACGCCCAAAAATCCCATTCTGCGCCGTCCGAGTTCCAGCGCGGCGGCGATTGCAAGCGCACGGGTCAAGCCGATTCCGTCAATGCGCAGGAGTTTTTCCACATACTGTTCGCTGTTGCACCGATTTATCACAGCGATGACTTTTTGCGCAAGTGCGCGCACCCCTGTTTTTTTGGTGCCTTTGCCCAAAATCAGCATAATCAACTCTTCATCGTTTGGAAACGACAAACCATATTGCAAAGCACATTCTCGAACGTTGGGTTTTACTTCCATAAAAGTCTCCTTGAATAGTGTCCGATAATATATATGTCTTTAAAGTTGAATTTTGGCGCGTTTTGCGCATAAAAATTTGAAATTTTTTTGTAAAGGTGCTTTTTTATGAAGAAGATGGTGAGCATTGTGTGTTTGGTGGCGGTTTCTGCCGTCTTTTTTTCTTGTGCTTCAAACAAGAAAATCCCAAAAGAATATTTACAGGACGAGCAGGGCGGCACGGAACGGCAAATCAGACCGATTTCGCGCAGTTTGAGCGACAAAGGCACGCGCACGGCGGCGGAACTTGCGGCGTTTTTTATGCAGAACAATCCGGGCGCAAACCGCGATGAAGTGGCGAGGCTGGCTCAGCTGTACGTTACGGAAGCGGCGGCGGAGAACATCAATTCTGACTGTGCATTTGTGCAGATGTGCCACGAAACAGGCTTTTTGACGTTCGGCAATCTGGTTGTTCCTGAAATGCACAATTACTGCGGGCTGGGCGCGATTGATGCAGAGCACCCGGGCGAGTGGTTCGACACGGAAGAAATTGGCGTGCGCGCGCATATTCAGCATTTGCAGGCGTATGCGTATCCCGAAGGAACACCGCTTCACAATGAACTGGTGGATAATCGCTACAAATGGGTCAAAAAAGGACGTGCGCCGACGGTGTTTGAGCTTGCGGGAACGTGGGCGGCAGACCCCGAGTACGGCACAAAACTCGACGGCATTTTAACTCGCCTCGAAAACTTTTCTATCGGCGGAAACTAATGGCTTGCAAGGGGATTTTTCCCCTTGTTTTTTTGCAAGAAAATGAGGACGGCTAAACAATGCGCGCAATGCGGGAAACGGCGTTTTGGATTTCGGTGGCGGAGTGGGGAATGGAGGAATAATTTATCACGAGCGTGTGTGTGTCGCTGTGTGGGGGCGTATAAAAATAATCCGACAGACATTTTATGCGGATTGCGTTTTCTTTTGCTTTTTCCACGATTTCTTTGTCTGTCTTTTTGGTGTTCAAGCGCAATAAAAAATGCAATCCCGCATTTTCTCCGAGAATCTGTGCGTCTTTGAGCGCGGCATTTTTTTTGATTTCGCGAATAAGTGCGTCGCGAACCTCGGTGTAATGGCGGCGGAGGCGATTTATGTGCTTTTCAAAAAAGCCGTCGGCAATAAACGCGGCGAGTGTGTGCTGATTGATGACGGGCACGGTGTTTGAATAAAAGCCGAGTTTTTGGTAAAACAAATCCGCAAGCGAGACGGGCAAAACCATATAACTCACACGGAGAGTGGACGACAGCGTTTTGCTGAATGTGTTGATGTAAATTACTTTGCCCGTTGTGTCGCTGTTTTGGAGCGGCGGCACGGGATAGCCGTCTAAGCGCAGTTCGGAGTCGTAATCGTCTTCGATGATAAATCGACCTGCTTTTTGGTTTGCCCAGTCCAAAAGGGCGCGGCGACGGGCATCGGAGGTCGTTTTTCCGGTGGGGAAGTGGTGCGACGGCGAGATATGCGCGATGTGCGCTCCGCTTTTTTCAAGCGCGTCAATCGAAATCCCCTCTTCGTCAAGTGCAATATGCGCCACGCGCAAGCGATGTGCCTCGTAGATTTCGGCGATTTTGGTGTAGCCCGGCTCTTCCACCGCCCAAATTTTATCGAACCCCAGCAGCTGCACCAAAAGCGAATACAAATATTCCGTTCCTGCTCCGATAACGATTTGCTGTTCGGTTGCGTTAAGCGCGCGAAATTGCTCGAGATGGTGCAGGATAGCCGTTTTTAGCTCATTCGTGCCACCACATTCTGAAGCGCGCATAAGAGAGTTTGCTTTTTCGGAAAGCACTTGACGGGTAAGATGTGCCCAAATGGAAAACGGGAAAAGCTCTGGAATCGTGCTTGCACTCACAAAATCGAAGTCGAAATCTTTTTTCGGGGCAGAAAAGGCGCATTGAATTGCTTGTTTTTTGTGCGCTGCACTGCCGAAATTGCGGGTGGTTTTTGCCACAAAATAACCGCTTTTGGGCACTGAAAAAATAAACCCCTCCGAAAGAAGCATATCGTATGCGCTTTCCACGGTGATTGTGCTTACTCCCAGATTTTGCGAAAAAGTGCGCTTGGACGGCAACTTTGCCCCTTCCGCGATTTTTCCCGTAGCGATGTCGGATTTTATTAAGTCGTAGAGTTGCTCGTATAGCGGCTGAGATTTTTTTTTGCTTTCTGAAAAATCAAGATGATAGGTCAACATTTTTTACTTTTATTTTGAAAAGGGACTGACCATTTTCTTTTTTGCCAATCCCGTTTCGCTTGGTTAAACATTAGCGCGAATGATTCGGCTCGCTTTCAATCTTTTTGAGCTCTTCGGCGGCTTTTTCCACGTCGGCGCTGTCGGCTTTTTCGGCTTTGCAAATCACGCCACCTCCAGAAATCACGCCGTCGCGGTAAATGACCACGGATTGCCCGGGAGCTACAGCGCGTTGCGGTGTCTCAAAAACGACGCGGTATGCTTTACCCTTAAAATCGCCCTCTCCACAATATGGCTCAACGGTTACCGGCACTGGACGCGACGCCAAGCGGATTTTTGCCATTGCACTAAATGCAGTCTGCGGCTCGTATCCTGCTGGCCAAGCCCAATCATCAGCGATGAGCGAAGCGGAAAACAGGTCATTATCAGGCGCAAGCACCACCAGATTTTTTTCGCTGTCGATAGAATGAACGTAGAGCGGGCGGCTGGAACTCACGCCCAATCCTCTCCGTTGACCGACGGTGTAATGCTCAATGCCGCGGTGATGTCCCAAAACGTGCCCGTCAAGGTCGATGATGTCGCCGGGAACGGACGGCTTGTCCTTGAACAGAATCTCAAAATATTCGCTCGGAATAAAATCCTGACTTTCCTCTTTTTCTGCCGCTGCCAAAGAGCGTTCTTTTGCCATCTTGAAAACGTCCTGCTTTTTGAACGACGCGAGCGGAAAACGCACCTTTTCGAGCGTTGCAGACGGGATTCGATACAAAAAATAGGCTTGGTCTTTTGCGCTGTCGGTGGCACACGCAATCATTGCGGGAGTCAGAGAGTGCGGATATTCCGTGTCGCCGTAGGAAAGCGGCAGGCTTTCGGTGGGACGCACCAGACGCGCGTAATGACCAGTGCAAAAATAATCGTAAGTGATACCCATTTTTTCAACGCCAGACAAAAGCGCGCCGAATTTTACCAGATTGTTGCAGCGAATACACGGATTCGGAGTCCTACCAGCGCGGTATTCAGCTTTGAAATAATCCAACACCTGTTTTTGATACTCTTCTTTTACGTCGATAACGTGATATTCAATGTCGTGCTCGGCGCAGAATTTTTTGCAGTCCTCGATGTCTTGCGCTTCGTCTGGACCGTAGCACGAGCCGTGCAGTTTTCGTCCGTCGGGCAAAGGCGGCAAATCGCCTTTCCACTGCGACATCGTAACGCCGATAACACGGCAACCCTTTTCTTTTAGCAATGCAGCAACCAACGTGGAATCCACGCCGCCAGAAAGACCCACAACTACGGTGTCCCCAGGTTCTGGACCTGTTAGTTCGATGTATTTCACACTGTTACTATATCAAATTACGCATTTTATGTGAATATTAAAATGGATTTCGATAAAAGACTTTTTTCAATTTCTGTTTTACGCTATACTTTTTTTATGGATTATGGATTTTTACGAGTTGCGGCAGTGAGTCCGCACTTGACGGTCGCCGATTGCACGGCAAATGCTGATGAAATTATCAAAAACTGTTTTGAGTGCGCCAAAAACGGCGCGAAACTCATTGTTTTTCCAGAATTGTGTATCACGGGCTATACCTGCGGCGACTTGTTTTTGCAGCGAACGCTTCAGAAAAGCGCACAGCAGGAGCTTTTCCGCATTGCACGCGCCACAAAAGATGTGTCTTCTATTATCATCGTGGGATTGCCGCTGGCGACGAGCAGCGCGCTGAACAACGTGGCGGCGATTTTGTGCCGCGGCGAAATTATAGGCATCGTGCCCAAGACGTATATTCCCAATTACAGCGAATTCTATGAAGCGCGCTATTTTCAGGGCGCAATCGATGGCAATTCGGTCATCTCGCTGTCGGACGATTTCTCCGAGATTCCGTTTTCCCAGCGCCTTATCGTGCTCGACAGCGAAAACCGCGATTTTGGTCTGGCGGTGGAACTGTGCGAAGATGTGTGGACCCCGCTTCCGCCGTCCACGCTCCACGCGCTTTCGGGCGTGTCGGTTATCGCCAATTTGTCGGCGAGCAACGAAGTCATCGGCAAGGCGCAGTATCGCCGTGCGCTCGTTTCCACCCATTCGGCGCAAACGATGAGCGCGTACATTTATGCAAACGCGGGCAAAGACGAAAGCACGACCGATGTGGTGTTTTCGGGACATTCGATGATTGCGGAAAACGGCAAAATCCTTGCCGAAAGCGTGCCGTTTGAATGTGGCGTGATAATTGCAGATGTGGATTTGGAACTTTTGGCGCAGGAACGCAGAAAAAACACCTCGTATGCGGATTGTATGAAAAAGATTGCCTCGAGCGATTATCAGATTGCCTACGTTTCGCTGTTCGACACAAAAAACGCCACGGGATTTGGCAGCGAAATCCCCGAAAAAAATGCCCCTGCCGAGATTCTGCGACCGATTGCTCCGCGCCCGTTTGTTCCCAGCGATAAAAACGCGCGAGCGGTGCGTTGTCGCGAGGTCATCGAGTTGCAAAGCGAAGGTCTGGCGAAACGGCTTCGGCATATCAAAGCCAAAACGGCGGTGCTGGGCTTGTCGGGCGGGCTTGATTCCACGCTTGCCCTGCTGGTGACGTGTCGTGCGTTCGACAAATGCGCGCTTGACCGCTCGGGAATCGTTGCCGTGACTATGCCGTGTTTTGGCACGACGAACCGCACCTACAAAAATGCGTGCACGCTGGCAAAAGAAAGCGGCGCATCGCTTCGGGAAATCCCCATAAAAAAAGCCGTGCTCCGTCATTTTGCTGACATTGGACACGACGAAAAAAATCACAACATCACCTACGAAAATGCCCAAGCCCGCGAACGCACGCAGGTTTTGATGGACATCGCCAATATGGTGGGCGGCATTGTTATCGGCACGGGCGACTTGAGCGAACTTGCGCTGGGCTGGTGCACCTACAACGCCGACCAGATGTCGATGTACGGGGTAAATTCCTCGATACCGAAAACGCTCGTGCGCTATTTGGTGGGCTGGTTTGCAGACGACGCGGAAGCAAAAAACAAAACGCGGCTTTCGCGAGTGCTCCGCGACATTTTGGATACGCCTGTCAGTCCAGAATTGTTGCCGCCCACGCGAGACGGAAAGATTGTGCAAAAAACAGAAGACTTGGTCGGTCCGTATGAACTGCACGATTTTTATCTGTATTATGTGCTGCGCTACGGCTTTGGACCAAAAAAGATTTTTGCGCTGGCAAAACAGGCGTTTGCAGGAACGTACGCGGACGACATCATAAAAAAATGGCTCGTTTCGTTTTACAGGCGGTTCTTCAGCCAGCAATTCAAGCGCAGTTGTATGCCCGACGGTGCAAAAGTGGGCACGGTGAGCCTTTCCCCTCGCGGCGACTGGCGAATGCCAAGCGATGCAAGTGCGGCGGTGTGGATTGCTGAAGCCGAAGAACTATAAGGCAATGAATCGAAAAAAGAAAAAATTACAGGAGAAATAGAATGACCGAAGAGTTGAAAAAAAATCTGGAAAGCGTCAAAAAAGTGCTTTCCGAAGTGGAAATGTATCGCCATGCGTGCTGTATACTCAATTTTGACCTTGAGACGATTTGCCCGCCCAAAGCAATGGAAGAGCAGGGCGAAGTGAATGCGTTTTTGTCGTCGAAAGCCTACGCGCTCACCAAAACAGCAGAATTTATCGCGTCTGCGCAGTACGTTTTTGACCACCGAGCCGAGCTTGACGACGAACTTGATAAAATCTGGGCGGAAAGTTGGGCGCGGGATTACGCACTCGAAAAAAACATTACACCCGAGATGCAGCACCAGTTTTCGCTTGTGTATAACAAGGCGTATGTGGATTGGCTCAATGCAAAACAGAAGCGCGATTTTAGCGCATTTGCCCCGTCCCTCAACGCCGTGCGCGATGCGGAACTCAAGCGCATTTCGCTCATCGATTCCGAGTATGCCCTGCCGAACGCCTACGACAATCTGCTGAATTGCTACGAGCGCGGTATGACGAGCGCGGATTTGGACGCGGCATTTGAGGAGTGCCGAAACCGCCTTGTGCCGCTCTTGAAAAAGATTCAGGCGAGCAAAAAGCACATTCGCACCGATTTTTTGAGCCGCCCTGTTACCGACGAACAGCAAAAGCAGATGGCGCAGTATCTTTTGGAGCGTATGGGCTTCGATTTTTCGCGCGGTGCATTTACCACCACCGAGCACCCGTTCACCGACGGCTTGGGCAAAAACGACGCGCGCGTTACTACGCATTACTATCCCGAGCAGTTTGCCTCAAGTATGTTCTCGATAATCCACGAGGGCGGACACGCGCTCTTTGAGCAGTTGCAGCCGAAAAGCGACCACGCGCATTTTATCACGGGCAACAAAACGATGGGTATGCACGAAAGCGTCTCGCGTTTTTACGAAAACCGCATTGGACGAAGCGAAGCGTTTATCCATTTGATTTATCCCAAAGTCTGCGAGATTTTCCCGAACGTGATGCAGGACGTGAGCGAGCGCGAACTTTTTGAAGCGATGAACATTGTGAAGCCGTCGCTTATCCGCACCGAAGCCGACGAGTTCACCTACACATTCCACATCATTATCCGCTACGAAATCGAAAAACGCATTATTTGCGAAAAAGCGAACATCGAGGATTTGCCTGCACTCTGGAACGCAAAATACAAAGAATATCTGGGCATCGAGCCGCAAAACGACGCGGAGGGAATCCTTCAGGACGTGCACTGGGCGGGCGGTTTTGGCTATTTCCCTGCGTATGCTGTGGGCAATATGTACAACGCGATGTATTTCAACACGATGAAAAAAGAACTCGACATCGATTCTCTCGTGCGCTCGGGCGATTTTGGCACAATCAATGCGTGGATGCGCGATAACGTCTTTGCGCTTGCCGACCGCCTCTCGCCGAAAGACTGGCTCAAAAAAATTACGGGCGGCGTGTTCTCGCCCGCGGCATTTTTGGACTACCTCGAAGAAAAATACACCGCCCTCTACGAGTTGTAATCGACGGAGGGACGAGGAAACAAGGGGCTTTAGCCCCTTGTCAACCAAAGTCTTAAAAACACCTTGAAGAAAGTAACTGCGGTGAGGCTTTTGGAAAATCCCAAAAGACAGAAAGCAACTGCGGCGACCCTTTTGGAAAATCCCAAAGACCAAAAAGCAAGTGCGCGGAACTTTTGGAAAATCCCAAAAGACAAAAAGCAACTGCGGCGACCTCTTTGGAAAATCCCAAAGACCAAAAAGCAAGTGCGCAAAGCCTTTGGGAAAATCCCAAAAAGCAAAAAGCAACTGCGGTGAGGATTTTGGAAAAAATGCGTTATGCTGAACTCGTTTTCAGCATTTCTCGCAGGGCGTTTTTTGTGGCAAAAAAACAAAGATTCCGAAATAATTCGGAATGACATCATTATTTTAAGGAGCTGAAAAATGGTAAATCTTTCAGACAAAACAAAAATTGCAGAGATGTGCGCGGCGGCGCAGGCGATTTCGCGCCAGCACAAGAGTTATGCGGCATTAGCCGAAGACGCGGTTTTAAAGCCGATTATGCACAGCATTGACACGGATACCGAAAGTATGCTCATTGCGCTCAAAAGCGACAAAATCCTGAGCAGCGTGGACAGCGCCGACCTTGAGCGCGACTCGGCACTTCGCGATTTAGGCACGCTGATTGGCGGCTACGCGGTAATCCCGCTCCCAGACCTTCGCGAACAGGGCAAACTGCTCAAAGCGATTTTCGATAAATACGGGCGCGGCACGGCAGAAAAAAGCAATGCCGAAGAAACGGGCTACATTCGCAGTATGCTCAAGGATTTCTCCGCGGACGATGCAAAAAAGGCGCAGAAAGCACTGCTGGGAATGAGCGAGGCGGTCAAAATCCTCTCGGACGCGCAGGAAAAATTTGAAAGCGCAAGCGACGAGTATATGAAAGCCGTCCAGCAAAAAGGCGAATCGGCAACCGTCATCAAAAAACGTCTGTTGAACACCGTCAACAACGAACTGCTGCCGTTCCTCAAAGCCGTGCAGAAAGTGCCGCTGTATGCGGATTTTGCGCGCGGCGTGGAAGCGGAAATCGGAAAGAATAACGCCGTCGTTTCTGCACGCGCAAAGGTGAGCGGAAAAACGGCGGCGAAATAGCGGCGGCGCGCTTTTTTTTGCGCATACATCGGCAAAAAAAGCGCGTTTATAACACAATTTTTTCAATACCGTCGATTTTTGTTGACAGTTACGAAAAATGACGGTATAGTTTAAATACATTTATCTTTTTTAATCTTTTCGGAGAAACATAATGGCTACTAAGTATGTTTACTTTTTCGGCAATGGCGACGCAGAGGGCGATGAGTCAATGCGTCCGATTCTTGGCGGCAAGGGCGCAAACCTTGCTCAGATGGCAAAAGCTCCTTTGAGTTTGCCAGTTCCGCCGGGATTCACTATTTCAATCGATGTGTGTCAGGAATATTACAAGTTAGGCAAAAAATACCCAGCAGGTCTTGATAAGGAAGTTGCAGAGTATTTGAATAAACTCGAAACAACATTCGGCAAGAAGCTCGGCGACGAGAACGACCCGCTTTTGGTATCTGTGCGCTCTGGTGCTGCTGAGTCTATGCCTGGTATGATGGATACAATCCTCAACCTCGGTTTGAACGACAAGTCAGTTATCGGCTTGGCAAACAAGACAAATAACCCGCGCTTTGCTTGGGACGCATATCGCCGCTTTATCCAGATGTACGGAAACGTTGCAATGGGCGTTGAGCACGACAAGTTTGAAGAGATTATCGCAGAGGTGAAATCACACCGCGGAATCAAAGAAGATGTCGAGCTTACAACAGAAGAGTTGCAGGAAATCGTTACAAAGTACAAGGCGATGTACAAGAAAGAAAAGGGCGAAGACTTCCCGCAAGACCCGCAGGTTCAGATGTGGGGCGCAATCGGTGCTGTTTTCGGCTCTTGGATGAACGAGCGCGCTATTATCTATCGCAAGCTCAACAACATCGACGAGAACGTTATCAAGGGAACCGCTGTTACTGTTATGGCTATGGTCTTCGGTAACATGGGCGATACTTCTGGAACTGGTGTTGCATTCAGCCGCGACCCATCAACAGGTGAGAATCACTTTATGGCTGAATACCTCATCAACGCTCAGGGTGAAGACGTTGTTGCTGGTATCCGCACTCCAATGG
>CALBGU010000043.1 GCA_937893155.1 uncultured Treponema sp. | reverse complement strand
CAATCATCTTGATGTGGTTTGCGTGGAGCATGTCGAATGTTCCGCTGGTATATACGACTGTCTTTCCTGCTATCATAAGCAAACTCTCTACACGTCCAATTTTAACAATGCTTCCATAAAGCGTTTCATTGGCTTGATTCCGCCAGTTGTTACACGCAAGCAATTTCCTAAATTTCCAATTCCCGAATATGTTTTTATGAGAATTTTTTCTTCGTTTTTCATTCTTAAAACGAGATTTTCCGCAGATGTTTTGGGTTTTATAAAAATGAAATTTCCTTCTTTTGCGTTGAATTTGTAATCATTTTGAGAAAGTTCTGTTATGAGGAAGTCTTTGCCCTCTTTTTGAAGCCGTATGAGTTCATCTATCATTCCGTCTTTTTGAAGAATCGCTTTTGCGAAACGCATCGCAAAAGCATTCACATTATGTGGTGTACAAAGTTTTTGAACCATTTTGATTCCTTCTGTCCAGCCAACAACATAGCCAAGTCGACAACCTGCAAGAGAGAAAAGCTTTGAGAAAGTTCGTGTAACGAAAATATGTTCATCGTTTAGTGCAAAATCAATGAATGAATGTGGGTAAAAATACATATAAGCTTCGTCAACAAGAACTGTTATCTCATTTTTCTTTGCCGCAGTAAGAATCTGATTAAATTCTTCATCGGAATATGTGTTTCCCATTGGATTGTTCGGATTAAGAAGAATAAGCAGTTGTGTTTCAGGCGTGAGTTCTTTGATGATTTTTTCCACAGGCATTTCTAAATTTTCGGTGTAATGCACAGGCACAAAGTTTCTTCCGTACATTTTTGAATACACTTCAAACATTGCATAAGTCGGCGTAACACCTACAATTCTGCCGTTCGGAGAAGTAAACGCCTCGATAATTTGCCTAATTCCTTCTGACGAACCGTTGGTAAGACAAATATGCTCAATGTCAGTTCCAAGATAATTTGCAAGAATTTGCGTGAATTCCAAAGTTTCTGGGTATTGAGCAACAAATTCGGGTGTAACATCTTTTAAGACTTCATCGATGAATTTTTGAGAAAGACCTTCTGGATTTTCGTTTAAATCCAATCGCAAGAACCCCTCTCGTTTATTTTGGTCAAAAATTCTGTTGAGATTTTTTATGTTCTCGTCTAAGTAGTACATATTATTGATTTTCCTCCCTATACTCGTGTTTTTCTATCAAGTAATCCGCAATCAACCTTGCGCTTTCTCCGCGATGAGTCCACGCTTGATTTCTTGCCTCGTCACGCCCCTGCTTTAGCGATGTGTCAGACAAAGCATTTTCAATTACGCTCTTCATATCGTCAAATTGCTCTTTTTTGAGCGGAATCCCAATTTTTTCAAGGACTTCAAAGCGCCAGAGTTTTTCATTCTTAAACCATGCCGCGTCATAAACGCCAGAATCAAATTCCGTATCCGCATACATCAAGGGCTTGTCAAACAGCAGGGCAAAATCAAAAATAATGCCTGAAAAATCGGTAATCAAAATAGAAGCCGCGTTCATACACGAAAAGTTGTCGTTATCAAAATTCCATTTGAATTTTTCGTTTTCGGGGAATTGGCTCATTAAATTTGCAAGCATATCCTTTTCGCTGGTGACAGTCTGCGGGTGCGGACGCACGATAATATTGAATCCCGTTTTCTGAATCGCAGAAAGAAAAGATACTCCGAACTTTTTTAGAATTGCGTTTTCGCCCCAACTGGGAGCAACAAGAACCGTGACATCATTCTTAACTTGATTAGGAATCTTTGAAACAGCGTCAAGCCTTTTTTTCTGCTCGTCCATAGGCGGATAACCGACTGTAAGCAGTTCCTTTTGCGGCAAATTGCGCATTTTTTCAAGCCGCCTGATATATTCGCCCTGAAAATCGCCGGTAAGCAAAACAGCGTCATAAAAATCTACGCCGAACATACGGTAGCCCAGCATTTCATCGAGCGAATGAGGAATATGCACATAAAAATCGCAGGTGCGGCTCCGCTTCCACTGAAGTACGTCCAGCCCGGGCGTAGTGCTTAGGCAGATTCCCGCGTTCATCATATTCAATCGGGCGAATGCCTTATTGCCCTCGCCGATGAACTCTGTCTTTACATGCTCGTATTTTTCGCACAATGCAGGGTCGTCAGAACTTGCCGTCCAGTAGGCGATGTCGATTTTTCTCTTCTCAAACTCATCGCAAACAGGCTTGAACACGTTCCAGTAGCGTTTGTGGTCGCTGAAAATCACATACGGAATCTTGGCGTTTGAAATTTTCGCCGCTTTTCCGCCGCTCACGATGAATTTCAGCTTCATAAAAAGCCGCTGCCCAAAGAAAATCAGCGTACTCACCACTCCGATTAAAATCGAAAAAAGCATACTTCCCGTACCCGGGTCAATATACAAAAGCATAGCAACTCCATTGACTCTTTACAAAAGTTTGTAAAATCAACTTTTCAACACAAAAAGTCTATGTATAAAACTTTTGAAATATACTAAGACTATTTGACAAACTTTTCAAGACAATAAGTCGGTTATTTTGACATAATGAAAACGTATGAAACAGATTTTGTGGATAATATGGTATTTTACAGGACACAGAAAGGACTGTCGCAACTGGAACTTTCTGGCATTTGCGAGTGTGGTAAAAGCACGATAAGCGGAATTGAAGCGCGCAAGCATTTTCCGTCGTTTGAATTGATTTTGAAGATTGCCTATGCGCTCGAAATTCACCCTGCTGATTTATTTTTGAGAAATGCAAGCGATACACGCGCCGAATTGAACCGATTTTTCAAACACGACCTGCAAACAATGATGACCAAAATGGTGGAAGAGCGATACCCGCCTATGGAAAATGACTGCTAGATGTTGTTCAACTATTTCGGCGCATTGAGAAGTAGCTTTTGGCTGTGTCATTCCCGTGCTTGACACGGGAATCTTTTTTTCTACATTGGATTACGGAGAAAGATTATCGGGACACACCCGATAATGACACGGAATTGACACTTCGCGATAATGACAGTATACTTTTGTTATTTTTTTTATCATATAATTTTTTTGGAAAACGCCACCGCCGCACTTCCTTTTGCTTCGCGGGCGGCTCACGAAAGATTCATAATCAAATTATACGCCACCGAGCCTTTCGGCGGGATTTCAGGCAGATTGTCGCGGGTGAACCATTTTGCCTCTGCAATTTCGCCGTCCTGCGCTTTTATTTCGCCCGAGTCGTATTCCGCCGTGAACGCAAGCATAAGCTGGTCGGGAAAAACCCACGACTGCGAGGCGCGGTAAGTGATGTTCTTCACTTTTATGCCCACCTCTTCGGCAATCTCACGCGAGACGCACTGCTCCGCCGTTTCGCCGATTTCAACAAAGCCCGACAAACACGCCCACAGGTTTTGAATCCGAGTCGCGTGCCGTGCGAGCAAAATTTCGTTTCCGCGCGTTACCAGCGTAATCGTGGCAGGCTCAATGCGCGGGAAAATCTGCTTTTTGCACTGCGGGCAGAAAAGCGCCGACAGCGTTTTGTCGTCCTCGAGCAAAGAAGAGCAAAATGAACAAAAACGCGTGCTGTACCGCCACTGCGCAATCCCTTTGGCGCGGGAAGAAAGCAAAATCGCCTTTTCGTCATGCCGCGCAAAATATTCGCGCAGATTGATTTCCGCAAAATCCGCAGACAGTTGCCATTCGCTGTTCACAATCGCCGCACAATAATTATAAGTATCCTCAAAAAACGGTTTTTCAAGCGCACCGACAGCGTTCAACGAATAAAAATCATCTTTGCCAATCGCATCGCCGCCGCGCGTGATGATATTTTTTCCGCGAAACACAAAAAATGAAGTATCGTCGTTTATGCAAGAATCAATGTCTGTGTAAAAAGCCATAGCGTCATTCTATATTTTGCCGTGAAAATGTGCAATATCACTTGACAATTTCGCATTTGTTACGGTATAGTAGCATTACTTTCACAGATTGCACATCTTAAAAGCACGGTCTTTCAAAAGACTTCACTTCTTTTATGCTCATACATTCGGTTCTTGAATGTAGTACAAAACAATCTTTCCATTTCTATTTTTTATTTTGGAGAACACAAATGCCAAAATCTTTGTTTCAAGAAATCGTTATGACTGTTATGATGGTTTTCGTTATGGTTTACGCAATGATTTGCTACAATATGTCGCTTGCGATGGGCGGGCTGTCGAACGCCGTGTTTGCTGGTGCATTCAAAGAACTCATCATTATGGGACCAATCGCATTTATCCTCGATTTTTTCATCGTTGGGCACATTGCAAAAATGATTACGTTCAAGCTCTTTAACCCAAAAGAAGACAAACTCATTTTTATCGTGCTGGGGATTTCAATTTGCTCAATCTGGTTTATGTGCCCGCTGATGAGCGCAGCAGCAACGATTTTGTTCAAGGGCGGCTTGCTGCAAAAAGAATTTGTGGCAAAATGGCTTCAGACGACGGCATTCAATTACCCGATGGCAACGTTCTGGCAGCTCCTTTTTGCAGGTCCAATCGTGCGCCGCATTTTCGCCTTGATTTTCCCGAATAAATAAGTTTCGTTTGCCAAACGGAGAAAAATCCTGCCTGCATTTTTTTTGTATGCGGGATTTTTTTTGCTTTACACGCGGCGGGAAAAATTCTAAGATGTAGCAATCACGCATTTTTTGCTGTCTTTCGAGATAAAATCACGACGGCAAAAGGAGAGAAAGAGTATGAATTTCGCTGATATTCTGGACAAATGGGACGATATGGAAAAAGCCGAAGCCGAAAAAGGCAGGGCAAAAAAAGGCGCGCCGCAAGTTTCGCACAAAAAAGCAAATGCACCCACCAAAGAAGAAAAAGAATTGCTGCGCCAAGGCTATTCGCTCGAAGCACAGATGAAAAAGGACGCACAAAAAACTATCAATCCAATGGAAGCGTGGCTCAGACAGCACGACACGATTGACAAAGACGCGCTCGCCGACGAATACGCCGAAAGCCGCAAGATGAAAAGCCGCACCTACATTCGCGAAATGGCGGTAGAAGCCCGCATCGATTTGCACGGACTGTCGCGAGACGAAGCGTGGGCACGGCTCAATTCGTTTGTGGGCGACTGCCAAGCGCGCGGGCTCAAAAAAATCCTCATCATTCACGGCAAAGGCGTACACTCGCACGGCTCTGACCCCGTTTTAGGTCCGATGGTCAAATCATTCATCGAGCAAGACAAACGCCTTGGCTCTTCAGGACACCCCGACAGATTTATGGGCGGTTCGGGCGCAACGTGGGTGATGATTCGCGAAAAATAATTTTTCATAATGCCCTTGTTTTTTTGCTCATAAATGATTACATTGAACACAAAGATTTTCAGTTGAATACGCATTCAAAATCAGTTTGTAACATTTTGCACAAAGCGACATTTCTTTTATAGAAAAGGAGATAATTTTGGAATCTTTAAATTACTACGAAATTTTAGGCGTTTCAAAAGACGCATCTCAAGAAGAAATCAAAAAAGCATACAGAACAAAGGCATTCAAATATCACCCAGACCGCAATGCAGGAGATGCCGAAGCCGAAAATATGTTCAAGAAAATCGGGGAGGCATATTCCGTTTTGAGCGACGAAACAAAACGCGCAGAATACGACCGTTTCGGTTCATCTGCTTCAGCCTCATACCGACCAAATGGGCAGGCATACGATTGGGCGGACAACACCCAGCAGGATTATTCCGATGCGTTCGAGCAGTGGGCAAGAAACGCCGGAAGCACCCGTTACGGCGGGAATGCGGGCGGTTGGCACTATTACACATGGAACACGAACACAGGGTATGCAAAGCCTTCAAAATCAGCTTCATTGCTGTCGATTGTGCTGTATGCGCTACTTGCGCTTATGGGATTTGAATTGATTTGGCTTTTTCCAATCGGCATTTTGATGCTCATCGGAGGCGTGAGCGGCGCATGGCGGTCATTCAAATCGCTGTTTACCCGAAACAACGCACGAACTTCTTGGTGGTAACACCGCAAAGAAAACAAAAAACCCGTCTTGCAAATGAGGCGGGTTCTTTTTTGGGATTTTCAGTCTGACAGGGATTTCGCTTATCGTTCGCGGAAAATAATCCGCCCGCGATTCAAATCATACGGTGAAAGAGCGACTTTTACGCTGTCGCCCGGAACAATTTTGATATAATGCTTGCGCATTTTTCCAGAGAGCTGCGCTAAAATAAGGTGTTTGTTTTGCAGCTCCACACGGAACATCGTATTTGGCAATGCCTCTTTCACGATGCCCTCGACCTCAATAGCTTCTTCTTTAGCCACGATTCCTCCAAATGAACAAAAAAGACAATTTCGATTAAAAAGTTGCTGTCTTTTGACGATATTAGTATGAACAAAACTTACGATATTGTCAACAAGGGAGTTTGATTGATGAATAAAGAATTCATTGAACTGCAAAAAAAGAAACTAATTGAACAACGTGACACGCTTTTAGAGTCTCTGTCTTCTCAAAGCGAAGATATGAGAAAACTCACCGGGGCTGGCGAATCCGGCGACGAAGTGGATATTGCTTCAGACGCGATTGACCGCACGCTCCTCGATTCTCTCGGGCAGCAAGATGCGCTGAGATTGACGCTCATCAACAATGCTCTCGAAAGCATTGACCGCGGCACTTACGGCAAATGCCTTATGTGCGGCAAAGACATTCCAGAAGCGCGGCTCGAATCAATTCCTTATGCTGATTTGTGCATTGAATGCAAAGCAAAAGAAGAAAGAAGAAATCGCTAATTTATTTTTTGGAATTTTATTTCGCTGGATTCAAGATACGCAATCGTCTTGTATCCAGCTTTTTTTATGTACGACATCGCTTCGTCAAACCAAAAATCCAAGTGCTCGCACCGGTGTGCGTCCGAATTGATGGTAACAGGCACTCCGCGCTCAAACAACAGAGAAAGCAACTCCGGCGACGGATACGGCTCGCTCGTGCACCCGCGCGCAATGCCGCCAGTGTTCACCTCTGCGATAACGCCCGCGCGCGCAATGCACTCTGCCAGCGATTTTAGCTCGGCGCGGTATTCCGTACTGCGCTCATCAAACAAATGCAACCGCGCATTGTATTTTCGGATTAAATCGGCATGCGCAATAATGTCAAAATCGCCTTTTTTGAGCATCTCGCGTTCGTTTTCAAAATACTGGTGCACCACCTCGCGCACATTTCCGCCAAAAACGCGCTGAATGTTTTGCTGCAAGCTATCCGCCGATTCGTCCACGGCAAACGCACCGTTTTCGTTCATCACATAATGCACCGCACCGATGAGATAATCGGGCTTAAACGCGGCATAGCGCGATTTTTGAGGCGTATTCAACGCATAGAGATAATCCGACTCAAAACCAAGCTGGATACTGATTTTGTCTGCAAAAATGTGCTGTACACGGCGCACCTCGGCGGCGTATTCAGAATGAAAGCGCACAGGCAAATGCCATTCCGTCGAAAAAGTGCACATGCTGTGCGACGAAAAACCGAGAATATCAAATCCGCGCGCAATCGCCGCTTTTGCCATTTCTTCCACGCTGTTTTTGCCGTCGCAAAATGTCGTATGCGTGTGATAATTTGTTTTTATCATAAATCTCCGCCGTTTGTTACCGCAACCGAATGAACCTCATTCAAAACGGTAATCCATTTTTCAAGAAGCGAGCGAACGGTATCTTTTTTGAACGGCTTTACCAAAACGTCGTTCATACCGCTTTTTTTGTAATTCTCAAAATCCGCTGTATCAGAATTGGCAGTGCAGGCAATAATAATCCCCGAAAAACCGTTGCGCCGAATATCTATCGTCGCCTCAACGCCGTCTTTTTCTGGCATCTGAATGTCCATAAACACGATTTTTGTGTCAGGATTTTCGGCAATGCAATTCACCGCCTCCACGCCATTTTCCGCCAAAAGCACCGTCGCACCGAATTTATTGAGGAATGCAATCAAAATTTTTCTGTTTACAGGGTGGTCTTCCGCAATCAAAATTTTCATTCCGACAGCGATTTTTTCATCTTTTTTTTCTATCGGGATTTCGGCAGGAAGCAGGTCAAGCGGCACTGAAAGGGCATCAAATACTTTTTTGCAAATATCCTCGCGCTTGACGGGTTTTCGGATATATCCATTGAACCAATTCAGCGATTTCATTTTTGCATCTCGGCTCAACTGCCCTTCAGGAACCATCAGATACAGCAACGAACCATTGATTTCAGTATCGTGATTTATGATTGCCGCCAGCCGCCAGCCGTCCATTACCGGCATATTCAAATCAATCAGCACAACCGTAAACGAGCGATTTTCCCCCGCCCGCGCACGCATTTTTTTCAGAGCCTCCTCGCCAGAATCTGCGATTTCGGTCTCCACATCGCCCAGCGACGCAATTTTTTTTGCAATGCTCTGAGCCGAAAGATAACTGTCATCTACAATCAAAATACTCGTATTTTTGGGCAGCGAATGTTTTGCGGCAGAAATAGGCGGCTCCACAGAAGGTTTGAGCGGCAACACAAAATGAAAATCCGCTCCGTGCCCGTTATTTTCATCGTTTTCAAGGACTTCGATAAATCCGCCCATCGCATTCACGAGGTTTTTGCAAATAGCAAGCCCCAGCCCAGAGCCCCCATATTTTCGGGTAATGCTTGCATCCACCTGGTAAAAGCTGTTAAAAATTTGCTCTTGCTTTTCCCTAGGAACCCCTATACCTGAATCTATTACCTCAAAAAGCAAATCGTCATTGCGACTTGTAACTTTTACCTGAATATAACCTTTATTCGTAAACTTTACGGCATTTTTTACCAGGTTCAGTATAACCTGTTGGACCCTAGTAGGGTCGCCCATGATTGTTTTGGGCATTGAATAGTCAAGGTCAGCCGCAATCTCTAGCCCCTTGCTAAAGGCTTCTATGCTTATTAAATCTACTGTTCTTTCTGTAAGTTCTATTACATCGTAAGGAATTTCTTCAAGTGAGAACTCATTTGAATGCATTTTTTGGGAAAGATATCAAGCAGATCG
>CALBGU010000042.1 GCA_937893155.1 uncultured Treponema sp. | reverse complement strand
CGCCGCCTGATTTCCGTCCATTGATTGTTTCTTTCTGGACATTTTTGTCCTCCTAGTAAGAATGTGTGTGTTTCTGATTGTAAGCCCTCTGCAAAGCAAATGCAAGCGGATTTAAGGACAAATATTTTGAAAATAACCGACATTGCAAAACGTTTGTGGCAGTACAGAATTTGTGCGCTATTCACTTTTTTGCAGGATTTTGGTAGGCTTAAAAAAATTTGGCAGGTGGATTTTTATGAATATAGATAAAATGATAGATGATATTTTGTGCTCCTACGAGGAATACGGCGGAGCGAACCTTGTTGGTCGCAATATTTTCCCGAATCGCGAAAATGTGATTGCAGTGCTTCACGATTTGCAGAGCCTTGTTTTCCCGGGCTATCGTACTGCGGAGTTTTTGGACAAGCAAACATTGCGCTATATCACAGGCGAGCGTGTGCACCGCATTATTCACACACTGACGCACGAAATCCAAAAGGCGCTTTTGTACGTCAAATGCGATGATTCCAATCCCATCAAATTCCGCGATGTGCAATTATCGCATTGCTTTTCGCTCGCAGAAAAAACGGCAGCTTCGCTCATCAGCGACATTCCGGAACTGCGCAGACAGATTTTGCTCGACACTCAGGCTGCGTTTGACGGCGACCCCGCGGCAAAAAGCACGGCGGAAATCATCGTGTCGTATCCGGGCTTGGAGGCAATCGCGGTCTATCGCATTGCACACGCATTGCACAAAAAAGGCGTGCCGGTAATCCCGCGCATTATGAGCGAATACGCACACGGTAAAACGGGCATCGACATTCACCCGGGCGCGGTAATCGGCGAGTCGTTTTTTATTGACCACGGTACTGGCGTGGTTATCGGAGAAACGTGCATCATCGGAAAAAACGTGAAGATTTATCAGGGCGTTACGCTGGGCGCGCTGAGCGTGAAAAAAGAATTGCAGGACAAAAAACGTCACCCCACAATCGAGGACAACGTTACGATTTACGCAGACGCAACGATTTTGGGCGGCAATACCGTAATCGGCGAAGGCTCAACCATTGGCGGAAATACGTGGGTTACCCATTCCGTCGCGCCGAACACGCTGTTCACGCAAACGTGCCGAGAAGCGCAGTAAAAAAATAAAAGTCTTGGATAATGACATTACCCAAGACTTTTACATGTCCAGCAACAAAATGGACATCGGAGAGAGTTTATCAGCTTATTACTCACAAGCCATTTATGATAATACAAGAAACGTACGAGTTTGTCAATAAAAAATTAGAGATTTTAGGGATTTTTTTTTATGGCTACAAAAAAAGACACAACGATATACACCTGTTCAGAGTGCGGATACTCACAGGCAAAGTGGAGCGGGCGTTGTCCGCAGTGCCAAAATTGGAATACATTTGTGGAATCCACGTCCAAGGCGGTGCCAAAATCGCTGGCGGGCTCGGCATTGCCTGCCGTAAAGATGAAGCCCGTGGTGCTTTCGGAGGTGAATGCGCTCGAAGGCTCTCGGCTCAAAACAGGAAGCGCGGAGTTTGACCGCGTGCTCGGCGGCGGCGCAATGAAGCGGAGCGTGATTCTCATCGGCGGCGAACCGGGCATCGGAAAATCAACGCTGCTGATTCAGACGTGCGCGGCGATTTCGCAAAAGCTCAAAGACGTGCCTGCAAAATCGGCGGCAAAAATGCGCATTTCGGGCGAGACGTCGGGAAAAGTGCTGTATGTTTCGGGCGAAGAGAGCGCGTCGCAGATAAAAAATCGCGCTGACCGTCTTGCCCTCGATACGTCCGCGATACAAATCCTCTGCACCACGCGCCTTGAGGACATCAATGACGCATTCGACGAACTCAATCCGAGTCTTGTGATTATCGATTCAATTCAAACCGTGTCGAGTGTGGAAGCGGGCGTGATTCCCGGGACGATAGGGCAGCTCAAATATTGCGCTGCCGAGCTTATTGGCTGGGCAAAGGAGCGGGATACCGTGATGATTATGACTGCGCACATCACCAAAGACGGCAATATTGCCGGTCCAAAAACGCTGGAACACATGGTTGATACGGTGCTTTCGTTCGAGCGCTCGGCGGACGATGTGCGTTTTTTGCGCGCAGAAAAAAACCGCTTTGGTTCGATTGATGAACTGGGGATTTTTGCGATGGGGGATAAAGGGCTTTTGGAAATTGCCGACCCGAGTTCGCTGTTTATCACGCGCAGAAGCGGAGCGTTCCCCGCGGGCGTGGCGATTGCGGCGGTGTTTGAGGGAAGCCGTGCGTTTTTGGTGGAAATCCAAGCGCTGACCGTGCCTGCAAAATCCTCGATGACGCGCGTCTATAGCGACCGAATCGATAGCGCTCGGGTATCGCGGGTTGCGGCGGTGCTTGAAAAACGTGCGGGGCTTAAATTCAGCGACCAAGACATTTACATCAACGTTGCAGGCGGCGTGCGGCTTTCGGAAAGCGCGATTGATTCGGCTCTGGCGGCGGCGCTCTATTCGGCGCGCACAGACCTTGCGCTCGGCGAAAATACCGTGGTGATGGGCGAGCTTTCGCTGGCGGGCGAAATCCGTCCGGTGAGTCGTCTCAAGCAGCGCATAAAAGCCGCCGAGTCGATGGGCTACGACCGCATTGTTGCGCCCGAAACCGAAGACGGCGTTACCACCGTGGCGCAGAGCATTAAAGATATGATTCGCCTTCTTTTTGCCAAGCAATAGCCGTTTTTGCCCTGCGATGTGCGATTTGAAAATAAAGGTTCGCAGAAATATTTTGTCATTCAGAGTGCTTGACGCGGGAATCTTTTTTTCGCCTTTGCAAAAAAAATGAGATTCCGAAACAAGTTCGGAATGACACGATATTTTTTAATTGAAAGCCAATTCTTAAAGGCGCATTAAAATATTATTTAATCGAAGGTCAATTCTTAAAAGCGTATTGAAAAAAAATATTTACGAAGCCCAAAAACATTTCGCGCAAGCAAAATAAATGTTTACGAAGGTCAATTCTTAAAAGCGCATTGAAAAAAAATATTTACGAAGCCCAAAAACATTTCGCGCAAGCAAAAAAAATGTTTACGAAGGCTGATTCTTAAAAGCGCATTGAAAAAAAATATTTACGAAAGCAAAATAGATTTCGCGCGCCTTTTGTCATTGCTGAACTTGATACGGCAATCTTTTTCTGCACGATATTTTTAAAAGATTATTCGCGTCAAGGTGCGATAACGGCATACAGACCTTTTAAAACACCTTCCAAAATCGATTGTCTGGAAAAAAGTTCTGGTGCAAAACGCGTTTATCTGCAGACGTTTACTGGGAAAGAGCTTTCGTGATGCGCTCAACCACGGCTTTATCGCTTGTCGGCAACTTCTGATACAGCCGCGCGATTTGCATTGCCTCGGAGGAAAACGCGCTTTTTTTCTCTGCCTCCCCATTGACCAAATATTCCACAGAAGTCCCCAACGCCTTTGCGATTTTGCAGGCGTAATCTGCTGGCGGCATAGAAGCGCGCGCGTTGAGATAATTTTCTATCGAGCGTTTTGGCACGTCGGAAAGATACGCTAATTCTTTTATCGTGATGTCTTTGCAGTCGAGCAATGTGCGCAGATTTTCTTTAAACGAAGTTCCCATAGGCGAAACTATACTTCAAAATGCGTGTGGAAATGTTGACAACTCTCAATTTGCGTATTAGAATACGGTTGTAATACTTCAATTGAAGTGTAACCACCGTATTCCGCCACGAATTGAAACTGGCAAGGAGTTTCTATGAAGAAGATGTTTTCTGTCCGACAGATTACCGCCCTTTTGTGCGTAGTTTTGGTTTTCGCCCTTTCCGCCTGCTCCAGCAACAGCGACAGCGACGATGACGACCCTTCTAGCTCCAACTCATCTAGCTCCAACTCATCAAGCTCTAACGGAGCTCAAAGGACGGCACTTTATTGGGATTCTCAAAAAGATGATTTTGCAGGCAAAGCCGTTTGGACAGCAAATACAATTGAAGAGAAGGTACTTCTTGGCTACGAAGGAGACTCTTGGGGAGAAGGTTTTATCGATTCATTCTCGTGGAAAATTACGGCACCCTACGGAATTGAAGAGCGCTCTATTTATGCGAAGAATTATTCTATAAATAAGGCTAACTATACCCTCACTGCTAGTTTAGACGGTTATGACCAATATAACGGAAAAAGTGAAGTTTTAGACTTTTTGTATAAGTGGGCTTACATTCAAGGCGCAAAAGTCACTGTAACTGCCAATTTCTCAACAGGAGAATCTATTGTAATTGCAACTCAAGATGGCTTTGAACACGATGGAAACTATATCTCAAAATACTCTTTTGAAACATCGACTTTGATAAACTATAAACCAAATAATAGTGTTACCTTTGAAAACAGAGTTCAAATTCAGAGTTACAACATAAACAAAGTAACAAGTGCAGTTGCCTATACCTATGCAGATGATAACTGTTCACAGTTGACAGGAACATACTCGTTAAGTATTAACTGGACGGATTCTGAATTTCTTAGAAAGTATGCCCAATATGCAGGTGATATGACAACCTATACAGATTTTTCACCTAGTTTATCAAAGAATGATGTTGTGTCAGGAAGGCTCAAAGTTGTTATAAATTTCTTGAGTTGCGGGCAGGAAGAATATGTACTTTGGTGGTAGCAATAAAAATTGCACTGCATCTTGACTATGCAAAAAAAAATCCGCCCGGGAGCGTTGTGCTTCTGGCGGATTTTTTAGCGCGTTGTATTCTAGCATACCGAGGAAATTGCTGACAAAAAGCACCCTTCTTTTCTGCAAGGGTGTTTTTTTGTTTCCGCTATTTTTGTGGGCGGGTGTTCGTGCGGATTTTTCCCGGCGGCACACCGTAGATTTTTTTGAACACGCGGCAGAAATACGCTTGGTCTTGGAAACCCGATTTTTCAGCGATTTCGTAAATCGTGTCGTTTGTTTCAAGCAACAGCTGCGTCGCAATATAAATGCGGTATCGGTTCAGATATTCCCAGAGCGAAAGCCCGATTTCTTTGTGGAAAATGCGCGTGAGATAATCCTCGCTGACGTGCACTTCGTCGGCAAGTTTCCAGCGCACAATCTGCTCCGAAGCATATTTGTTCAGATACAAAATCGCATTTTTGACCAGCGCGCCAGTGTGCGGCGGCAAAATCTCGTCGCCCGACAAAATGGACTGCACGCGCTCGCTGAATTGCACCGATTCCGCCGCCCCGCGATTGCACAAAATAATGCGCGGATTTTCGCACAAAAATGCCACGTCCTTTTCAGACACAATCGTGTCGGGAATCACCAAAATCGGCACAAGCACGGTCTTTCGGTTCTTGCGGATTTGCTTGATTGCCGCTTCGTCAACGCTTTCAAAAATAATCAGCGACGGCGTAATTTCGTCAAGGATTTTTTCAAAATTGTCCATCGACGGAATCGACATACTGTTTTTGTCCGTTGCCCACGGCGAATAGCGCGTGTGTCGGCAATTCACGAACAGCACCGGCGAGCGCTTTTCTTTTCGCACCTTTTGCTCAAGCACCTCAAGGAACGTTTTGCCCTCAAATATCTTGGAACTGCACAAAATGGGAATGCGGCACAATGTATTGCTTTTTCGCATCGCGTATACTTTGAGAACGTCGTCCACCAGCGAATTTTCCGCATTCCATAACAGCAGGAAATTCTCGTCGGTTTCTTCTCCAGATTTTTCTTCAAACGGCATTTTCGGCAATTCAAGGGCGAACGTTTCTTCCGTTTTTCCGATAAAAAGCAATCGGCTCGGCAAAATCGTTGTTTTCTGCGGCGGCAGTCCCGCGATATTTGGATACGGGAAAATCACGGTTGCCTCGTACTCGGCTTTTTTGATTTCGCCGAATTGCAGCGCAATGATTTTTTCGGCGAGTTGCAATGCCGGCAAATGCCAATTCACGCGCCCCGTGTTCACCACAAGGTGCATACCGTTCGGTTTTGGCGTAATGCGGATTGTGCCGTTTCCCTCTTGTGCAAGAATTTCCAGCGCTTTAGACAACTTTTCACAGTCGCCGAACACAAGCGGCAGTTCATTTTGCGCAATTTCGACCGTCTGGATTTCGGGAATTGCATCGCGAATATCAAACAGCCGTTTGTCCATCGGCAAATCGTTAATTTGGCTGCGCGTTAAATCGACGAGCGTTTCCATTTTCTCAAGTTGCGTTAACACTTGGCTTTTCAAAAACAACACTTGGTCAGAAATGATGTCTTTTTCCACCGTTCCCGACTCCACATTTTTTTCAATGCTGTCGATTTTTGCCGAAATCTCTTTGAGCGGGTCAATCAAATCGCTGCCCACATTCGCAAAAAATTCGGTCTTGGCAAACTCTGCCCGCTCCGCTTTGCTTTTTGCCGCGGTTGTTTCCTCAAATTGCAAAATGCTTTTCAGACTCGAGCTGATTGCCGCGCGCAAATCCTCGTACACCGTGCCGTCAGCGTCGGTAAAACTCGCGATAAAATAGCCGAGCGGCTGATTCTCGATGAACAGCGGCTGCACGATATAAACGCCCGTTGCATAATCTGCGGTGTGCGTGGACGGCACCAAAAGACTCGACGGAAAAATCTCGTTGTCGCCAAAATCCGCCCCGTCTTCCGAAAATCCGCCGATGTAGCGAGAAAACGTATTGTCTTCGTAAAGCACGATAGCTCCGCGCTCAATGCCGATTTTCGGCAGATTTTCTGCGAGCAGTTTCACCAAACTTTCGCGGTCGTGCACGGTCAAAAGGTCGCATTTGAGCGAATTGAGCGCGGCGTGAAGCCGATACGAGTCGTAGCGGTGCTGTGCCGAAATGCGCGACTGCATTTGAATAACCATTTTGTCGATACCCGAAAGCATCGTTAAGCGAATCGGTTGGGGAATGAAAACGGCGCGGTCAATCAATTCCGAAATCGCAAACAAATCCGATATTTCGCCGCCCGATTTGAGAAATTTGAACACCAATGCACCGTATTTTTGCAGTGCTTTATCTTGATTGCCGTTTGCTGCATCGTGAAACGCAGGCGCAAGCTGTGTTTCTTTTTCTTTTGCCGAAAGCCGCAAAATCTCGGCTATTTTTGCCAAAAACTTTTCTTCGTTCTCAACAATGTCTGCGCTTTGAGCATTTTTTTTGAGCCATGAATGAACTTGATTGCAGCCGCAACTTTCGCGCACAATCAGCGACGTTGCCCGCATTGTGTCTTCGCCCACCTCACCGCCGTTCATCAGTGCGCGAGCCATTTTGTATGCGTCCATTCCCAGCTCGGAATGAGGCATATGCACCGTGGTAAGCGGCGGGTCGGCAACGTTACATTCTTCGCTGTTGTTGAAGCCGCCCAAGATAATATCTTCAGGGATTTTCCAGCCTTTTTTTTCAAGATATTTTTCGGCTGCCAGCGCCATCATATCGCTTGAAGCCACCAGCGCGTCAAAATCGCGTCCGGGCACCAATCCGCGAACTTCAACAAGCTCTTTGATTGCCTTTTCGCCCTCGTTCCACGAAAACGAAGATGACGTGAGATTTGAGATTTCGTCGCTTGAATATCCTTCTGAGCGCACGGTTTCCACATACGCCGTATAACGCTCCAGCGCGCTTTTGTGCGATGCCGGACCGTGCAGGAATGCGATTTTCTTTGCGTGATGCACGTCGATAAAATGGCGCAAAAGGGAGCGCATTCCCTCGTATGCGTCAAAATCGGCACACGGGTGATTTTCGGTCGTGCCGCTGATTTTTTGCCCGATTGTAACAAACGGGAGCGGCTCAAGATGTGCGTGAAACTGTCGAAGCTCGTCGAATGAGCCTCCTGAGCCGATTGCACTTGCCCAACTTATAAGCGTGTCAAGGTTTTCGGTATTGACCAAATTATATATGGAATTTCTGAGATGGTCGCTTTCGCTTTTTTTGCCGAGTCTGCCTCCTGCAAAAATAAAAAAAGGATTTGCGTCTTGTGCGGCATTTTGCGCTAATTGTGTCCACAATTTCACGGACGCACCTTGATGAAGCGATGCCAAAATAAGCCCGAGTCTTTTTGTTTTATCTGTTTTCATAATTCAATTTTACGTTAGTAATGGGTTTTGCGCAATAAAAAAAGTATTTTCATTCCAAAAAAACAGCAGGAATCCTCAAATTTTTCCGCCGTTGACAGCGAAAAAAAAGCCGCCTTCATTATGAAAGCGGCTTTGCTCAAGTCAAATGCACGCGTCAAGACGGCAAATCGCCTGAATAGGTATACAGTGGAGATCCGTAATAATAGTAACCAGAAATTTTTACAAGATAGCCTGTTTCGCTTCCATATGTAATCGTTGTCACATTTCCAGATTCAGAATATGTTCCAACCTGTACGCTTGAATAATAAATTTTACCGTCAGAAAGAGTATGTCCAGTGCCAAAGACTTCTGACAACGAAGTAACAGCATTGTCGCCTTCTGAAACTGGGAAAACTGCAAATCCGCTGCTGGTTTTCACAAGATATATAGTCGTGTCGTCGTCAGAATCTGTTGAATCAGTAGCGGTTAAAATCCCCGTGGAAGCGTCATAAGAAATGGCGTATTTTTTCCACGTCATTGTGTCCGCAGTTTTCCCTTCATAGTCATAGCCGTAGCCGCCTGTACCAGAGCTGTTGAACGAAACAATCCACGCGCCCTCAGGCTCGCCGTCATATAATTCTTTCCCTGCCTCTTCAAGTGCGCTGAGAGAAGCCGCATTTATATCCGACAGTTTTTTTCCTGCCAAATCGTTTGCAGACGGTGCCGATGAATTGCTAGACGAACTCGATGTTGAATCGTCATCATCGTCGTCCGAATCGCTGGAGCAAGACGAAATGCCGAAAACCAATGTTGCCACCAAAAGCAGTGCAACAAACCAACGTGTCTTTGAGGAAAAAATCTTTCTCATAGAAGACC
>CALBGU010000041.1 GCA_937893155.1 uncultured Treponema sp. | reverse complement strand
ACGATTAAAAATGACACTTTCTACAAAGTGTATGTCTTTATATTAACGCAATTTCGCAAAAAAAAAATGTGTCAGAAAAAAACGTTCGTTTAAAATTGACAGTTTTAGCGGACGTTTTTGGGAGGACATTTTATGACTTTATCTTCAAAGAAGTTTTTTCTAAAAGGGGGCTTTGCGCTTCTATTGGCATTGGGTGTATTTGCATTTGCGTCTTGCAACAACGGCGGCGATGATGACGATGACGATATGGTAACATATTCTGTTATTTATGTATCCGAATACGGAGAAACGCCAGCGAAAATCTCGGTTGAAGAAAATACTGTTTTGACAGCGTCGCAATTGCCAGAACTGAGCGTAAGCGGCTACACGTTCGGCGGTTGGTACGACGGCTCTGCAAAAGCAGAAGCTGGTAGCTACAAAGTTACGACAGATGTCGCGCTTATCGCAAAGTGGACGGCAGAAATCTCCGTAACAGCAGATACTGCCGCAAGCGCAATACAGGCAATTACAGAAGCAGGAACTTACACCGTAAAGCTCACTGGCGCAATCACAAGCGACACAATTATTGCATTGAGGGCAGCACTTCGCAGCCTTACAAACGACGGAACGGACGCAACGATTTTCATCAATCTCGATTTGAGTGAGACAACAGGATTAACAGTACTCGGCGATATTGACGACGACGACAACGCATCACGACTTTCTGGAATAGACTCGCTATTGTCGCTCACACTTCCAGAAGGCTTAGTGAGTATTGGTAGGAATGCAATCCGCAACAATAAAAATCTCAAAACCATCGTGTTCCCGTCAACACTCCAAACACTCGGCAGAAATTCCCTGCGCTATTGCTTTTCGCTCACACACGCAACATTGCCTTCCAATCTAAAAACGATTGACAAAAACGCATTTTACGACGACCCTCTCATCAATATTGGAGAACTTCCGAGCAGTTTAACGACAATCGGAAACAATGCTTTTAAGTATTGCAAGAGAATTAAACCAGCCGATTTAGTTATTCCCGACAGCGTTACAAGTCTGGGAAGCTCGGTATTTGAAGAAGCATATCTCGATAGCGTTGTTATCGGACAGGGAATTACGACGATTCCTTACAGTGCATTCAAAGGTGCTGACATCATAGAATTAACTATTCCTGCAGCAGTTACCACTATCGAGAGTAAAGCATTCGACGACAACTATTATTTGAAAACGATAAATTACGGTGGCACTAAAGCGCAATGGGACGCTATCGCTAAAGGTAGCAACTGGTACTCTATTTCTGACGATGCAAGCGACGAAGATGCTAACTATGACGGCATCACAGTCAAATGTTCTGATGGAACTATAACACTTACCGCAGAATAATCTTACAAAGCAGGGGCTGGGCGCGCCCTTGTTTTTTTTATGGCTATGTGCAAAAATAGAGGCACGAGGCGCACAATGGACGATATTCGATGGAAACAACGATTTCAGAATTACAAAAAGGCTCTTGCAATTTTGCAACGTTCAATAGAATCTTGCGACCAAAAAAATGAACTTCACAGGCTCGGCGTTATTCAAGCGTTTGAGTTTACACAAGAATTATCGTGGAAAGTGCTCAAGGACTTTATTGAGGCACAAGGCGGCGGCGATAAAATCTATGGAAGCAAAGATTCGTATCGGCAAGCATTTAACCGCGACTTGATTTCCGACGGCGAATTATGGCTTGATATGATTGATTCACGAAATAAATGCAGTTATTTGTATGATGAAGCGACAGCAACAGAGATTTTTGAAAAAGTGCAGAACACCTATATGCCGTGTTTTTTCGCATTGGAGATGACATTTGATGAACTGTGTGCAAAAGAGTGAAAAGCCGCAAAGAAACGAGTTCGGGCTTTCTGAAAAAACAATGCAGACAATCTCTGCTATTTACGAAAAATTCCCTGCCGTCAAGCGCGTCATCGTCTACGGAAGTCGCGCTATGGGCAATTTCCGCGAAGGCAGCGACATCGATATGACGCTTGTGGGCGATAAACCGATTGATTACGACACGGTTCTCAAGCTCTACGCTCTGTTTGATGATTCTGATTTGCCGTATTTAGTAGACATCTCCGATTTTTCCTCGCTCAAAAATCCCGATTTAATCGACCACATCAACCGACGCGGCAAAGTTTTGTACGAGCGCACAGCAAAATAAAAACAGCCTGCCCTTAACGAAAAGAGGCGGGCTTTTTTTTGCACTGATTGGGAAAAGAGTTTGGAAAAGAATTTTTGTTGAACTGTTGCACACGCGGGCTAAAAAAGGTATTATTTAACACACATTTTTTATGCAACCAGCTGTCCTTTAAACAGCAAAGGAGTTATTATGGCAAACAGCTTGCTTGAGCTTGAAAACCTTTCCGTTAAAATTGGCGCGAAAGATATTCTTCACGACATCAATCTGACAATGAACAGCGGCGAAACGCATGTTTTGATGGGACCGAATGGAGCGGGAAAATCTACCCTCGGCTACACGCTTATGGGCAGTCCAAACTATGAGGTTACGTCTGGAAATATCTTTTTCGATGCAAAGAATATCACTGAGGAAAGCGCAGACAAAAGAGCGAAAGCAGGTCTTTTCTTGAGCTTCCAAGACCCTCTCGAAGTGCCCGGAATTAGCCTTGAATCATTTATCCGCTCGTCTATGCAGCAGGTGACGGGCGAAAAAGTCAAATTGATGGCGTTTCAGAAATCGCTCGAAAAGGCGATGGACATTCTGCATATGGACCATTCCTATGCAAGCCGCGATTTGAACGTGGGATTTTCGGGCGGAGAGAAAAAGAAAAGCGAGATTTTGCAGCTTTTGATGTTGAAGCCAAAGCTCGCCATTTTGGACGAAACCGATAGCGGTCTTGACGTGGACGCGGTGCGCACAGTCAGCGAAGGAATCCGCGAATATCAGAACACAATGCACGGCGCGCTTTTGGTCATTACGCACTCAACGCGCATTTTGGAGAGCTTGCACGTGGATTACACTCACGTTATGGTCAAGGGGCGCATTGTGCACACGGGCGATGGCTCGCTGGTGAAAGAAATCAATGAAAATGGCTTTGAGCAGTTTATTCCCGACGAGATAAAAGAGGCTGAACGCAAAGAAAAACAGCTTGCGGCGGCAAAAGCGGCGATGGAGAAAGTCAAGGCGTTGTCTGCGAATGATTTTGGCGGAGGTCTGTGATGGCTGAGGAAAAAACGCAGGTTGCGGACATCAATCGCTCGCTCTACGATTTCCGCTACGAAGAAAGCGAGAACGATTTTTTGCGTTTGCAGCAGGGATTAGACAAAGCAATCGTGGAGCGCATTTCCGCAGAGAAAAACGACCCTGCATGGATGCGGGAGTTTCGCCTGAAATCGCTGGAAATCTACAATAAGATGTATATTCCCGAATGGGGACCAGACATTAGCGACCTCGATATTCAGAAAATCGTGTCGTATGTGAAGCCGAAAACCGAAATGGCGGCAAAATGGGAAGATGTGCCCAAAGACATCAAGGAAACATTTGAGAAACTGGGAATTCCTGAAGCTGAACGCAAATCGCTTGCGGGCGTGGGCGCACAGTACGATAGCGAGTTGGTGTATCACAACGTAAAAGACGAAGTGAGCGCGCAGGGCGTGGTGTACACGGATATGGAAAGCGCGCTGACGGGCGAGTATTCCGAGATGGTCAAAGAATATTTTATGCACCTTGTGCCTCCGACAGACCACAAGTTTGCGGCTTTGCACGGCGCGGTGTGGTCGGGCGGCAGTTTTGTGTATGTGCCCAAAGGCGTGAAGGTGAAAATCCCGCTCCAAAGCTATTTTAGACTCAATGCGGCGGGTGCTGGGCAGTACGAGCACACGCTGATTATCGTGGACGAGGGCGCGGATTTGCACTTCATCGAGGGCTGTTCTGCGCCAAAATACAACGTTGCGAACTTACACGCGGGCTGTGTTGAATTGTATGTGAAAAAGAATGCCCGTCTTCGCTACAGCACGATTGAAAACTGGTCAAAGAATATGTACAACCTCAACACAAAGCGCGCGCTGGTGGAAGAGGGCGGCACGATGGAATGGGTGTCGGGGTCGTTCGGCAGTCACGTTTCGTATTTGTACCCGATGACGATTTTGCGCGGCGCACATTCGCGCGCGGAGTTTACGGGAATCACGTTCGCGGGCAAGGGGCAGAATCTGGACACGGGCGCGAAAATGGTTCTTGCCGCACCGCATACCTCTTGCGTTATCGACACGAAATCTATCAGCAAAGACGGCGGAATCAGCACCTATCGCAGCGGAGTTACGGTTACCAAAGAGGCCAAGCACGCAAAGGCGAGTGTGAATTGTCAGAGTTTGATGCTCGATTCAAAGAGCCGAAGCGATACCGTGCCTGCGATGGATATTCGCTGTGACGACGTGGACGTGGGGCACGAGGCGAAAATCGGGCGAATCAGCGACAAAGCGGTGTTCTATTTGATGAGCCGCGGTATCAGCGAAAACGATGCGCGCGCAATGATTGTATCGGGGTTTGCAAATCCTGTGAGCAAGGAATTGCCGCTTGAATACGCCGTTGAGATGAATAATCTTATCCAGCTTGAGATGAAAGGGAGCGTGAACTGATGAGCGAAACAAAAAATGAGAATGAGTTGAAAGTAAATCAGTTCCCAACGCTGACGTGGAACTTTTTGCACATAAATAATTCTGCAATGTACGCCGACGCAAGTTTATTTGATACGTCGTGTGCGCTTGCCGAAACGGAATTGCCCGCTGGCGTGTCGTGCGCGGACGGCGATAGCGAAACGCTGTGCACTTGCGGTATGGGCGCGGAAGTTGATGCGCTGTTTGACGCGGCAAAGGACAAAATCCCGTCGAGTGTGTATACCGTGGATTCTGGTGCAAAGGTGGCACCCGTGCGCTTGAGCTATTTGGTGGAAGACGGCGACAAGGTGCTGACCGATGTTGTTATCAAGGCGGGCGCGAACAGCGCAAGCACGTTTATTTTCGACACGGCGAGTGAAAAGAGCGCGACTGGTTTTGCAGGATTTAGAACGCAGATTATTGCCGAGGAAAATGCGGTTGTCAACATCGTAAAAGTGCAGCTGTTGGGCGAGAATGTGGAGAACTTCGAGGACATCGGCTCAAAGATTGCGGACAGCGCGAAAGTGAACATCATTGAATTGTCGCTTGGCGGAAAAAAGTCGTGGATTGGCAATTATGCGGCAACCGAGGGCTATAAATCGATTATCGAGGGCAAAGTGGCGTATGTGTGCCGCGGCGAGCAGGAACTCGACATCAATTATGTCGCGCACCAAACGGGGCAGGAAAGCAACAGCAAAATGAGTGTTGACGGCGTGATGATGGGCAAATCGCGAAAGACGTGGCGCGGTACGATTGACTTTGTGAACGGCGCAAAAGGCGCGACGGGCGATGAGCAAGAGGACGTGCTTTTGCTTGACGAGAGCGTGCATAATAAATCGCTGCCTGTCATTTTGTGCGACGAAGAGGACGTGGAAGGGCGGCACGGTGCGTCGGTCGGCAGGCTTGGCGCGGATTTGCTCTTTTATATGCAGACGCGCGGCGTGGACGCAAAAACGGCGCAGGAGATGATGATAAAGGCAAAAATTACGTCGCTCTGCCGCTTTATTCCCGATGAAAATCTGGTGTCGCGTATCGCGGATTATGTGGAGGAGAGTTTTGGTAATGAATAAGCAGTTTTTTGAGAATCTCCGAAAAGACTTCCCTATTTTTGCGGCAAAAGAAAACGAGGGACTGATTTATTTTGACAGCGCGGCGACTGCGCAACGTCCCGAATGCGTCATCGAGGCGGTTGCGGATTTCTACCGCAAGAACAACGCGAACCCGTTGCGTGGGCTGTACGGCTTATCAGTGCGAGCGACGGACGAATATGAAAAAGCACGGCACACGGTCGCGGCGTTTCTCAATGCAAAAGAAGACGCGGAAATCGTTTTCACGCGCAATTCGTCGGAAAGCCTGAACCTTGTGGCGTACAGCTACGGTGGCGACAACGTGGGCGCAGGCGATGAAATCGTCGTGTCGATAATGGAACATCACAGCAATTTGCTTCCGTGGCAGAAAATCGCACGGGAAAAGGGCGCAAAGCTCGTTTTTCTTGAGCCAGACGGCGCGGGCGTGATTACGAAAGCCGAATACGAGGCGAAAATCACGGCGAAAACGAAAATTGTCGCGATTGGGCACGTCAGCAATGTTTTGGGCGTTACGAATCCTGTGAAAGAGATTGCCGAATATGCGCACCGCGTGGGAAACGGCGGCAAAGGTGCGGCGGTCGTGGTGGACGGAGCGCAAAGCACACCGCACCAGAAAATCGACGTGCAGGACATCGGCGCGGATTTCTTTGTCTTCAGCGGGCACAAGCTCTGTGCGCCGATGGGCATTGGCGTGCTGTATGCGCGGCGCGAGGAGCTTGAGTCGATGAGTCCGTTCCTTACGGGCGGCGAGATGATTGAATATGTTACCCGTGAAAGCGCGACGTATGCCGAAGTGCCGCACAAGTTCGAGGCGGGAACGGTGAACGCGGCGGACGCGGTCGGTTTGGCGAAAGCGATTGAGTATATCACGGCGATTGGATTTGAGAACATCGAGGCGCACGACAACGCTCTTGCGGCGATTATTATGGACGGCATTGCAAAAAATCCGTATATCCACGTCGTCGGTTCGGCGGACAGCGCGAAACATTCGGGCATCGTTACGTTTACGATTGACGGCGTTCACCCACACGACATCGCGTCGATTCTTGACAGCGAAAACATCGCAATCCGTGCGGGGCATCACTGCGCACAGCCGCTGATGGAGTTCCTCAAGGTCGGTTCGACGGCGCGGGCGAGCGTGTATTTTTACAACACCGAAAAAGAAGCGGAAATCTTCGCCGAAAAGGTGCAGAAAGTGCGCGGCTGGATGGGCTTCAAAGACTAACCGCGTACAGCATAATGTACAGGTGTCGTACAGCATAGGGTACAAGTGCCGTACAGCATAGGGTACAGGTGTCGTACAGCGTACTGTACGGAGGACGTACAACAGGCTGTGCCTGTGGGAGAAAAGAATATGGATATGAAATCGCTTTATGCACAAATATTGAACGAACATAATTTGAACCCGACGCACAAAGGCGTGATGGAACAGCCGTCGATGACGCTTCGCGGGGTGAATCCGAGTTGCGGCGACAATATTTATTTACAGCTGAAAATCGAAAACGGCGTTATTACGGACGGTGTTTTCAACGGCTCTGGGTGTGCGGTGAGTCAAGCATCGGTGGATATGATGCTTGATGACGTTATCGGGAAGAGCGTGGAAGAAGCGTCGGAGTTGTCGGAGTTGTTTCAGCAGATGATTAAGGGCAGTGCGAACGAGGAATCGCTTGAGAAGCTCGACGAAGCCGCCGCGCTGCAAAATATTTCGCATATGCCTGCGCGTGTGAAGTGCGCGGTGCTTGGCTGGCACACGATGGACGAAATGCTCAAAGGCGGAGCTGACGGAGTTGTGAGCGCAAAAGGTGAAAATCAGCACGAGAATTGCGCAACTACCGAGAATATGTAATTTTATCAGCCTGCACTTTACAATGCGGGCTTTTTTTTATGCCTTCAGCCTTGAAGGACAGACTGCATTCACCAAAGCACGTGCTAGGATTTTTGCAGGGTCGATAGTTGTGATTGGCAGGCGCAGACGCCCCATCGCGAGCGGTATTTCTGTGCATCCCATGATAAAAGTGTCAAAGCCCTTCGCAATCATTTTTTCAGTAACAATCTTGAAGTTCTCCACTGCCTTATCGCTGATGGGGTTTGAAAAGGCTTTCACGCCAAAAGACTGGCTATAGATTGCGTCCCAAATAAGTTGCTTGTCATCTTCGGCAGGCTCAACAATCTCAATCGAACTCTCTTTGTCGAAAAACGTGTTGTAGACTTTTGAGTGATATGTGCCAAAAGTGGCATAAAGCACAATCTTTTTTCCCTTGCAGTTCGCTTTTGTCCATTTGTATGTTTCTTCGATGATATTGAAAAACTCGATGTCAAACTCATTCAGCTCGATGAACTTCTTTATCTGCTTGAGGATTATCGGCGAATGGGCGGTATTGCAGGGAATAGCAATGTGAGTCGCTCCCGCGTCAACGAGCTTTTTTATCGCAAGCTCTATTCCAGTGCTTGGGTTATCGGCATTTTCGGGATTCAAGATGTACTGCGTTCTGTCGGGAATAAGGCTTGGAACGCTGACCGTTATCACATCAGGAAAATCTTGGTCTTTTTGTGCGTTCACACAGTTAAAGATTTTCATCTCCAAGTCCATTCCAGCATAAGGTCCCATGCCGCCCACAATGCCGATAATCTTGTTTCTGCTGCTATTTTTTGTCGAACGCATAGACACCACTCCAGTTTTTAGGCGGATTAGCCTTAAAGTTCTCAGCTCTCTCCTTTATCACTTTTGCAGCACTGTCATCGAGGCTCTTTATCACAGCGCTCATATACTTCAAGCAGTTGTCCCAGTCGCCCATGAAGTAATATTTCAAGCCTGTCTCGTACATCTTGTATGATTTCAGCAGCTTCATATCGAGCTTGTTCTTTTCTGCAAGAAGCTCATAAATGAGGATTGCCTGAGTTTTGCCCTTCACGGTGATTTTGTCGAGAACACGGAACTCAAAATCATCTTTGACCAAGTCGTGAGTCGTTGCGCTGACGATGATTTCAGTGCCGTAGTATTTGTTTATGCCTTCAAGACGACTGGCAAGGTTAACGTTATCGCCCAAAACAGTGTAGTTTATGCGCTCATCAGAGCCCATATTCCCGACGACGACCTCGCCTGTGTGAATGCCGAATCTTGTTCTAAAGCGCGGCTTTCCCTCTCTTGCCCACACATTCGAAAGATTGAAGCCCTGCATCTGGCACGAAAGAGCCGCTTTGCAAGCAAGATGCGCGTGTGTTTTCACGTCCATCTCCGTCGGAGTGCCCCAGAACGCCATAATCGAGTCGCCTATATACTTGTCGATTGTGCCCTTGTTCTCGCTAATCGAATGCGCGAATATCGAAAAGTAGTCATAAAGACGGCCCACTAATTCTTCAGGCTTTGTCTGCTCTGTAATGCCCGTGAAGTTTTCAATGTCAGAGAACAACAGCGTCAGCACTTGCTTTTTGCCGCCGATTTTGGCGTTCTGATTGTCCTTTATAAGCTGTGAGACGAGGTCTGACGGAACGTATTTCTTGAAGTTGACAAGACCTTGCTTCATTCCCTCAAACGAATCAACCATTGTGTCAATTTCCTGAATGCCAGAATCTATCACAACAGACTCGTTTTCAGCAATATCAAGCTTTCTGATGTTGTCCATCTCGGTTGCAAGAACGTTCATCGGCTTTGAGATGAACGAGGCAAGAACGATAGAAATCACGATAGCGACGATTATGACACTAAGCGAAATGATTAGGACAATCCTGTTGTTCTTGTAGACAATGCCCATTATGTCTTCGTCAGGAATAACCATTCCGACGTTTATCGAAAGCCCGTCATCGAGCGGCATTGAATCGATTTTGCAAAAATAGTTCTCGTTATCGATTGAAAACGAAAATATATCTTTCGTGCCTTGACTGTTCTCAAAAGCAGCACTGATAATCGGGTCAGACTTGTCGTCTATCCTCTTCATCGCAAAAGCATTGCTGCCATCTGCCTGAGGATAAATAGAAAGGAGCGTGTTGATAGACTCCTCTTTTCTTATTGGCTTTGCGATTATCTGATTGTCTTGGTCATAGATAAAAAGCTTCGAGTGCTCCGTCGTTGAAATATTGCCAAGATAAAGCGACAAATCCCTTATTCCAATGTCGATACAAGCCACACCCAACAGCTCGCCATTTTCATCGTAAATCGGAGCGGCACAAGAGAAGCCCGGCATATTGTCGGTTGCGAAAATGTAAACGTTCGTCCACACAATCTGCTTTTTCTGCACAGCCTTCTTGTACCAGCCGCGAGTGCGCGGGTCATAGCCCTTTTCCAAGCTCTCGACAGTGTTCGGAAATGACGCATTGAAGTTCCTGTTCTCGTGAACGTAATTCGTTATGACAGAGTCGGCAGTCCGAGTGATATATCGCTTTGTTTTTGAGCCGTCGAGCATACGGCGCGCCATTATCAAGTTGCCCTTCGTGTCGCTGAAATAAATCATCGCAAACTCAGAGTGCAAGTCGAGCACTTGCATAAAGTACTCAAGAGCGGCCTCGCTGTCGCTTTTGAAGTGATAAGAGTTTTCCTGCCAATAATGAAAGACGATTTTCTGAATCTCCTGAGAAGCCGGCGTGTAATAGGCTTCGAGCTTTGTGTCGACGCTCTTCAAGATTTCCGTGACCAGCTTTTCAGACACAGAATAAACGGAATCGTGAGTGCTGCGGGAGTTTATCTGCATGATGACAACCGCTGTCAAAATCAAAAGCACAGTATTTATCATCACGAGCAAGTCGCGAATACGGATTTTGAAGGCGTTTTTGCGAGCAGGACGCACAGTCTCTTTCCGTGTCGGGAGGCTTTCGATGCGCGGAGATTGAACCATTTTTGCTATCGCGGGCAGAGGTCTTTCTTCCTCAGCGCTCACAACCTCAGGACTTTTTGAGGCAAAAGCGCTTTCTAAGTCCTCCGTATCCTGCTTTGAGGACACAAGAGCCGTCGTTGCGATATTCGAATAGACAATGAGAAGCGTTCTCATCGGGTCTATGAGAGAGTCAATCGCCATAAAGACGATGAGAATCGACTCTACAGGAAGCCCAATAGGGTCAAGAATGAGCGAAATCATCGGCAGCGTCAAAAGCCCCGAAGCGCCCGCCGTAGCAGTTCCAGCCAAAAGAGAGCCGACCACAACAAGCACCAGAGACGCAGGAGAGAGCGTCGTGTTGTATATCTGTGAGACAAAGCAGGAAGCAATCGCAAAATACATTATGTTTCCGAATCTTAAGACCGTAAGACCTAGCGGGAAGACAAGGTCGACCATGTTCGCGTTAAAGCCCAAGCCCTTTAGTGAAGCAACAGACGACGGCAAGGAAGCAAAACTGTTTCGTGTCGCAAAGCTGATTATGAGCGGGTCAATGAGCTTTTGAACCACGACAAGAGGGTTTCTTATCCCCGACTTTATCCAGATTATCAGCGTGGAAAGAGCGATAACAACAAGACCTGCAAGATAAAAGACAACGATGAACTTCACCATCGCCAAAAGTATTTCGACGCCGACTTGCGCAATCTGCTTTCCCATCAGGAAGACAAGCCCGAAAGGAAGAGCGTACATCGTCCAGTTGATGAGTTTCTGGAACGAGTCCTTGAGCGACACGACACCGTTTATCAGCCGTGTCGACGAATCGTCTTCGATAAAGCCTATCGCAACACCAAAGATAATGCTGAAAAACACGAGCTGCAAAACAATACCGTTGCTGAAAGCCTTGAAGATATTCGACGGCACAATGTTCACAAAGAAGTCCACAAGGAACGACTTCTTCTCTCCAAAATCCTCGCTCGCGTCATAAAGTGCCATCTCGTTGCTGGACGTGTCAGCCGAGCTTTTGATAATCTTGTCGAGAACCGCTGTCGTGCCTTCTCCGAGGTCAGAGCCAGGGCGAGAGAAATAGCCTGCCGCAGTGCCAAAAAGCGAAATCGCGAAAAGCACAATAAGGAAAGTGAGCAGAATCTTTGTGATGTGCCTTCTGGCACTTGAATCCTTCATCAGCTTGGCAAGACTTGAGACGATGGACGTTACAAGAATAGGAATGACAGTCATCTGAAAAAGGTTTAGATACACGTCCCCCACAACACCCCAAGAAAGCGCGACTTCCTTTTCATAAAGCCCGAATAAAATGCCTAGAATTACAGAAGCTAGTATTGTTATGGGGCTTTTTAATATTTTTCCAATCATAAAATCTCCTTATCAATTATTGGCTTTTGTATTTTTCAAGAATCTCATCAGATGTCATTTTTGGCTGACTTTCTAAAAATATATTGAGCCAATAAAGAAGATGTGAGTTTTCTGCTTTCACAGCGATTGCAATGGGGTCTGTTAAATCGGTAAAATAAATGGGCTTTAGAATAAGAGAACTTTGCGCTATTGAAGAAAGCACTTTTTTTATCTCAAGCTCGTCGCGATAAACAGAGAGAACTTCCCCTTTAGTGAGAGCTTCTATAGCTTTATCCCATGTAGCATACTCTTTGATTTGTGCGTGGGGAAAATTGATTTTTGCATAAGAGGCATAGGAAGAATTTTCTATTACTCCTATTGAGCCAGTGTAGTTTCTGACATAGCTTTTCACTTTTTCAGCACCTGCAACTTTTGCAAGTTGTAAGCGATTAAAAAGAAGTCCTTGCCTAAATGTCATATAGGGAGTAGAAAACTTGACAGTGCGAGAGCGGGGAAGTGTTCGGCTCAACTTTGATACGGCAATATCCGCTTTCCCGCTTGAAACGATGGTAACAAGGTCATTAAAGCTTACAGCCTCGCGAGAAATAACTAGGTTTATACCGAGTTCTTCTGCAATTTTCTTTGCGAGGTCTACATCATAGCCTGAAAAGTTGCCGTCTTTATCAACAAAATAAAAAGGAGGTTGGTCGCTTGCGGTAAAAACAGCTCTAAGCTCTTTTCTTTATTAAGATAGAAGATAAGTCTTGTGAAAAGGCGGTTGAAATAAAAAGAGAGAGGAGAAAGAAGAGTAGTTTTTTCAAAAGTATCATATAAAAACTCCTTGGTACTATAATCTAAAAAAACGTGTGGCAAAAATCTCTAATTCTATATAATCATCGACATACTATATCTGAAAAAACAAATAAACTAGCTAAAAAAATCTATTAAGTCCCATTTTCCTGCGCCGATAAAAAATACAGCGGGGGATTAAACATGACACGTTCTGAGATTGCACAGGCTATGCTTTCGACGATTAAAACGGCACGAATGAATTTGGAACATGCACGCGATTTGCATTATACGCAGATGAAAAGCTCGAACAGCAGCAGTCAATCAATGGACGAAAATGTAGGGGCTGCAATTTTGTCTTGTTTGGTCAGTGCTCAGATGAGTATGGAGCGAATGCACGGGATTCAAAAGATGGCACAGCGGATTTATCCGGGCTATCCGCGGGTTCGTGCATTGTAACCGACGTCTGATTGATAAAGATGGGACTTCTTGGGTGGGGAGTCAGTTGTGATGAGGCAAGGGAAGCGCATTGAGTTCGCTTCCCTTTGTTTTTTGCGCATTACAGCGTGTCGGGCGGATTATTATTTTTCAAGTCCGCAATAAACGACATTCTCAGCGAAAACGAAATCCATTTTTTTACCGAAATCCCGTATCGAGAGCACGGGAAATGCTTAAAAATGATGTGTTTCGGCGCGGTATTTTTGCTTGGCGTTTCTTTTTTTTCTTTTTCAACGTCTTTTTTTGGCTCATCGGTTTTCTTTGCATATTTTTCTAACAGTTCGGGGCTCATAAAAGACGCAAATGAGGTGGTGGAATCATCGCGATTTTTGTGCGCGGCATACGTTATGCGCGATGAAGCGCGCTTGATGACCGCCGAACTGGACGCCACGAACGGATTTTTGCAAATCGGAGAAAATTCGGCGGCGTAGTGTTTTTGGATTTTGATTTTGCGCAGAATTCGCGCGGTGTTGAATGCGTCCGAAAGCGCAGAATGGCGTTTTCCCGTGAATCTGAGACAGCAAAAATTCAGAGCCGCATCGAGTGAAATTGATTTTTGCGCTTGCAAAATGGTGCCGAAACTTGCTTGCAAATCTACAAACGTGTTCAAAAATAAAAAATATTCGTCGTGTTTTCGCGCTTTTATGTAGAGTTCGTCCAAAAGTTGCAGATAATCCGAAACGCTCCAGCAATACGACGTGATTTCTCCGCCGTTTGCCCACGCAAAAAAATGATAAAACGCAATCGTAAACGACGGTGCATTTTCGAGCATTTCGTCAGAAATCCCCGTCATTTCTTGCACCAACGGCGTAACGCTCGAGAACAGCGGCTTTACCAGCGTTTGAAAACTCGACACAAACGCAAGATTTTCATCGAGCATAACTGCGCCTATTTGGATTACCTCGCTGCGAAGTCCGCCGTGTTTTGAGCGTTCTGCACTAGAAAGCTCCGTCATTTCAAGGTCGATGCAAATGTGTTTTACGCGCTTTTTATCGGCTTTGGTTTCTGTTTTTGGCGGCGGAACTAAAATGGCGCAGGCGCGTTCAGTGCGTTTGCGTTCGGCTTCTTTGCGCTCTTGACGGCGTTTTTTGATAATTGCGCGGTTTGTCCAAAACTGATTTTCTGTTTTTACGAGATGATGGCATTGCTTTGAAAGACATTTTTTGCCTTTGAGCTGCTTTGCGGTCAAAAAAACGTGATGAAACTGACAATACCCCACACAGCGCGAAAACGTGGTAACGGAGTTGTTGAGGGTGGTACAAAGGGTGGCAGGTTCTGTGGGAAATGCAATCATAGAAAGCATTATAGCGCAATTATAAAAAAAATCCTTGTTTTTCTACTAAAATGTGCAAAAACTAAAAAAAGCCCACGCATTTTTCAGCGCAGGGCTTTTTTGTTTCATTAGTTCTTTGCAGCCAAAGCAGCAATCAGAGCGTAATTTGCAGCTACTCTTTTTGCCTGTTTTTTGCCGTTAGCGCGAGTAAGTTTTGTGCTTACGCGCGGTCTGAATCTCTGTGCAAGTCTCATAGAGTTCTCCTTGAAAAAATATGCGGGCAGTATAGCAGAAAGCAAGCAAAAAAGCAACAGGCTTAAAGGATTATGAGCGTGCCGTAGATTTGTCCGAACTGTCTTCCGCGCGTACATCGCAAGCGACGAGGACAACGTGGTGCTCTACAACCACAAGGGCGGGGTGTAACGCCAAGCGGGTTGTTGAAACGGCAACCCGCTTTTTTTGTGGCAAGGTCGTTGTGCTATAAGGAGGCGATTTCGCTTAGAGATAAGCCTGTTATCTGCGCAACTTGTGCAGCAGAAAGCCCCAACGCAAGCGCATTTCGTGCGGATTCCTTCGCCTTAGAAGCTACTCCTCTTTGTTCGGCGCGCTCTTCTACGTCGCGTTCGTGGAGCTGAATGGCGAGATACTCATTCAAAAACGTGTTCTGAAACT
>CALBGU010000040.1 GCA_937893155.1 uncultured Treponema sp. | reverse complement strand
CGATTTCGGGTGCGAACACATTCACGGATTTTGTCGCGGAAAAAGGCGACATTACGCTCACCGTAAACGCAGTGCAAACAATTTCGGGAAATCTTACGCTCACGGGTGAGTCTGGCTCTTTGCTGAAAATCGCAGGAGATAACTATTTTGTTGCTACTGGCAATTTTTCGGGCGAATATCTTTCTATTGGTAGCTCAATCAAAATCGTCAAAACTGCGGGAAACGTTATTGCAGGCGCGTTTCCTGTAACGAGCAGCAAACGTACAGATAGCACAACGCCATATACAGACATTTATAATAACGGCTGGAAATTCTCGGATTTGAAATACATTTGGAAGGGTGCGACTTCGACGGCGTGGGCAACAGCAGCGAACTGGGATATAGGCGTTGTTCCAGGAGTGGTAAGCACAGGTACGACAACAGGGGAAGACGACGTTATTATCCCTGACGGCTTGACAAATTATCCTGTTGCGGAGGCTTCGTATTATCTGAATACCCTTGTTATCGGCACAAAAGACGAAACGACGCACGACGCAAAGCTCACGCTAAACACAAGCGATAATGTAAATGTTACAGGCACAAGCTCTGCTTTCTCTAATTACGGCACAATCGTTTATAAGTCCTCGGGGCGCATTACCAACGGCACAAACGCAATTAACGACACGGCACACAGCGGCACGGTGGATTATGCAAGCACGGGGCTGACTGTTACAGATTTCGGTACGACAGATTACGCAAATCTCACGATTTCGGGCAGTGCGACGGCGAACGCAGACATTGAGGTATCGGGAAACTGCGATATTTCGGGCAGTGCGACATTCAACGGCGCATTAACCGTAGCGGGCGAACTGAATCTCTCTGGCAGCGGCACGATTGCATTCAATGCAAAGAACAACGGACAAACCTCAACCGTCAGCACATTCAATTGCGCAATGACGGGCGGAAGCATTAGTTTCGGAACTGTCGGAACGCTCACCAATAATACAAACACGATATTTTCAGTTTCTTCGGGTGGTCTTGAAATTCCTGTTGCAACAACAGTATCAGGAACTATTGATACAACTGCGGACGCAGGAAATCAGACCTACAGAGGAACTGTTACGCTGGGCGGAAAACCGTCTTATTTCAAGGGCGGAACAATTACATTTGAATCAACAGTTAGTAGCAACAACACAGCCTTGTCAAACGGTCTTACTGTTACGGGAAACGCGGTTTTCAAAGCAGATGTAACGTCTACAGGCGACATCAAAGTTTCGGGAACAACACGGGTTGAGGGTGAATCTATTGCATTAAACGCAAAAGGTGCAACAACATTAGGTGTTGTATCTAATGGGCAAATTACTCTTACAGGTGAAGTAACAGTAGCCGCTACAAATACAACTTTCTCGTCTGTACATACGATTACTTTAAGTTCTTCCGTTAATGGTACAACAGCATACGGGCAAAATATAATCTTAAAAAACACAAAGACAGCTGCTGGAGGCACTGGGAATATCACAATAGTGGGTGCAGTCGGCTCAACAGTTCCGCTTGGCAAAGTTACAGTGAATTACGGCACGGCAACGGCAAACGGGGCATTTAGCGCACAATCGCTTGAAATCACTTCTAATGCAACGTTCACTCCTGCCGCAAGCTCTATCGTTACGCTTGCAGGGGATTTTACAAACAACGGAACATTTACGCACAACAATAGCACGGTTGTTTTCACCGATGACGCGACAATTTCGGGCAGCTCTACATTCTATAACCTCACGGCAGACACGGGCGGAAAAACGCTCACTGTATCAGATACACAAACAGTATCGAATGAGCTCACGCTCAAAGGCGCGGAAGACCATCTGCTTGCACTCTCAGGCAGCGGGCAATTTGTGGCGGCAAAGGCGAACGTTACTGGTGAATATCTTTCTATCGGCTCTAGCATAAAAATCGGAGAGTCTTCGACGATAATCGCAGGAGCTTTTTCTGTTGCTTATAGCGCGCCCGATACCGCAAATGGCGCGACCGTTGCTTCTTGCTATGCGAACGGCTGGAAGTTTTCTTCTTTGCTTATCAAATGGACAGGCGCAACTTCTACGGATTGGGCAACCGAAAGCAACTGGGATTTAGGCATTGTTCCCGGCAGCACAAATCTTGAAGACGCAAAAGTCATTATCCCCGATTCGCTTTCTAACTATCCGCTAACAAGCTCTGTTTACACTGTGGGAAGCATAACGGTCGGCACAGAAAACGCTACAACGCACAATGCAACATTGACGCTCGGCGCAAATATTACGGCAGCAGACACAATCACAAACTACGCCACACTAAAGCTCGCCTCATTCGATGTAACCGCCACAGAAATCAAGAACTACGGCACGCTGAATCTTGCAGGTAGCCAGACGATTACAGGCACTAAGACAAACGGCGCAAACAGCTCTGTTGAGTATTTCGGCACGGGCTTAACATCGCTTCCGTGGGGCGCGTCTTACGTTAATTTGTCTTTCGTAACAGGGGCGGCAGGCTCGATTACAGACTCGCTCACTGTTTCGGGTGCAACGACAATAGCGAACGGAAGCACAAACACGCTTTCTTTGACAAGCAACGAAAACGCATTTTCGGGCGGTGTCGTTCTAAACGGCGCAGGCACAATAAGCCTAAACGCGAACAGCACAATTTCACTCAAAAAAGCGAGCGACACAACAAAAATGACGTGTAATTCCCTTGCGCTTAACAACTCTGCGACAACAGATTCCGCGCTTGAAGCCGCATACATAACAATCGGCACGGCGACCACGCTTTTAGCAGGCGGAGCAGTGAGCGCAACAAACACGCTGACGAATAACGGCACGCTTGCTCTTGGCACTAATGCACTTAGCTTCGGCTCATATACAGGCACAAGCGACAAAATCACGGCGACCGCTGGCGGCTCTATCACGCAAAGTGGCTCTACTGCTTCTGCAATATCTTTGTTCTCTCTCACGCCGTCGGGAACTGCGGTATTCACGCTAAACGGCGGCAACGGTCTAACGCTTACGACGGCAACATACAACGCTACTCCGCTCAAGACCACAGGCACAGTGAACACAGCCGTAACCACAGGCACAGACAAAATCGGTGCTCTCACAGTTTCGAGTGGCACAACGACGCTCAGCGGCAATACAGCGATAACAAGCGTATCGATAGCAAGCGGCGCAACGCTCTCGGTAGGAAGCACTGCAAAAGACGCATATTCAATCACCGTCAGCGGCAACTGGACGAACAGCGGCACGTTCTCGGCAAAAAACAGCACGGTTGTTTTCAGCAAAATCGCGTCCATTTCTGGCGCAACCACGTTCTACAATCTCAGATGCGCCGCGGGTGGCTCGACACTGAGCATTTCAGACACGCAAACCATTTTGGGCGCACTCACGCTCTCGGGCGAGGAAGACAATCTGCTTTCGCTTGCAGGCTCGGGGCAATTTGTCGCAATCCTTTCTGAATATTCGGGAAATTATCTTTCAATCGGCAGCAAAATTACGATTGCAGAAAGCGCAGGCAACGTCGTTTCTGGCACATTCGAGGCAAAAAACAGCCAGCCATCTTCCGCTTCTGAATATTCCGTCGTCTACAAAAACGGCTGGAAAATCGTGAACAAACTCGCAATCATAAAAACAATCGCGCCTGTTGGCTCAAACAGCATTTACATTGCGTTCAATTCAATGCTCTACAGCCCGGACGGCGCGCTTTTGACCACCGCGACGGACATCAGCTCCGTCAGCTCCACTTTTGCCGTGCAGAAAAACGGCGAGGACATTTACCGCGCAACTGCGGCAAAAATCGTGGAAAACTCGAACGGCGAATCGGGGATTATCATCACGATTTCGGGCAGAATCACGCTGGACGACGTAAAAAATGCCGACCTTGCGGTAACCGAAACGTCCACCGTGTTTTTTGGCGAGGGCGGAAAAATGCTTTCGCCATTGACGCATTGCGTGAGCCACGTCGTCGCGGGCGCGGTGGAAGTTCTTTATGCCAAGCCAAACTTATCCGAAGACCTGCCCGACGCATACACCGCGCGCAATTTCTCAAAGGATTCTGGAGAGGACGGAAAGGTGCTTTTCTCCGCGGAAGACGGCTACAGCGTCACGGTTTCGACCCACATCGCCACGGCAGCGGACGCAAACGGAAACCTTGATTTCACGCTTGATTTTTCGGATTCGCTTTTGATGTATGCAAAAAAATCCTCGCCGAAAAGCTCTGACACATCACTTTATGAAAATGTGCCTTCAATCGCGGGCAAAACCGCAGGCGCGTCGTATCTTCGCAATTTCACGCTTGATTTTGCGTCTTCGGCACTTTCTGGCGCACAGGCAGGAGATGCCGTGGAGTTTATGTTCGTCCTCGCAGATTCATCAGGCAATGTCTTCACTCGTAGCTTAGACGGAAACAAAACTACCACGCTCCCAGTCCTTCGACAGACCGACTCAAGCGACCCGAGAACCTTGGACACGTGGCGGTTCACGCTTTCGGACATAAAGGCGCAGCGCGGCGGCGTTACGATTTTGAACAACGTCATCAACTCCCTGCAAAAAGAGCAGACCACCATCGTGGTAGACACGCCGTCGAGCGGCACGCTGAGCGTCTATGTGATGACGCTGGACGGTCGCATTGTGCGCACGCTCTCAAAATCGCGCGTCAAAGCGGGCAAGCACTATTTCACGTGGAACGGCACGAACGGCGCGGGCAAAAGCGTTGCGCGCGGAATGTATTTTGTGCGCGTCCTCTCCGCCGACATCGACGAAACGCGAAAAGTCCTTGTCATCAAAGAATAGCGTTTGCGCAAAATCGGACGCTTGACAGCAGCACAGAAAAACGGCTATTGTTACAGATATGAAACGACCTTAGGCGACAAAAAATAATCCAATCTTGCTTTTACGCATTATCTCAATTCACAGGGAACACCTGTTTATTCGTCATTGACGAAAAGGATTATTATTATGTCTTTTAAGGATTTTTTCTCTCACAAAAAGGCGACTATGCCTTTATACATTGTCAGTTTTTTCGATTCACTCGTCTTTTTCGCGCCCGTCGCGCTTCTTGTACGCACACGCTGCGGAATCACCCTCTCGCAATTCTTTTATCTGCAAGTCATTTCCTCGCTGTGCGTTTTCGCGCTCGAAATCCCCTGCGGCGTTCTCACCGACAAAATCGGCTACAAAAAATCGCTGATTCTCGCGCAATTACTGCTTACAACCGTGCGATTGCTGTTTTTTATCGGCGGCAATTTTTACCTGTTCGCCCTTGCCTCCGTCATTGAAGCAACTTCGATATGCTTTGAATCGGGGACGACAGAGGCGTATTATTACACGCTTTTCGGCGAGGAGAAATATCTCAAAGTATCGTCTATCGCGTCCTCATTTGCCACGGCTTCCTTTATCATCAGCACGTTGCTTTTTGTGCCGATAAATGCGTTTCTCGGAATGAACTATCTTCTTTTATTCACGCTCTTTTCTCATATCATCGCCCTTATCGCTTCTTTTTTCCAGGCACAGCCTGTTTCTCAAACACAGGGTGTTTCTCAACCGACACACGCACAAGAAAAACAAAACACGAAGAAGTTGATAAAAAAAATCGTAACCAATCCTGCATTGATAGCAATCTTTTTTGTGTCGTCGTTTTTGTCGCTGGGGGTGTACATCGTCAACTTTTTCTTTATCATCAAGCTCGAAGAATGCGGCATAAACGAAAACGCAATCAGCGCGGTCATTCTCGGCTATTCGGCGATAGAGCTGTTATCTCCGCTGATTGTTCCGCGGCTCGAAAAGCGCAGCGAAAAGGCTGCTTTGACTGCACTTTTTGCGCTCAATGCACTGCTCACGTTCGCCCTTTACAAAAGCACGAATTACGCGGTGTTCGCTCCGATGTTGCTTTTGCCGCTTATGCTGGGCTTAACACGCTCGCTGTTGTCAAAGGCGCAAAACAAGCTCATCGACGCTTTAGAACTCGGCGAAAACAGAGCGACCGTCTTATCCGTGCTCAATCAAGGCGCGAACTTGTGCGATGTCGTCTTTTTGTTCCTCGCTTCCGCCGCCGCGAACGTGAATATGCTCTTTTTGGGCACAGCAATTTTATTCCTGCTCTTAGCAATTCTGACGGCACTGCGTTATAATAAGTAATATAAAATTGCCTGTAAAACAAAACACACAAGGAGCGCACTGTATGAACGAAGAAAATCTGTCAGCGATTGAAATTTATATGTCGAATGTATTTAAGATTGTAATTTTGCTCTTTCCTTTGTCTACACTTGCCTCTGCGGCTTTCGCAATCACGATGAAAATGCTTTTCGGCTATTATCCTGAAGTTTCCGCGACGCTCCTTGTGGTTTTTGCCTCGTCCTGCACGGCGTATCTTTTGATTGCTCTTGTGCTTTTGAAGCATAGTTTTACGAGCGACGGCGCACTCAAGGCGGGAAGAATTAAAAAAGGCAAAATCTATGTCGCCGTTCTTGAGCTGATTCAGTGGAATTTTATGTGCATAGTGCTTACCCGAAGCGAATCTTTTATGTTCTATGCGTATTTTTTGATGCTCGATGTGTTTTTTCTGGACAGCCGCTTTGTGCTTTTGATGATAGCAGAGCTGACGCTGTCAACTATTGCGCAATGGGCAATTCGTCCAAACATTTTTCTGCCTGCCACGAACAGCCTTTTTGCGCCGAATTTGCTTTTGCGCCTCATTTTTCTCTTCCTCACCTCGTTTTGCCTGTGGCTCATAACGTATCTTGTTGAAACGAAACTCGCAAACGAACTGGAAAAACTTGCCGATTACGACACTCTCACCCTTCTTCACAACCGCCGCAGTATGAAAAGCCACATCGCTTCGATGATGAAGAGTGCACAAAAGGGAGACGGCACGTTCAGCCTTTTGATGTGCGACCTCGACAATTTCAAGCGCATTAACGACACTTACGGACACGATTGCGGCGATTTAATCCTCAAAACAGTGGCAAATATTATTTCGTGCGATGTGCGAAAAGATGATGAGGTGTTTCGTTACGGCGGCGAGGAGATTTTGGTGATGGTGCGAGCCGACAAAGAAGTTACCGCGCACGTTGCCGAGCGAATCAGAGCCGACATCGAAAAAGAGCGCGTGAGCTACAACAGCAAAGACATCGCCGTTACGGTTACAATCGGAGTGGCAAGCTACCGCGCGGACAAAAGCATTGACGAGCTTATCAAAATCGCCGATAACCGCCTTTATTTCGGCAAACAGCACGGCAAAAATCAAGTCGTCAACGCATAAAGTTCACCCCTTCGCCAATTCCCCACGCGCTCCTTTTTCTTCAGGCACGTCGTCGGGAATTCCCCACGCTATTTTGACTGCGCAAAGAGCCAATCGCGAATGCCCTCGATGTTGTATGCGATGCTCCAAGTGTACATATGGCTGCCGCCTGCAAACACGTTCATTCGGATATCTGCGTCTTTTTCAAGCATTGCCGACACGTTCTCTTTCATTTCGTCTGCGCTCGCCTTTGGATTCCACATCGCCTCGCCGCGCGCGACCTTTGAGCCAAGACTTTCCCACAAATCCACCGCCTTGCTCATTTCGGGATACG
>CALBGU010000039.1 GCA_937893155.1 uncultured Treponema sp. | reverse complement strand
AAACAAAAGTGCGGGAGCCTTTTTCCCGTGGAAATGACCAGAAACAAAAGTGCGGCGGCTCATTTCCCGTGGCAATAGCCAGAAACAAAAGTGCGGCGGCTCATTTCCCAAAAACAATGCGCAGAAACAAACGTGCGGGCGGCTTTTGACACTGTCAATGCGCACTTTCACAGGTGTGAACCACCTTTTGACAGTGTCAATAAGCAAAAACAAACGTGAGAGAGGCTTTTGACACTGTCAAAAGAGAGAAACAAACGTGCGGGACGGCTTTTTTTGGAAAAAACGCGCGGAAACAAAGGCGGGAGTGCGCGTTGACAGGAAAACAAGAGGAAACAAGGGGCTTAAGCCCCTTGTCAATTCAGAAAGGCGGACGAAAAGGCAGGCGGGAGGGCGGAGAAAAAAAATTTCGACACGAGGCAAAAATCCGTGCTATACTTTGTATGCAAACTTCTTCAAAACACGGAGATAAAAAATGCGGCGGATATGGTTGATAATTGCATTTCTGGCGAGTGCGACGGCGGGCGGTGCACAATCGGCAACGCAGAACGATGATTTTTTGGCTGATTTTGTAAATCGAACGTGGACCACGGAAGACGGGCTTCCGGGAAATACGGTAACGGACATCTTTCAGGATAATCTGGGCTATGTGTATTTTGGCACATACGAAGGCTTGGTTCGTTTCGACGGCGTGGAATTCGACATCTACAACAAGGGCAGAGATGAGAAATACGCTTTCGTGTCGGCGCGGGCGGTGTTTCAAGCGTCGGACGGCGCGATTTGGACGGGCAGCAACGACGAGGGCATTTTTAGAATCGAGATGGATAGCGACAATGCGGTGCTTTCGTTTTCTTCCGAGAATGGACTGCCGAACAATTCTATCCGCGCTATATGCGAAGACAAAAATCAAAATATCTGGATTGCCACGGCGGGCGGCGTTGCCTATATCACGCCGTCTTTTGAGGTCGTCATTCCCGACGAAGCGTTTGTGAGCGAACATCACGATTTAAGCGGTGTGTGCACGTCTGTGCTCTGCGATACGCTCGGTCGCGTGTGGGTTACGACGATGGACGAGGGCGGCATTTATCGCTTTGTGGACGGCAAGGCGGAGCAATACAAAATTCAAGACCCGTTTCTTGAAAACAGCGTAGTAACGTGCATTATGCAAGACAATACCGAAAATTTCTGGCTCGGAATTGCGCCGCATTATGCCTGCCACATTGACGATAAAGGTCCTCAGCTCTTTGATTTGTCGTGCGGAAAAAACGAGGGCACTACCGTGGACAATATCGTGCAGGACGCAAACGGTCAGCTTTGGTTTTCGACCGATACGGCGTTGGTGATGTACAGCGCGGGCAAAATAGCGCGCTTTACCGAGCAGAACGGGCTGGTTGACAGCAATATCAACAAGGTGATGCAAGACCGCGAGGGCAATATCTGGCTTGCGACGAATCACGGCGGCGTGCAGAAAATGAATCGGGGGCTGTTTAGAACGCTGGAACACACCTCGAGCGTCAATGCGATTGCGGAGGGGCTGGATTCGCGTATGTGGCTCGGGCTTGATAAGGGGCTTGCGTGCTACAAAATCAACAGCGACACGCTGTCGCTCGAGGCTGAGCAAAACGCAATTACGCAGGCGGTGGGCGAAGAGCGCGTGCGGCACGTCGGCATTGCGTCGAACGGAGATATTCTCATAAGCACTTACGCAAATCTGGGGCAAATGCGCTTTTCCGAAGGCGGAAAACTCGTTGGGCAATGGCGCAAAAAAGACGGGCTGACGGGCGATAAAGTGCGCGTTGCCGTGGAAAGTTCCGTTACGCACGACCTTTTGGTTGGCACGACCAACGGCTTTAACATCATCAAGCACGACAGCGGCGAAATCCTCACCCTCACGCAAAAAGACGGGCTTCCCAATGATTACATTATGTGCATTTACGAAGACACCGCCGACAACAGCATTTGGCTCGGCACCGACGGCGGCGGCGTGGCGGTGATTCGGGACGGCAAGGTAGCCGACATCTTCAACACGGAAAACGGGCTTTCGGGCAATATCGTCTTCAAGATTACCAAGAACTCTGACGGCGCATTCTGGATTTGCACCGGCACGGGTTTGAGCCGCTTTTTCAACGGGATTTTCTATAATTATTCCAAGGCAAACGGTTTAACCACCGACAGCGTATTCCAGATGATAAGCGATGACACGGGCACGGCGTGGTTTACGAGCAACACGGGTATCAGTTCCGTGTCGGTGCAAAAACTCATCGCGCAGGCAAACAAGCTGGAAACCGCACTGAATACCAAGACGTATTCCACTTCGGACGGGCTAAAAACACGCGGACCGACTTCCACCGCGCTTGGTATGAAGGATTCGCACGGGCGCATTTGGTTTCCGCTCATCGACGGTGTTGCGATTTACGACCCGCAAAAAATCCGCCTGAATGTAACGAAGCCCACCGTTCACATTGAAAATGTGTCTCTCGACGATTGCACGGTCTATCCAAACGGTGAAAACATCGTGATTCCCGCGGGGACAAAGCGCGTGAGCATAAAATACACAGGTTTAAGTTTTGTTTCGAGCGAGCGCACGCGGTTTATGTACAAACTGGAAGGCTTCGACGAGGGATTTTCAAATTATGTGAATGCCCGCACGGTGTCGTACACCAATTTGCGTCCGGGAAAATACCGTTTTTTTATTATGGCAGTAAACGGCGACAACATTATGAGCGCGGTCGATTCGTCTCTGACGTTTGTGCAGCAGGCGTATTTCTATCAAAAGATTTCGTTTTGGGTTGTTATGGCGCTTATGGCAGCGGCAATCGTTTTGATTATCGTGCAGCACAAAATCAAGGCTATGGAAAAAAACGAGCGCATTTTGCAGCAGCGCGTTGAAGAGCAAACCGCAAAAATCAACACACTGCTGCTAAACATTCTGCCCGAGCCAGTGGCGCAGCAGCTGGAAAACGACCCCGAAAAAACAATCGCAGACGAAGTGGAGTCCGTTTCGGTGCTTTTTGCCGACATCGTAAACTTTACGCGCATTACGAGCGGAATGGGCGCGGCGCAGATTGTTACGGCGCTCAACGATTTGTACAGCAGATTTGATAAACGCGCCGTCGCAATGCACATCGAAAAAATCAAAACTATCGGCGATTCGTATATGGTTGCGTCGGGACTTATCGAAAAAGACCCGCACCACGCCGAACACCTCATTGAATATGCGCGCGGAATGCTTTCGGACGTAAAGGATTTCAACAGAACGTCGGCAATCAAGTTCAATATCCGCATCGGTATCAACTCGGGCGCGGTAATTGCGGGCGTTATCGGGCGCACCAAATACATTTACGACATCTGGGGCGATACGGTCAACGTGGCAAGCCGAATGGAACACACAGGCATTCCCGACCGAATCCACATCAGCCTGTCAACATGGGAGCAATGCCACGACAGCGTTGCTTTTGAAGAAGAAGTTGATATGGACATCAAGGGAAAAGGCGTGATGAAAACATTTTTTACGAAATAGCGTTTGCTTTTTCTGCAAAAAAGGTATGCAGAAAAACGGCAAGAATCGCGTAAACGGCGGCAATCACGCACGAAATTGCAGGAGAATAATATCCTGCAGTTTCTGCTATTGCAGGCACCGCAGAAAAAAGAACGGCGACAGGAATCAGCGCAATTTTTTTGCATTTGAGCAAAGCGCGCACGATAAGTGGAAATGCAATAAAAAGCAAAGGCACTGCAAATAAATCTGAAGCAGAAAAAACGGGAATTGCGCCAAAAACATTGTATGGCACAAAAAGTGAATAAAAACCAAGCATCAACGGCGCAAAACTTTCGGATTTATCGATTTTTTTCGCAAAAAATTTTGCAAAAAAGAAAAAAACAGCAGAACAAATCGTGCACGGCAAAAAAATATGAAACAGATATGCTCTCAAAAAATTATAAAAAAACGAATCAACGTGTGCATTTCGGCTAAAGAACACAAAAAAACGCACGACAAAAAGCAGCGAAGACATAATAAGCCCGGAAAAAAAAGCACTCAGACGCTCTGCGGTGCGTTTTCGGCACATAAATCCTGCTGAAAATAACGGTATCCCTAATAACAAAAATGCTTCCATAACAAAAAATGTATCACAAAATCAAAAATAAGCCAATCCATTACGCATTTTTGCAAGACCGCTACAAGCAGCATCTATTTCTTGATAAAATCGGTACATAGAATTTTCAATTTCTATGTATGGATTATAATTCTATTAAATTGTTCTTGAAAAAAATTATATTTTTCTCTAAAAACGTACCATTCGGACTAATAAACATTTGACGAAAATCTTTTGTAAGTGTATTATCAATAGTATGGCACTTAGAAAAATCTTTGGACAAATAAGCATTATATCATTACTTTGTACATCTTTTTTTTGTTGTGCAAACAAGCAAGATGTGCAGCAAAGACCAGAACCAGATGCAGAAATTCCAGCATTGCCAGCTGAAGAGCAAGAAATTGTTGAAGAAGAGATTGTTGAAGAAACTGTTCCTGCAAAAAAAATTCCTGTAACACCTATAATCCGCAAGAAAGAAGTAGAGCCAGAGCAGGAAGTTGTTCCTGTTGTGGAAAAAAAGCCTGTTGAGGTTGCCCCAAAAGAAGAACCGAAACCAGAACCCAAAAAGGAAGTGAAACCAGCTCCAAAGCAAGAAGATAAAGCGATGGAGGAATACAAACGTTCTGTTGCTGAAAACACAACCATTGACTACGATACTTTTGCCGAAGACAAAAAACAAATCCTCAAAATCATAGAGGAACTCATTGTGATTATGAAAGACGGCGATGATGTAAAATGGCGCGATTATGTAGAAAAATCATCATTGGCATATTGGAGCGATACCAATCATCTTGCGGCGTACTCAAAAAAGTTGCCACAAAAGGGATTGCGTATGAAAAATCTTAAAGATTATTTCAAATGGGTTTTTGTGCCGTCTCGAAAGGGTCAAACTATTGACGAAATTCGCTACATATCAAGTGAAAATATAAAGGCGGTTCAGGTACGCGACGATAAAGATATTGTGTACTATTATTTCCGAAAAGAAAACGGAAAATGGAAAATTTACCTTCCAACGATGTAAAATGATAAGATTTTTTAACACTTTATAAAATGAAAGTTGATTTTTTTTTACAGGCAAGCTATAATAATAGTAAATTTCAGGAGGAAATTATTATGAGATTGGCGAAATACGGGACTAGCGTAATCTGTGGACTTTTGTTGTGCACATCTGCTTTGACTGCTCAAGAGCAAGAGAAGAAGGAAGAAACAAACGTCGAATCGGAGTATATGCAGTCTGTAGAGGATCAGGTCATTTCGGAACTTGCGAATAATGACAACCGTGATGACAAGATTGTGGCATTGCAGTATCTAAAAGATGCTGCTGATGAGGGGCGCATTACACCAGACATGATGAATACGCTTGACCATCTTGCAGGAGAAGGGCTTACCAATCAAAGTCGCACTGGCGGTCGCGTTACGAACAACTACCCAGACATTCGTAAGCAGGCATGTGATATTCTTGCAAATGTAAAAACAGAAGAATCAAAGAACATTCTCAAAACGATTGCTCTTAATGACAACGAACCTATGGTTTTGACAGCTGCAATCCGTGCACTTGGTGAAATCGGTATCAACGAAAGCGACGAAGTTATTTCTGCAATTAACTGGGCTCAAAAGCGCAATATGGCATTAAACCCAACAAGTAGCATGGCGCTTGAGGTTTTGAATGCATACGAAAAACTCGCAGATTCTGTTGAAAACAAGCAGCCAATGCTTGAGCAGATTGCAAGAATTGCAGGCAACAACCGCTACGTTAAATCAGTCCGAAAGAGAGCAAAAGAATTGCTTAAGAAATTTCAGGAAGAATCAGCCGGAAAATAAGCAGATGGTTTGAGTATAAAATATTGCTGTGTTCAATAAATTCATTGAATATGGCAATATTTTTTATAAGTTTGTAAAAAAAAGAACCGAAAAAATATCGGTTCTTCAAACGAGAGATACAGGATTCGAACCTGCTACCTTCGGCTCCGGAGGCCAACGCTCTATCCAAGTGAGCTAATCTCTCAAATACTTTTATAAATATACACAGAAAATATTTGAATGTCAAGAAGAGGATTTTATGGATCCAATAATTTTAGCATCGGCATCACCTCGGCGACAAGAGATTTTAAATCAGTTAAATATTCCTTTTAAAGTAATTCCTTCTACCGATGAAGAAGTTTTTCCAGAAAATGTTGAACATAATAAAATTCCTGAAAATCTTGCTGTACAAAAGATAAAAAGCATTTTAAAAACTTTTTCAAAGGAATTGGAAAAAGTTTGGATTTTAGGAGCAGATACACTCATTTTTTTTGAAGATGAGATTTTTGGAAAACCGAAAGACCAAGACGAAGCCGAAAAAATATTGCGAAAATTACAGGGGCACACTCACACAGTCATAACAGGAATTGCGCTTTATAATGGCAAAGAACACGCTCTAACAACACGCAGCAGCGTTAACAAAGTTACTTTTGCGCCAATGACAGACGAAGAAATTGATTGGTATGTTAGTTCGGGAGATTGGCACGGTGTAGCAGGCGGGTATCGGATTCAAGGGCTTGCATCTTGCTTTATAGAAAAAATCGAAGGCACAACAAGTTCAATTATGGGCTTGCCTATATTTGAACTTTATGATATGTTAAAGGAGCAGGGTTACAGTATTTTGTAATTTTGCACATCTTCCGTGCGTATGCATGAGAAATAGAGTTTGGAAGAGTTTTTTAGAAAACTCGGTGAAGGAGTGTCTTTATGGCAGTAGTAACCATGAAGAGTTTGCTTGAATCTGGTGTACACTTTGGTCATCAGGTTAAGCGTTGGGACCCGAGAATGAAGAAATTCATTTTTACAGAGAGAAACGGGATTCATATCATTGATTTGCAGAAGACAATCGTAGCTATTAAAGACAGCTATGACGAAGTAAGAAAGATTGCTTCATCAGGTAAATCAATCTTGTTCGTAGGAACAAAAAAGCAGGCACAGCAGGCTGTACAGAAAGAAGCTGAGCGCTGCGGAATGTACTATGTAAACAATCGCTGGCTTGGCGGTATGCTTACAAACTTTGCAACAATCAAAAAATCACTTCAGAGACTCAAGAAAATTGAGAAGATGGAAGTAGACGGCACAATGGAGAAGCTCACAAAGAAAGAAGTTGCAGCTCTCCAGAAAGAGAAGGCAAAACTTGATAAGAACCTTGGCGGTATCAAGGATATGAAAGATTTGCCAGGCGCACTTTTCATCATCGATACACACAAAGAGCAGATTGCAGTAGCAGAAGCTCGCCGCATGGGTATTCCGATTATCGCAGTTGTAGATACAAACTGTAACCCAGAGGGCATTGACTTCCCAATTCCTGGTAATGACGATGCTATTCGTGCAATCAGCCTTTTCACATCAATCATTGCAAATGCAGTTATCGAAGCTGATAACGACACAGGTTTGAGAGTTGTTGAAACTCTTGACGACGAAGATGGAATCCAGACAGATGCTTCTAACAAGAGTGCAGATGCTGAAATCACAGACTACGAGAATTATCAGCCAACAGAGCAGAAAGAGGAAGATATCGAAGCTGAAGAAGACCATGATGACCTCATCGGCAACGAAGACGACCTCTACAGAAAGAACTAATCTCGGAGTATTACTATAATGGATATTAAAGCATCAGACGTAAAGGCTTTGCGCGAGAAAACTGGCGCAGGTATGATGGAATGCAAGAAAGCTCTTGTAGAGACAAATGGCGATGCAGATGCAGCAGAGAAGCTCTTGAAAGAAAGAGGACTCGCGGCAGCTGCAAAGCGTGCTGACAGAGCTACTGCAGAAGGAAGACTTTTTGTACGCCAGGAAAACAACAAGATTTATGTTGTTGAAATGACTTGTGAAACTGACTTCGTTGCAAAGAACGCTGATTTCGTTGCTCTTGGTGAGAAAATGCTCGACGTTACAATCGCTAAGGGATACACAAAGGTTGAAGATGAGCACAACAAGATGCTCGAAGATTTGAAAGTTTCTATCCGCGAGAACATGAATGTGTCAAAGGTAGAAGTTATCGATATTCCTGCAGGTGCAACAGGTTCTTTCTATGTCCACTCAGACAAGAAAACTGGTGCTGTAGTTGTAATCAACGGTTCTGAAGCAGAAGCTGTTAAGAATTTTGCTTATGATTGTTGTTTGCATATTGCAGCGTTCACTCCATCTTATGTAAAAGCGGAAGATGTTCCACAGTCTTACATCGATGAGCAGAAAGAGATTTTCGTTGCACAGATGAAAGAAGACCCAGCTATGGCAGCAAAGCCAGAGAATGTAAAAGCTGGTATTTTGCAGGGGAAAATCAAGAAGCATCTTGCAGAAATTTGCTTTGTTGACCAAGCATTCGTAAAAGATGACAAGGTTACCGTTGCAAAAAAGATGGAGCAGATTGGAAAAGAAGTAGGAGCAACTTTGTCTTTCAACAAGGCAGAACTCTTTATTCTTGGAAAATAAATGCTCTTAGCTGTTAGAAGCTGACTTTTATACAGGGCAGCAGGAGATAAGTTCTTTTGCTGCCTTTGTTATTTACCGCCTATTTACTGTATAACAGGAGAACATATATGGCTATTGAAGATTGCACAAAACGTATGGAAAAATCCGTTTCTGCATTAAAAGACGAATTTAATACAATTCGCACAGGACGGGCTTCTGCATCTATTTTTGACAAAGTTCGCGTTGATTACTACGGCACACCTACTCCGCTCAGTCAAGTTGCAACTATTTCTATTCCAGAAGCAAGAATGGTTGTTATTCAACCGTTCGACAAGACTTTAATCAGTGCAATTGAAAAGGCTATTCAGAAAGCAGAGCTTGGCTTAAACCCTTCTAATGATGGTAAAGTCATTCGCATTTCTATTCCGCCTCTTACAGCTGACCGCAGAAAAGAGCTTGTGAAGCAGGCAAAAGGAATTGCAGAGAACTCAAGAACTGCTATTCGCAATATCCGTCGAGACGGAAATGACGAGCTAAAAAAACAGCAAAAAGCTGGAGAGATTACAGAAGACCAGCTCAAAAAAGATACTGATGACCTTCAGAAATTGACAGATAAGTACATTGCAGAAGTCAATAAGGTCTATGAAGCTAAAGAAAAAGAAATCATGGACTAAAACAATCTATGACAGCAGAACATACAGCACCTGTTCATGTCGGCATTATAATGGACGGCAATGGACGTTGGGCACAAAAAAGAGGTCTTCCTCGTACTGCCGGTCATAAAGAGGGGCTTGAGGTTGCAAAGAAAATTGTAGCCAAAGCCTCTGAACTCGGCATAAAATATGTAACATTGTATACATTCTCTACTGAAAACTGGAAACGTACCCAAGAAGAAGTCGGTTTTTTAATGAATTTGATTCGTCTTCACTTGCGTGCGGAATTTGCGTTTTATAAAAAGAACTCTATCCGTGTAAAAGTATTAGGCGACATTAAGGGGCTTCCTGATGATGTCCAATTTGAAATAGAAAAAGCAGAAGCGGAAACTCAAGATTTTACAGGACTCACGGTTATTCTTGCCATAAACTACGGTGGTAGAGATGAGATAAAACGGGCTGTAAAGAAAATAATACAAGACAATATAACGGCAGAAAATCTCACAGAAGCTGATATTTCTTCTCGCTTTGATATTCCAGAGATTCCTGACGCAGATTTAATTATTCGAACTGGTGGAGAAAAACGCCTTAGCAATTTTTTGATGTGGCATTCAGCTTATGCAGAATTGCTCTTTACCGATACGCTATGGCCAGATTTTAATGAAGATGAATTTAATAATTGCATAGAAGAATTTTATAAACGCACTAGAAGATTTGGTGCTGTATAAGAGGGAAGTTGATGAATAAGGTTATACAACGATTGCTCATATTCTTTTTAGGATTGCCTTTAGTCGTTGCAATAGTAGCACTAGATGCAATAAATCATCTTGCATTGCATTTTGTTGTGTTTGTAGTATCATTATTAGCAGCAAATGAGATGTGTAACCTTTTTTCAAAGACTTCAAAACTCATTTCTAAAAAGTTACTAATCGTGTTAAGCGGATTGCTTCCGCTCGTAACTTTTATTACGACCTACTTTAATTTAAATCCAGAAATAACAACATACACCTTTATATTTGAATTATTATTGATAATGGCAATGAGCGTTTTTACAACATGTGATTTCAAAGATTCAAATGTTTCCATATCATCTTCTGTTTTTGTCGTATTATACAGTGGATATCTATGTACATTTGTTTCACGAATGACATTGTTTAACCATTCTATCTATTTTATTGCCCTCTTTTTCGTAATGGTTTCAATGAATGATTCAGTTGCGTGGCTTTTTGGCAATCTATTCGGCAAAAACAATCGCGGTATTGTAAAGGCAAGTCCTAACAAAAGCGTTGCAGGCTTTATCGGGGGGCTTTTGGGCTCTATGTTTGCAGCAATACTTGCGAAACTCATTTGGAGCGATGTTTTCGTAGGTTCTATCGTAAAAATAATAGTTCTTTCAATCGTCATTGCATTTTCTGGAAGCATAGGTGATTTGGCTGAATCCGTCTTTAAGCGCAGTGCAGGCTGTAAAGACTCTGGGAATATTATGCCAGGTCGCGGGGGAATGCTTGATTCTATTGACTCCATTTTGATGGCTGCGCCAGTCTTTTATGCACTCACAATACTTATCTATCCTGTAATATAGGAGCGAGCTTTAGCTATGAAGAAAAGAGTACTCGTTTTAGGTTGCACAGGTTCAATCGGTTCAAACACTCTTGATATTATTCGCAATATGAGCGACACGTTTGAAGTAGCGGGATTATATGCAAATAAAAGCAAATCTGAAATAGAACATCTTGCACAAGAATTTAATTGTCCGTATGCACTGTATTCAGAAAACGGTGAAGAGGGCTTGAAAAAACTGATAAAAGAATCAGGGGCAGACATCGCGGTAAATGGTGTTGCAGGCGCAGCAGGGCTTATGCCGTCAGTTTATGTCCTTGAAGAAGGAATAGACCTGGCTCTTGCGAATAAAGAAACGGTTGTGATGGCCTATCCACTTATTAAGCAGTTGGCAACAGCGCATAATGCGAGAATATTGCCAGTAGATTCTGAACATTCTGCAATTTTTAATCTTGTTGAACGCTATGGAAAAGAAAATATTGATACGCTCATAATAACCGCAAGCGGAGGACCATTTCGCGAACTGCCAAAAGAAAAACTTGCTGCCGTCAGTGTAGAAGATGCGCTTAATCACCCTACTTGGAAAATGGGCAAGAAAATCACGCTTGATTCTGCCGACCTTGCAAATAAAGGGCTTGAAGTGATAGAAGCATGCAGACTTTTTGGTTTTACTAGCGATAAAGTTGAAGTCGTCGTGCACCCCCAAAGCCTCATTCATTCGATGATTAGAACAAAAGATGGAGAGCTATATGCGCAGATTTCAGAACCTGATATGAAGCACCCTATTCTCTCCGCACTCACATGGAGCGATGTTCTGCCGAATTATCTTTCTCGATTCGATATTACGAAGCATTCTTTTTCGTTCTATCCGCCAAGATTTGATGATTTTCCTCTATTAAAATATGCTTTTGAAGCCGCCCAAAGAGATAAATCAGCTCCGATTGCATTTAATGCAGCAAATGAAGTCGCTGCATACGCATTTTTGGACAAAAAGTGCCATTTTCTTGACATTCCTGCGGTTGTTAGACGCGTTTTAGACGAAAACTGGGATAAAATTCCTTCTTCCATCACAGAAGTGCTAGAAGAAGACAAAAAAGCTCGCCAAATTGCGCAAAAAATACTCGGTAACATCAAATGAGCATTGTGATAAGCGTCATAATCGGGCTATTGTGTTTAACGTTTTTAGTTGCATTTCATGAAGCAGGGCACTTCATTGCAGCAAAACTGTGCGGTGTAAAAGTCGAGAGCTTTTCCATTGGAATGGGACCGATTCTTTTGCACAAAAACTACCGAAACACCGATTATCGCATTTCGCTTTTTCCAATCGGCGGCTACTGTGGAATGAAAGGCGAGCAGGATTTTCAAAAAGCCGTCGAGCTCAATCTAAAAGAAATAAATGCAGAGCCAGATTCGTTTTATGGCATACACCCGCTAAAACGCGCTTTCATCGCTTTTGCAGGTCCGTTTGCAAACTTTATCTTTGCGGTCATATCATTCACGATTATTGCAATAATCGGCTATACATACTATTCAGCAAGCGCAAAAGTCCTTATGGCAGATTCTGTTTATGAGGGAATGACTTCAGTCGCCCACAATGCAGGAATGCAAGACGGCGATATAATCACTGCGATAAATGGGGAAGCCGTTTTAGACTTTTCGGACATCGTTACGATTGTTTCAACACACCCCGACGAAATAATCACAGTTGATGTTGAACGCGACGGCGAAAAACTTTCTTTTTCGATGAAAACGGCTCTCAACAAAGAAACGGGCGGCGGCGTGATAGGAGTTGTATCAAATCCCGATACAATCGAAGAGCGACAAAGCAAGCGATATTCGTTTTTTCCTGCAATTCTTCACGGAGTGAAAGAAACGACAAAAATGTGCAGAGCCACAGTCGTCGGAATTATCACGCTCTTTAAGGGCGTAAAAGTTTCCAGCGCAGTTTCAGGACCTGCTCGCATTACTACAATGCTCGGCGACACGGTAAAAGCAAGTTTCAAAGCCAGCCTTCACGCAGGAATTGTAAACACACTCGAATTTATGGCGTTAATAAGCGTATCGCTTTTTATGATGAATCTTCTGCCGATTCCTGTTCTTGACGGCGGGCTTATCTTAGCGGCGATTGTCGAGTTCGTCCTTCGCCGAAAGCTATCTCCGCTGTTATTGTATCGCATACAAATCATAGGAATTGCGTTTATCGCTTGTTTATTTCTCATTGCAATTTACGGAGATATACATTATTTCACCTCTTCTTTTAGGAGATAGCAGCTATGTCGATTTTGAAGAATATTGCGTTTGCCTTTTTTGCATTTTTGCCTTTTTTTGCTTATTCACAAGTTCACATTTCAAATCAAGGACATCAAGAAGCCGTATCAAGTTTTTCTTCGCTCGCAACAGGAAATGACAGCTCGTATTTTTCAGCAGGCAATGACGGCTTTTTAATCAAATGGAACGCAGACGGCACGGGCGAGCATTATCAAATCACCAATCTTTCAATAAAGCTCATCGCGCAAAATCCTGCTAACTCAGAAATCGCGGTGTATGAAACCGACAACGCAAAAGTTCACTCGGTAAGCGTATGGGATTGGAAGACCTTACAAAGAAAGTACATAAAACGCTTTTCCGACTCTATCACCTCTCTTTCATACACAGCACAAGGCTCATATTTAATCGTAGGCACAACGGCTTTGAACGGAACGTTTTTTTTGGACGCACAAAAAGGCTCCGTCGTTAAGAAAATCTCGGAAAATATGCCCATTATTTCTATGGCGGAAACGAGCAATTCAGAAAAAACGTGCGTAATGTATTCGCCGAATGGCAATTTGACGTATTACGATTTGGAATCAGGGACAAGAAAAGCTCGCTTCGCCACCGAAAATGCACTTTTCCAACCGACGTTGTTTGCAAATAACGAATTTTTTGCCGGCGTAAAAGACAATTCGGTTTTTATAATCCACGCCACCAACGGAAAGCGGCTCGCTCTTTTTTCCGCCGAAAATCCGATTTTGCTGAACTCCAAGGGAGAGGCTGAAACAGGGCTTTTCTTTCTTGACAAGCAAGGAAAAAACATCGTCTTAAAATACATTGACAACATTGAATTAAAAGAAAGCATAAAGTCAGGACGACAAGCCAATTTCAAAATTATTGCACAATTTTCGGGATTTCCCGCCAAAGACACGATTACCAGCGCGATAAAAACCGCCGACCGCATTATTCCTATCGTTGGGGAAGCCGAGGGAATGGCAAGCGACACAAACAGGCAATCAGGGAAAATCATCTTCGGCACAAAAAGCGGCAATCTCTACGAACTTCCCGCAGTCGCCAATTCGAGCGTTCAGACGATTAAGCCGATGACCGACAAAGCGTATCAAAAGATTCTTGATGTGTGCGCAGACGGCACTGATTTCTACATTTTGACCGCAGACAGCGTATATCGCACCGCGTACAGCGAGGATTTGAGTGCCACCGCAGAAAAAGTCGGGGTAAATAACGGAAGCACGAATCTCATTAAATACGGGAACAGCGTTATTTTGTGGTCAAAAGACACGCGCAAAGAAATCGTTATGCTGAACGTGGAAACGGGAAAACGAACGCCGCTGTTTACGCCATCTAACGCAATCCAGATTTTGAAAGTATTTAATGACGAACTCGTGTACATTCAGGGCAATTCCGCCGTGCGAATGTATACCATCGGCACGGGAAAAGACACAGAACTTTACACGGGCACCGCATTGCAGGACATCATTTTGTACAACGAAAAAGATTTGTACGTCGCAAAATCTGCCGCCGAAAACGACTCGCCGCTTATTCACGTTGACTCAAAAACCCGCGAGACCGTGCCCGTGCAGGCAAAAGGCAGCATCGCGTATTCTTTGAGCCACGAAGAAAACCAAAAAACGCCCGCGTTTTACGGAATCAGCGTGCAAAGCGACGCAAACGGCAACGCCAAAACGACAGTCTTTGCGTATAAACCAGCGTCAAAATCGTATTCGCCGCTGTTGCAATTTGCCGACGAAGACCCCGAGGCATTCACCGCAATTTATCAAGAAGCGCTTTACACCAATATTGGAAAAAGCCAAGTGCGCTCGTACAACACCAGTTCCAAAAAAACACTGCTCTTCAAACGCTCCGCCTCAATGCCGCTCAAAGTCGCACGCAGTCCTCAAATGCTACTGATTTTGAACCGCGACGGCAGTCTTTCTTGGTATAAGCCCGCTTTCGCCGCAGTCGTATCGAATTGGTATTTGTTAGACGGAAGTTGGGAGATTTCGGAGTAGCATCATGGACAGCGAAAAAAAACATTCAGCAAAAAAACAAAAAATAAGCGCACTTTTTTCCGCAATCGCCGTTTGTCTCATCGACGCGTTTTTTATCTGGAACATTTTAACGCATTCCGAGAATTCTTCGTTCATTTTACTGGCGCTCATCGTCAGCATTGCAGGTATTGTGGGCATACTCGTAGCTCTTTTTATGCGATTAAGAGAAATTGACAAAGGAGAAGAATATGATTCTCGCAACTATTGACGCCATACCCGGAAAAACGCTGGAAGTATTAGGACTCGTTCAAGGAACAATCGTGCAATCGAAAGATTATTTTCACGACTGGTTTTCAGGTTTGAAAACGTTGGTTGGCGGCGAATTGGACAGCTACACCGATATGATAGAAGAAGCCCGCTCGATTGCCACAAAGCGAATGGTTGACGAAGCGGAAGAACTCGGCGCAGACGCAATCGTCGGCGTGCGATACGGCTCATCTTCCGTGATGGACGGTGCGGCAGAAATCATCGCATACGGCACGGCAGTCAAATTCAAAAGACGACAGACAAAATCCGTCAGCGCAGACGAATAAAACTTCGACTCTGCAAAAAGTATGCTGATTTTTGCAGATTTGTCATTCCAAACTTGATTCAGATTAAACGAAATGCAGAAACGAGTTCATCATAACACATTCTTTTATCAGCATACATTCTGTAACACCACTTTTTTACGGCATTTGCCACGAACGAGAGCGTTCAACCGCGCGTTTCCACAACGAATACCGCTCATTGCGCTCGTCTTCGTCCATTCCCGGCGTAAAAACCTGCTCAACCCGCCACGCCGAGCGAATTTCTTCGCGATTTGCCCAAAAACCCGTCGCCAATCCCGCAAGAAAAGCCGCCCCCGTAACACTTGATTCCGTGTTTTCAGGGCGATAAATCGGCGTGTTGAGAATATCCGCCTGAAATTGCAGCAGCAAATTGCTCACACACGCGCCGCCGTCCACCTTGAGCGACGGCAGTTTTATCCCCGAATCCTCTTGCATACACACCAGCTCGTCTTTGACCTGAAACGCAATCGCTTCCAGCACCGCGCGGCAAATATGCGCTTTGTTTGTGCCACGCGTCAGCCCCAAAATCGTACCGCGCGCATAAGAATCCCAGTACGGCGCCCCCAGCCCCGTAAACGCAGGCACAACCACCACGCCACCCGAATTTTCCACGCTTTCGGCAAGTGTGTCCACCTCGTGCGCACTCTGGATTATGCCCAACTGGTCGCGCAGCCATTTTATCAGCGCGCCGCCCATAAAAACGCTGCCCTCAAGCGCATATTCCACGCCGTCTTTCGCACCGAGCGCAATCGTAGTAAGCAATTTGTGCTTGGAACTCACCGCGCTTTTGCCCGTGTTCATCAGCAAAAAGCACCCCGTGCCGTACGTTACTTTCGTGTCGCCCGTGTTAAAACAGCTCTGCCCAAAAAGCGCAGATTGCTGGTCGCCCACCGCCGCAGAAATCGGCGCCTCAAAGCCACAGATATTCTTGTCGGTCAGCGCAAACACGCCCGACGTATCGCGCACTTCGGGAAGGACGCTTTTGGGAATCGAAAGCAACTGCAAAAGCTCATCGTCCCATGCAAGCGTGTGGATATTGAAGAGCATAGTGCGACTCGCGTTGGTAAAGTCCGTAACGTGCGCCTTTTTGCCGCTCAAGTTCCAGATAAGCCACGAATCAATCGTGCCTGCAAGGATTTTTCCGCTTTCAGCACGCGAACGAACACCGGAGATGTTGTCCAAAATCCATTTTATCTTTGTGCCCGAAAAATATGCGTCGGGAAACAGCCCCGTTTTTGCCTGAATTTTCTCGCCGTAGCCGCCTGCAATGAGCGCATCAGCCATTTCCGCCGTGCGCCTGCACTGCCACACAATCGCGGGACACACAGGTCTGCCCGTGTCTTTGTCCCACAGCACCACGGTTTCTCGCTGGTTTGAAATTCCCACCGCCGCAATCTGCTCAGCCGCAATCCCCGCTTTCACAATCGCTTCGTTAATCACCGATAAAACGCTTCGGAGAATATCATACGGATTGTGCTCAACCCAACCTGGAAGCGGAAAATGCTGCGGAAACTCGCGTTGCGCCGCGGCGATTTTGTGCAGTTGTCTGTTAAAAATCACCGCGCGAGAACTCGTCGTGCCTTGGTCTATCGCAAGAACGAATTTTTCCATATTAGAACGCCGTCGGAACGAAGTCGATGCCCTGCGTTTCGGCAAAACCACACATCAGATTCATATTCTGCGTCGCCTGCCCCGCACTTCCCTTCACCATATTGTCGATGACCGACACGATTTCGAGCGTTTTGCCGCCATTGACCACATACGCCTGAATGTCGCAGAAATTCGTGTATCGTACACTGCGGGTCGTCGGAGACACACCGTCAGGCAAAAAGCGCACAAACGGCTCATCGCGATAAAAATCCTCGTACATTTTTCGGATTTCCGCACCAGACACCTTGCGCGTCAACTGCACATATACCGTCGACAAAATACCGCGGTTTTGCGGAATCAAATGCGGCGTAAAAATCACACCTGTTTGCTTACCCGAAGCCGCGGCGCAGTTCCGTGCAATTTCAGGCTGGTGTCGATGAGCGCCCACTTTGTACGCACTAAAACTTTCTCCGCACTCACAAAACTGGTTCGTCATCGTGGGATTTCGTCCCGCGCCCGTAACGCCGCTTTTTGCGTCCACGATAATCAGATTCGTGTCTGCAATTCCCGCCTTGAGCGCAGGCAGAAGCGCAAGTGTGCTCGCCGTAACATAACAGCCCGGGTTTCCGATAATCTGGGCATTCTTAATCTGCTCGCGGTTCATCTCGGGAAGCCCGTATACCGCCTGTTCGTGCAATTCTTTGTGCTCCCACGGCTTTTTGTAATACGCCACATACGTTGCCTCGTCCGTGCCGAAGCGGAAATCCGCGCTCAAATCGATAAATTTTTTGCCGTGCTCCACGCAATAAAGCGCATACGGCTCGGCAAGCCCGTTCGGCAGTGCCGCAAACACCACGTCGGACGACTCCAACACGCGCTCGGCGTTTATCAAAAGCCCGTCCGTCTTGCCCGCAAGCTGCCCGAGTAAGTTCGGATAGACTTCCGTAATGTTCTTGCCCTCAAAACTCACCGAGCTTAAAAAAAGCTGTTCCACGCCCGAATGTTTAAGCAAAATCCGAACGAGTTCCACACCAGCGTATCCAGTTGCGCCAATAATTCCGACTTTCATCATTTGTCCTCCAAAACGCCCGCAAAAATCTGCTCTTCGGGCTGTATTTTTATCTCTTAAAATGATACACTACTGATATGAAACATTCAAGATTTATAACAGCCGCGGTACTTTGTTCCGCCGTACTTTTTGTCTCTTGTCAGTCTGTAAAAAATGTCCCCGATGACATCACGCCGCAAGAATTGCTCCGCGATGCACAGAACGCCTACGACCACGGTTCCGCCCGAAAAGCCCTCGCCTACTACGATTTGCTTGCCGAGCGCTTTGGCGCAGACGCCGAAACCTACGTCATTGCGCGATACGAAGCGGCGCATATCTACATTAAAAAACACAAATGGGAAAAAGCCGAACCGATTTTGCAGGAAGTCATCGAAATCTACCGAAATATGCCCGCAGGCTCGCTTTCCGGCTCGTATCAAAAAATGGCAGAAAGCGATTTGGCAAAAATCCCGCAGAAAAAACAAAAAACAGCAAAAGAATAACCGCATTTTTAACAGCATACATTTTCAAGAAAAAGGTATGCTGTTTTTCCAGTCCCGAAAATCATTACTGTAGCAAAAAGAAGCATTTTTCCAGATTGCTCAACTGCCGCCACGCCACCGCAATATCGCTCGGAGTGCCAGCGACGGTCATCTGATATTTTTCGTCGTAAAAATAATATTTCGGGTGATTTTTTGCGCCTTCCACTTTCACAATGCCTTCAGACAAAAGCAAATCAAGCGGCGATTTTGCGTCGCTTTTGAGCAGCGTTGAGATTCGCTCAATTTTTTGCATTGTCTCGCAATTTTCGGTTTTGAACTCCCGCCTCTCCAAAATATCCTGAAGCACATCGCGCTTGCGGTTCACTTCGTCGGCACGATTGTGCGGCAGAGATTCCAAATCCTTTTCAAGCGCACCGTACAGCATTGCAAACAGATAATCCGACAGCTCATCTTTGAACAGAGGCTTTACACTCGCAGGCACTCGCAGCGTTATCGCATCGTCTTCGCTCTCGCTCACGCGGCTAAAAAGCGATTGCTCGAGCTGGGCAATGCGGTCTTTGAGCTGCTTATTTTCCGCCTCGCGTTCCTTGAGCGATTGCTTTAAGTCCGCAATGTCCTTTTCGTACGCATCATTGCTTTGCGCGAGTGTTGCCGCCGGCAATGCCGCATTGCGCAATTTTTGTTCCAGCTCTGAAATCTCGTCTTCGTGCTGTTTTTTTGCTTCGGCGGCGGCTTTTTTCAGCTCCTCGTTTTCCGCTTTTATCGTCTCCAAATCTTTTCTCAACTTTGAAACCGTCGGCGCATCAAGTTTATGCTCAGACAAAAACTCGTTGACTTTCTGCTTCACCGCAATCGGCACTTCCTCATCGTCGCGAACCAAATCCTGCCCCGCAAACCGCGTGTTGACGTGATTGTAAAACGTATCTTCATCAAACTCGATTACCCCCACAATAGAATCGCGGAACTCTTCGTACGTCGCATATTTCGTATTGCTTTTTGTGAGAATAACCTCTTTGTCAGAAATCATCACCAAAATATGCGCTTCGTCCCGCCACATATTCGGGTCAGTCTCAAACACTTTCTCCAAGCCGTCCTCAATGCACTTGTTCACCGCGTCAACCGACTCCTTGGACTTGTGGCGTTTCGCATTCCATTTCACATACAGCGGATTCATCGCCAGAAACATATTTTTTACATACGTCCGCGCGCCCACATACTGATTGTAATGCGCATTCAAAAACCACATCTCGCTGCAAAAACGCCGAATCCACGATTCATCAAACCAAAATTGGTCGTGAATGTCTGCGTAAAACGTGATGCCCTTTATCAAAAAGAAATTTTCATCGAATGCTTTTTGCTTTGCCTCTTTTTCGTCAAGAACCTCTTCTGCCTCTTCTTTCGGCTTGACATACGAGGAGCGCAGGGCTTCCAGAGAATCGTATTTGCTCAAAAATTCCGGGCGCATATTTTTTTGGTCGGACGAAAAATCCATCTTTGCGATTTTGTCGAAATCGATTTGAACCGTTGTTTCGGCTTCTTTTTTCTTTTTTTGCTGCTCGCGAATGCCGGGATACGCTTTGTAAATCCGCCATTTTTCGTCGCGGATTCGGTCCAGCACAAACAGTTTGGGCACACGCGATTTTAACAGCGGCATAATCGAACAGCACAGCGGCAATCCATCGCCCTTATATTCTTCGCGCACGATAAGACGGCGTATTTTTTGCTTAAACATCGGCAGCGTGGAATTTTTTTCGTACACCAGCGTAAACTCGTCTTCTTTGCCGTCGATTTTTATTGAAAAATCTAAATCCGTCAGAACCAAATCGGAATCGTCCGAGTTGTCCCACGAAAAAACGAAATCGTCCCGCTTAAAAAAGAAATTTTCGGGAACTTTTTCGGGAAATCCAATCGGCAAAAAATCTTTAAATCCCTGCAGAATAAGCGACCACATCGTCTGTATGTCCACTTTTTCTTCCAAAAAATACGCGCTACCCCATTTTGCCATTTTTACCTCCGTAGAATAACGCCTATTCTATCTGTCCGACGCTTTTTTTTCAACACCGTACGATAGAACGAGAACGACAGCGCGCACGGTGTTTCGCCAAAACAGATTTTTCAGCGCTATTGCCACAAATCAGCAGTGCGGTAGCGCGCGTCGAGTTCCGCGCTAAACCAGCGTCCGTTCAAAACATTGTGTATCACCAGCGATTTTAGTTCGTCAGAAATTGAGCTATCACGCTCCATTGCGTCCATAATCTCGCCGTATGTTGCACAGGTGTTTTTTAGCTCTGCCGTTGCACCGCTTTCGTCCGCATCAAGCACCAGCGATTTTTTTTCATTTCCCCACGCCGTCTTCGTACAAATGCGGAAACACGCTCATACGGATTCCCGCATTGCCCATTAAAGCGGCAAGACGACGCGCGTCAATGCTAAAAAGATATTCCTTAAGACCGTATTTTCCAAAAAAACAAACGGCGTTCCCAAAATTCACTCTCGGCACTTTTGCCGAAATCAAAAAAAGCGTTTTTTGGGCTTTGTATTTTGTGCCGAATTGAAAAAAATGCGTTTTTGACCATTCGGCAGTTTCGCCGAAGTCGGAATAATCCAAGTTTGACATTCGGCACTTTTGCCGAAGTCGGAAAAGTCCAAAATTCTCCTTTCGGCACTTTCGCCGAAAGCAAAAAATGCCAAAATCTCAAAACGGCGGTTTTGCCGATGCACTCTTTTTTCCTCCGCCTTTGTTCATCTCGATTGCCGAAACAAGAAAGATGCACGGCGGGCGATTCGGCATCTCAAAATCTGCTACAAGAGGGCAAAAATGAGCGACAGGGCAAGAAAAAGCGCACCGACACCGAGAAAATGCGCACACGGCGCTTTCTGCCGCTCCTGCCGAGCCTTAACGTAATCGTAATACGATTCGGTTTCCGCGCGCTCCTCAACTTTTGGGTGCCGAATGCGCTCGCCAAGCCGCCACAGCGCATATCTGAGCGCGTCTAGCCCGCCGTGTTCGGCAATCGCGATGAGTCCGCCCAGCGAAAGAGCCAGCGCGCCCGAAACAAAACAGCCGTCGCTGATTTTTCGCGTCGCCGAAAACACCGCGTCCGTCATCGAACGCGATAGCACCGCCGATTCATACTGCGCCGTCAACAGCGCAATCAGAGCCGCCACAAAAAAGGTGATGAGCCACGGCACGCATTTTTTTGCAAACAGGGTCATTGTGAAGCCGCCTTGTATGCTGCTTCTTCTGCGCTGTTGCAACTCACAAAATGACCGGGAAACACCTCGCGGAACGTCGGTTTTTCTTCCGAATAATCGTGGTCGATAGAAGGTTGATAGACAATGCGCACACGTCTTTTTTCGTAATGCGGGTCGGGCAGAGGAATGGCAGACAGCAGGCTTTTCGTGTACGGGTGAAGCGGGCGCGAAAACAGTTCCTGCGAGGAAGCCAATTCCACGATTTTTCCAAAATACATCACGGCAATGCGGTCAGAAAAATATTTGACAACAGAAAGGTCGTGCGCAATAAACAAAATCGTCAGTCCCATATTTTTTCTGAGGTCGTTGAGCAAATTGATGACCTGCGCTTTTATGGACACATCAAGCGCGCTCACTGGCTCATCGGCGATTATCAACTCAGGTCTCATCACGATAGCGCGTGCAATGCCAATGCGCTGCCGCTGCCCGCCAGAAAACTCGTGCGGATAGCGGTCGGCGTACTCGGGCACCAATCCCACCGTTTTGAGCACATCACTCACCGCATCAGTGATTGCCGTTTCGTCTTTTACGCCCTGAATGCGAAGCCCCTCCGCAATAATCTCGCGCACCGTCATTCGCGGGTCAAGCGATGTTACGGGGTCTTGAAAAATCATCTGGATTTTCGTCATCAGCCGTTCGTTTTTGCCGCCATTGCGCTCCCGCCATATTTTTTCGCAATTTTTCTTGTCGTAAAGAGCCTGTTTCAGCAATGATTTCTGCGCTGCAATTTTCGCCTTGAGTTCGCGCCGAGCGTTTTCTTCGCCCGCTTTGTCGCCCCGTTGTTTTGCATCAGCGATAAACGCCGCGGCAATTTTTCGCGCTTTTTCCATTTCGTCGGTGTAATCGCGCAAACCGGCGTTAATGCGAATACCCTTGAAGTAAATATTCCCGCCCGTAATGTCGTAGAGCTTGATTATCGACCGCCCTGTCGTCGTTTTGCCGCAGCCCGATTCGCCCACAAGACCTAGCACTTCGCCTTTTTTGATGTCAAAACTGATGTCATCAACCGCGCGAAATTTTCCGCCATCAAAATACTGGCGCAAATGCTCCACACGCACTATTTTTTCGCTTTTTTCTTCATTCGCCATGGTTCGCCCCCTCTCTGTCTTTCATTCGCTTGATTCGCGCACTAACGCTTTCGGGCAGCTCAATCTTAGGCGCATTCGGGTGCAAAAGCCACGTCGCCGCGCTATGCGTGTCAGAAATGCGGAACATCGGCGGTTCTTGCTCAAAATCAATCGCCATCGCATATTTGTTGCGCGCAGCAAATGCGTCGCCCGCCGGCGGAAAAAGCATATTCGGCGGAGTGCCGGGGATTGCCTCCAGCGCGTCTTTTGTATCAAGGTCAGGCATAGAAGAAAGCAAAGCCCACGTGTACGGGTGCGCAGGCGCATAAAAAATATCCTCCGCAGTTCCCTGCTCCACCACTTTGCCCGCATACATCACGGCAATTTTGTCCGCCACATTCGCCACAACACCGAGGTCGTGCGTGATAAAAATGACGCTCATATTGCGTTTTTGCTTGAGCCGATTGATAAGCTCAAGAATTTGCGCCTGAATCGTAACATCAAGCGCCGTCGTCGGCTCGTCGCAGATGAGCAAATCGGGATTCGCCGCAATCGCAATCGCGATAACAATGCGCTGACGCATTCCCCCCGAAAACTCGAACGGATATTGCTCGAATCGCTTTCTCGCGTCGCGGATACCGACTTCTTCCATAATCTGAATCGCTTTGTCGTACGCCATTTGCTTCGTAACGTGATACGCCGCGTCGTTGGAAAGCTCTTTGTAATGGTCGATTATCGCAAGCGCCGCTCCCGAAAGCTCCTTTAAGTCTTCTTGCGTACCGACTTCGAGCATCTGACGATACACCTCGCACAACTCACCGAGCGCATTGAGCGCAATCGATTTTGCATACGAAGGAGTCGCCTTGTACCGACCAACAGCAGTGCTCAGCGTTGCTCGGAGCGTATAAATCGCACGGTCGCTGCTCAATGCAAGACGATTCACCGCCTCATCAACGAGCGCACACAATTTTTTTATTTCCGCGCGACATTCTGCAAGATTCCATTCTTCTGCGCCAAAAATCTTTTTCGCCTTGTCTGCTTCCTTGAACGCCTCCGCCGCCACGCGCAAAGAACGCTCGCGCTCTTCTTTTATCGCCGAAGCAATATCGTCACGGAATGCAATCATAAACTCTTTATCAATGATTTCCCTCGTTTTTGCATTCGCTGCCGTCGTATCACTCCAATCAAGGTCATCAGCACCGTATTTCATCACATAATAGCCCAGCGTAAAGAAATTCGGGCTTTCTTTTTTGAGTTTTTCTTCTAAAAATACCGAAATCTTCTCTAAAATATCAGCAATAGGCTTAATTTCTTTTGATTTTGCTTTGAAATTCTCATTTTCCTTGCTAAAATCAGCAATAATCGAAGAAAATTCTGTATTTTCGCGCAAAATAAAATACGGATTATACACTTGCTCTATTTTTTTAGACAGATTTTTCAGTTCTGCCGCAACCGATTCATCTCCTCCGCGAAGCAAAACCAATATATGCTTTATATCAAAGCAAATGCTGTCGGCATATTCCGTTGCATTGTTGTATGCCGCAAGCAAACGGCTGCCAGTTTCCATACTCTTTTTGAACACCGCAATTTCGCTTTTTACTCTGCCGCCCTCAATACCAGCCGCTTTGAGCGCTTTTGCAAGATTATTCAGATTTTCCCGCAGTTCTTTTTTCGCAAGCCGCTGATTTGTCTTTCCGTTCAAAATAGCAGCCTCGGTCATCTGCGTACCGATTTTGACAATCGGGTCAAGACTCGACATCGGGTCTTGAAACACCATCGTAATTTTATTGCCGCGGATTCGATTGAATTCTTCTTCGCTAAACGTCAAAAGATTCTGCCCGTGATACAAAATTTCGCCGTCTTCAATAATCGCGTTCGGTGCTTCAATGCCCAAAATCGCCTTTGCACTCACGCTTTTCCCGCTTCCCGACTCGCCCACAATCGCAAGCGTTTCGCCTTTTTCAAGCGTCAGATTGATTCCGCGCACCGCGTGCACAATGCCCTTGTTCGTGCGAAACGACACCACCAGATTTCTTATTTCAAGTTCATTTGCATTACGCATTTTCTGCACCTCTCAAAGTCGGATTGAATGCGTCGCGCAGTCCGTTTCCGAACTCGTTGAAGCAAATCAGCAACAATGCAATAAACACCGCCGGGAAAAACAGCGCGTGCGGGCTTGTTGTCATTGCGCTCTTTGCCGCTTCCAGCATTGTGCCGACGCTTGTCTGCTTATCGCCCTCAAGATTTATCACGCCCAGATAGGTCAAATTCGCCTCGCTGTAAATCACAGACGGAATGACAAGAACGCTCGACGTGATGATAAAACCGATTGCGTTCGGAAGAATATGGCGGAAAATCAAGCGGAAATCGCTGGCGCCGAGCGTGCGGCTTGCGTTGACGTAATCCTGTCCCTTGAAGCGATAAAACTGCGCGCGCACCGTGCTGCTCGTGCTAATCCAGCCATAGAAGATGAACGCGAAAAACATCGACGGCAATGCACCGACTTGATTTGCAAGATAGAGCTGAAAAAGCGCGAAAATCAAAATCGAAGGCACATCGCCGAGGATTTCTTTTATGCGCTCCACCACCAAATCGAACGTGCCGCCGTAATAGCCTTCAAGTGAGCCGATAACGATGCCGAGCGCAAGATTCACCGCCGACACCACAAGGCTCAAAATGAGCGACAGCCGCGCCCCGTATGCCAATCGCGTAAAAATATCGTACCCCGACACCTCCGTGCCGAACAAAAAACTCGCATAATGCCCGTTTTTGTAGCGATACCATTCGCTGTACATCACGCGGCACTCTTTTTGATTGCCGTTCATTCGGCTCACAAAATACGCATAATCGCCGTTTTCATCGCGCACATAAATATCTTTGGGCTTTCCCGCCGCATCTCGCTGAATATTTCCGCGCGCGTCGGTCAAAAACCACGCATTCTGGTCGGTTTTGTAGGCGGGATTTTTCACCTTTGACGCGTCCAGCACGGGATAAAAAAGCTGAACGCCCGTTTCTTTCTCATACCGCCGCGCCTCGTCGTATTCCTCCGCAGTCAAAAGCATTTTCACCCAGCCGACTTTGGCATACGTGTCGATTTTTATCTTATGCCATTTCTGCACGCGATTCGCTACCGTATGCTCCACCGTGCCGTAATCTTTGAGCAATGCACCGGGCACATTCTGCATATATTCGTAGGTCTGCGCATTCGCCTCAAGCATTTTCGAGCCGTCCCACAATCCCCATTTTGCAAACAGCGAACATTTCGGCGTAACATACGCATAATAGGCATCGCGCGACGAAATCGTGTACGGCGAAAACACGGGAGCCAGAAACGCATACAAAAACAGCGCAATAATAATACAAAAACAGATAACCGAGCCTTTATTTTTCACAAATCTCGACATCGCATCGGCAAAATAGCCCATCGGCTTTGTTTGCAGTGCCGTATCCGAAAGCCGAGCTTCTTTCTGCACAAACGCGAACTTCTCGGCGGGAATGTCGGGGATTTTTGTTTCGTCATTATAAAGCATTATTCTTGTTTCCTCCCATTCGGATTCGTGGGTCAATCAGCCCGTAGCTCATATCCATCAGAATTTGCGCAAAAAGCCCGATTGCCACATAGAACATCTCGCACGCCATAAAAACGCTATAATCCTTGTTGTAAAACGCCGTTATCGTCGTCTGACCGATACCGGGAATGGCAAAAATCTGCTCAATGATAATCGACCCCGAAATGATATAAATGAACTCTGCCAAAATCGAGGGCATAAGCGGAACCAGCGAGTTTCGGAGCGCGTGACGCACCGTGGCTTGCGCTTTCGTCAAACCCTTTGTCCGCGCAAGAAGCATATATTCGCTCGTGAGCGTTTCGGAAAGTTCCGCGCGCACCAATCGCATATACCCCGCCACCACGCCGAACGAAAGCGCCATAATCGGCAGCAGCGCACTTTTGAACATCGCCCACGAAAAATAATCGTGTCCGCCCTTAAAAATGAGCGGCAAAAGATTGAGGCGAAATCCCACAAAATATTGCAGCAAAAACGCATACACAAAACTCGGCACTGAGATAAAAAACATAATGAGCACCTGAATAATGTGGTCTTGCCAGCGGTTTTTGTAAATCGCCGCCACAATACCAAAACCGATTCCCAGCGGAAGCGACACAAACACCGAAATCACATTAACGTAAATCGTGGCAGGCAGTTTGCTCGCAATGTAGCTCGTTACCGGCATTAAAAACGTGCCGACTGTCGTGCAAAAGCCCCAATCGCCCCGCGTAAAAACGTTGCGCAAAAAAATCACATACTGCACAATGATAGGCTTGTTGTATCCCCACGCTTCGTGCATATCGCGAAGAGCCTGCGCATAACCGCCCGGCGCTTCTGGAACGGGATTCGGCAGCAATTTGAACAGCGTGAATATCATCGTCATAATGATAAAAAACACCGCGATTGCAAACGCCACACGCTTTAAAATGTATTTTCCCATAAAAACGAATTTCCTCCTTCATTGATTTCACCGTTTTTATCTGTGGATAGTGTTACCTTTTTTTTCTAAGTTCACTGATTTTCTTTTGCACAAGCACCTTTTTTTCTAAGTTCGCTCCGCGGACGAAAAGCAAGGAACTTTTTTTTCTAAGATGCTTATTTCTCGCAAAAACACCCAGCTTTTTTTTCTAAGTTCACTGATTTTTTTCCGCGCAGACAACTTTTTTTTCTAAGTTCATTGCGCAACCGAAAAGCAGACACCTTTTTTTTCTAAGATGCTTGTTTTTGACAAAAACCCACACCTTTTTTTTCTAAGCTCTTCTTTATGTTATCGGCGGCAGCGAAAAAAGAAAGAACTCCCCGCGCCCATTTTTCCAAAACAGAAAAAAATGCACCTCCAATGAAGTGCATTTTTCTTTTTGCATTGCTAAAACAGCCCGTGCATTACCGACTGCTAGCGACCTGTGTTGAGCCAGTTCGTTGTGAACAGGCGGTCAGGAATATTGGTGCCGTCAAGCTGCAATTTTTCGATAATCATTCGTGTTTTGTGCCCTGACTGCACATTCTCGAGCAATGTTGAGCGCGGAATATCATACGCCTTTCCTGACTGACCTTTTTCCTTGCTAAGTTTTTCAACAGTGAGCACCTTGAGCAATTTTCCCTGCTTATCGTACATCTCCGCATACACCGGCACCCACGTTGCTTTGTCAATCCACTGAATGCGGTATTTGTACTGGCTGTCTTTTGGGTTGACAGGCGTTGACTGCACTTTGTAGCAGTTGTAACCGTTCTTGCTTTCCTCGCCCAAAAGCTCGTGCGTATCGTCGTCAATGTCGCGTGTGCTCATATCATCATACGTCGCATCGCTGCCCATAAAGCTGCCGCTGCCGCCGTCCGCGTTGATTTGGCGTGAGTTTCGGAGGTCGGGCATATAAATCCACTTGAGGTCTTTTTTGCCGCCGCCCTGCTCAAGCTGCAAATAGCGCGTATCTTTAATCGATGCTGGAGACTGGAAGAGAATTGCGACGCTCTTTAATCCGCCTGCGCTCTTGCCGTATTCCATCATCTGACGGCGTTCGGTCTTTCCGCTCTTGTCAATCAAGTCCATATAGATTTGCGCCATAGTGTGCTCTGGCTCCGGCACATCAAGCGCCTTCTGCACCACTTCTTTTCCTGTGATAGCAAATGCGGAAGTTCCAAGCGCTAAAACCGCTGCTGAAAACAAAATTGTTGTCAATTTCATAAAAATGCCTCCATAAAAGGATAAAGTTTTTACCGCTTATTGCGATTTTTTTGAAGAAAGTTCGTCAATTTTCTGCTTGTTGGAATCAACATCAATCGTTGCCGCAACCGCAGAACCCGACGGCATTGAACGAGGACGAGAACCGCGCATAAATTTCGGGTCGGTCAAGTTCAAGATACCGGGAATAATCGTCATCGCCATCGTAGAACTGGTAAACATAACGACAGCAACAAGCAAACCGATATAGCGCAAAATCACGAAGTACGACAGGCAAAGCACCAAGAAGCCGAATCCAACCGCAATCGCGTTCGTAACGATACCAGCGCCTGTTTTGTGGAACGTTTCAATGGTAACTTCGCGCAAATCATCGCTCTTCTGCCTCTCAGCACGATACGTTTCCATAAAGTGAATCGTGTAGTCAATACCAACACCGACCGCAACCGATGCAATGATACTCGTGAACAAATCGAGTTTGATTCCCATAAAGCCCATCACCATATAGTTGAGCAAAATCGTAAATGCAAGCGGAATACAGCCGAGCAATCCGCCCCACACCGATTTGAACGAGAATGCCAAGATAACAAACACCGAAAGAAGTGAAATAAGCAAACTCACCAGCTGGCTATTGATAACCATATCGCTCATCGCGGCTTCCATCTGCGCGTTACCCGTTGCAATGAGCTTATAGCCATCGGGGAAATACTTTGCAGCATAAGCCTCTGCGTCGGCAATAACCGCCTTTGTGCCCACGGTGTTGTGGCTTCTGAGCATAACCGTAATGCGCATATCTTTCGGGCTAATCATATCGCTTTGCAAGAATTTTTTCATATCATCATTGCCGAGCAAAATCAAATACTGAGAAACAAGGTTCGCAAGATTCTCCGTGGACGGCACTTGATATTTTTCAGGGTCAGACGGTATTTCGTAATACGCCATACCGTTGAAATTGAGTTTTTTCGCAAGTTCCTCAACTACCTGCTCCACCGTTGCATGGCTTCCACCTGCCGCAGCATATGCTTCGTTGAGCATTTTCAGACCGTCTGCATACGTCATTGTTGAAAGCAATTTTTCTTTATACGCCACATTCGGGTCAACATACTCTGTGGTATCTGCTGCGGCAAAAGCGTCGTCGCCAAAAGACGGAATCGGAGAATCATCGAAACTCGGGATTTCACCGCCATCGTCAAAACCCGGAATTTCGTCATCAAATCCCGGAATTGCGCCACCGTCATCGAAGGAAGCAAAATCATCGAACGAATCGCCCGCAGATTCTGTGAGTTCTGGAATGTGCATAACCTGATTCATTCGCTTCAGGAACGTCGTGAAAGAAATGGTCTTTCCGATTTCTGGGTGATGCTTCACAAGGTGCTTTTCCATATTGTCAACGGCTTTCAAGATTTCAGGCTTTGTCATATCCCCGTTTTCTTGCCCTTCCACCAACAAAAACACCTGATTTGTTCCCGCAAATCGCTCGTCGATATAATCTGTATCCTGTCGATAATCGCTGTCTGGCGGCAGATAGTTAATCATAGCAGTATCAACAATGATTTTGTAAATGCCCATAACCGAAAAAATCACAATCGCAAGACAAGTAATCATCAAACGAGGAGCAGTTCCCGTAAAGAAGCGATAGATAACATAATAAGTCGAAGTTGCTTCCTTTGTAGCCTCTCCGTGTCTGTGGCGGCGGGCTGTTTCAAGGCGCGCTTTTACGCGGGCTTCCAGTTTCTCGATGAGCTGGCTTTTTTGTCCGACTTTTTTGATGTCTTTTACCAACAGCATTGACGGAATAAACGTAATAGAAAGCAGCAATGCAAACACAATTCCCATGGCCGTATACGTCGCAAATCCCTTCAATGGCACAATCGGGCTTGTTACATTAGACAAGAAACCAACAAATGTGGTCAATCCAGAAAGCAAAACCGCAATCCACACATCTTTTAAAGAAGAGATAATCACATCTTTGTGCTTTTCTTTTGTAAGCTCTCCCTCCACGTTGTCAAGCGCAATATAATAATGCGTCAAAACGTGAATACCGTATGCAGAACCGCACGCAATCAGCGCCACTGGAATAACCGACGACACAAGCGTAAAAATAACGCCCTGCATAGCCATAATGCCGCACGCCCACGCCGCGCTCATCAACACCACGATAAGCGGAAGCACCGTACCGTCCACCGTCTTAAAGCTAAAGAACAGCGAAATCAACACAACCACGGCAACAAGAGGAATGAGCTTCATAAGGTCTGAGAGCATAAATTTCTTTGTTTCTTGGCTAAAAACAGGGTCGCCGTAAAGCGTAACCTTCAAACCAGAATCCGCAGGCACTTTTTCTGCCGCGATTGCACGGATTTTATTCAATGTAACATCGCGCTCGTTCGGCGTTGAGTTTTTATCAAGGGTGATTTGAAGCTGAGCGGCTTTTCCGTCATCAGAAATCATCGCACGGTCATAAAAATCGTCCCATTCAACAAGGCGCTCTTTGACCATCGACAAATCTTCCGCACTGCCCGTAAACGTATCTTCGTCGATAAGGTCGCCGGATATAAGAGAACCATTTTCGCCGTAGATATAGGTAATATTAGAAAGAGAATCCACCCCTTCCACACCGTCGAGCACTTCAACAGCGTCCGTAATATCGCGGATAATTTTGATATTGTCTGCTGTAACAATAGAATCTTCAGCAGTTTCGAGGCTCATACCAATAACGACCATACTGCCAAAAGTCTGTTCGGTGTCTATCAACCGAGCATAAGCCTTGTCGTTTTGAGGAAAGAATGAGCGGATTGAGTTTTCAAGCGTCAAATTCTTGAGCTGAAAACAGAAGAATGCCGTGATTACCACACATATACCAATGATAATCTTCGGGAACTTCAACAAGTGTTGCACTTTTGCAACCTCCTATAACGAAAATCCACTTGATTTTTTCTACCATACGGTAGATAATGTAATTAAGCGTTTAACTACTTAAACGTTTAATCGTACTATAGCGATTGACAAATAAAATGTCAATATGCACAATATTTATTATATCGCAATTACGGAGATTTTCTTGTTTTATGGAAAAAACTGATGCAGAAACAGAGAGAATAGCGAACGTAAAAAAACTTTTCGATATCTTTGAGTCATTAAGCCCGATTTTTATCGCACTTGCAGACCCTGTGCGGCAAACACTGCTTTTAACGCTCATGCAATCCAGCGTGAACGGAATGAATGTGGGCGATTTAACGGCAAAAACACATCTTTCCCGTCCCGCGATTTCACACCACTTAAAAGTGCTCAAAGACTGCGGCTTAATCGTGCCCCACAAAGTCGGCACACAAATCTTTTATTATTTCAAAATAGGAACGTACATCGAAAAAATCAGCACCTTTTCTGCGCTACTCGGGCAAAATATTTCAAGCATCGACCGCCAGATGATACAAGACCAAGCGCCGTGGATGCTCGATTAAATCAGTGCAAAACAGCACCGAAAATACAACGCTTTTAGCAGAGATTCCGCGAATTGCTCGCGAATCCCTGCCTGTATCGCCCGCCACACAGGCAATTTACGCGATAAATCCGCGCTTCCAATGCCACACAGGGCGAGCAAGCGCATTGCTAAACGGTTGCTCCCGCGAAAAATCAGGAAGCCAGTCAGTATCATCAGATAAATCCTGATAAAAAAGATATTCAAAGCCATAGCTATCAATCAATTTTCGTAAATCGGCATCTTCGCTTTGATTTACCAATCGGTTTTGAAATGCAGAAAGCGCCTCTTTTCGCTCCGAAAATTCCACCGGCGTATACTGGCTCATAAGCGAAATGCACGACTTGCCGTCCGCGTGGGCTTTCAGCCAATCCAGCGTAAGAACAGTATCGCTCATTCTGCCGGGCAAAAATAAATGCCGAATTATCACGCCCGAAAGCATTTTTTCCCGCGTTTCGCCCCCCGATTTTTTCTCCGCAATTTTCATCGGGCTTTCCGAAAGCATCCAGCGAATAGCGCGCTTTGCCGTCTGCGGATAATCAGGGGCGGCAAACAGATTCGCGCTCATCTCGGCGTTCAGCGTCTTTAAATCCGGGAGCCAGATGTCCACTAATCCGTGCAGAAGCGAAAGGCTCTCAACGCTTTCATACGCGCTGGAATTCCACGCCACAGGAATCGCTAATCCTGCGTCCTTTGCCGCGGCGAGATATTCTGCGATTTTGGGAATTGCGTGGCTGCCGGTCACGAGATTGATATTTTCCGCCCCTGCTTTTTCAAGCGCAAGACACAGCCGCACAAAATCCGAGCGCGAAAGTTCACTGCCCATTCCCTGCTGCGAAATCTGGTAATTCTGGCAAAACGCGCAATGGAGCGTACAGCCCGTAAAAAACACCGTGCCGCTTCCGCCAAAAACGGTAATCAGAGGCTCTTCGCCAAAGTGCAAGCCCGCACTTGCCGCCCGCACCGTCTCCGCTTCGCCGCAAAAGCCCGATTTTCCCGCGCTTCGCTCCGCACCGCAGTTTCGGGGGCATTGCGCACACTGTTTGTATGGATTTTCTTGCATCACACAGCCTGTTTTTCCACGAAAACCATCATCATCTTTTCAAGAATATCAATCGGAAGCTCTTCCGCCTCGTAATTCACCAACTCGCACAACGCCTTAAAATCGCTCGCCGAGAACCGCTCGATTCCGTCCCGCTCGCCGTCCAAAAGCGACTGCAATGCGCCGAGTTTTTCGATGTTTTCCGCCGACGGCTCGTTTTCCGCATCAGCAGAGCCGTCAACGAACGTCTTTTTCCAATAATCCGCAAACGATTCCGCCAAAGAGCGCATACTCGGATTGTTCGACACAAAAAGCTCGATGATGCTCTCGGTTACACGCTGTGAATCGTATGCACCGCCGTTTTCTGCGCGGTTATGTTTTTTAATGCGTCCCGCGTCCGCATAGAATTTCTGAATATCTGTCATACAACAGATAGTATTACATATCGCCTCTTTTTGCAACGATAAAAATCCCCCTCGCCCAACAGGAAAGGGGGGAAAGAGGTAAGTCTATGACAACAGCTTATGCGAAGGGGTTTTCGTCTTTGTAGAGATTACCCTTCGGCTGATTGTATGAGATGTCTGCAATGCCGAGATACTGGAAGAGCGTGAACAATGCCTTTCCGACGTGTCCGAACGCAACGGCTCCGTGGTGCGGATAGTGCTTGCTCACAAGAACGTGGCGATAGAAGCGTCCCATCTCTGGAATCGCGAACACACCGATACCGCCGAATGAGCGCGTCGGCACAGGCAGGATTTCGCCCTGCGCAACATACGCCTGCAGCTTCGTGTCTGGCGTGGTCTGGAGGCGGAAGAACGTAATATCGCCGTCCTTGATGTCGCCTTCGAGCGTGCCGCGTGTGAAGTCTGGCTTGCCGCCGTTCTCAAGAAGTCTGTTCTGAATAAGCTGGAACTTAATCGCAGGCTTTGAAGCAGGTGAAAGGCAGCAGAACGGCGTGTTTCCGCAGTGGAAAGCCATAAACGTATCTTCGAGCGTGTACGGATAATCGAACTTGCCCTTGATAGATTCCTCGTACATATCGCGCGGCACAGAATTGTTGATGTCGAGCAGTGTAACAGGGGAAGCCGTGATACACGTTCCGATATACTCGCTCAATGCACCGAAGATGTCCACTTCGCACGCAACAGGAATACCGCGCGTCGCAAGGCGGCTGTTCACATAGCACGGCTCAAAACCGAACTCCTTCGGGAACGCAGGCCAGCACTTGTCCGCCAGCACAACGTACTCTTTGCTGCCCTTGTTGTTCTCAATCCAATCAAGAAGCGTAAGCTCGAACTGCGCCATTCTCGGAAGCATATCAGGATACTGATTGCCCTCAACGCCGAGTTCTTTCGCCATATCGTCCACAACGCTCTGAATGCGGCTGTCGCCCTCGTGCTTGCGGTACTCAACAAGAAGGTCAAGCTCGCTGTTCTCTTGGATTTCAACGCCGATGTCGTACAAGCCCTTGATTGGCGCATTGCACGCAAAGAAGTCCTGCGGGCGCGGTCCGAACGTGATAATCTTGAGGCTCTTCAAACCGATGATTGCGCGCGCAACAGGGATAAACTCCTCAATCATCTTCGCGATGTCTTCCGCAGTGCCAACGGGGTACTCTGGGATAATCGCAGGGATTTTTCGCAGATTGAGATTGTAAGAGCAGTTGAGCATACCGCAATATGCGTCGCCGCGTCCGTTGATAAGGTCTCTCTGGCTCTCTTCCGCCGCCGCAACATACATCACAGGACCGTCAAACTTCTGTGCAATCTGCGTTTCTGGCGTTTCAGGACCGAAGTTTCCGAGGAAGACGACAAGCGCATTGCAGCCCGCCTTCTTCACTTCGTCCACTGCCTTGAGCATATCTTTTTCGTTCTCGACCGTGGTCTTTGCCTCATACAGCTCGCCCTTGCCCTTGAACGCGCTCACGATAGCCGCACGGCGTTTTTCAGAAAGAGAAATTACGAAGCAGTCGCGGCTCACCGCGATGATACCAAGTTTAACGTTTGGAATGTTTGTCATTTCATTCATAAGAGTGTGTTCTCCTTAAAGCCCTCAGGCTGTTTAGTAAAAAATGTGTCCCAACAAAAGTTGAGGTTGTGTCCTTTTTTTCGTAACGACCGTATCGCCTCTCTCGTAACGAGCGTATCGCAGTGTTCGTAACGAGCGTTACGAGAGAATCGAATTCGGCGAATTCGAAACTCTCGTAGGAGCGAATTCGATTCTCTCGTTTTACAGCGCAATATCGATGTTCTTGCCCGAAAGACCGACGAATGCGCCCTGTTTTGCCTCCGCAGAATCTCTATGTGCGATGAGCCATTTATTCTTTGCCCATAACAACTTATCTTCCGTATTTCTTATTGACAAATCGGGCTTGCCCGTGTTCGTTCCGCGCGGCAAAACGATAGCCACACGGAAGCCCTCCGCAATCTCGTTGCCGCGAACATCGCAGCACGGCGCATAGTGAAGCGTTGTTTCAAACACTTGGACAACAGCCCCCTTTGGCGCGCGGAACGCTTCGACTTTCTTTGTGTTGAGCTTGCCGCCCTTCACGTCGCTTATCGTCGCCACGAGCAAAATCATATCGCAGGTCGCAATGTTGAGCTCGCTTCCGCGGTGATACTCAAGACAGTTGAGCTTCGTGTTAAAGCCGTTGCAATACCCGATTTGAATCGGCATTCCGCCATACGCGCCGTTTGTGAACTCTTGGAAAATCGGCAAGTCTTCAAGAGCCTTTTCGCTCGGCACATACACCACGCTGTCGGCTGGACGCGGAGTCTTTTCCTCAAGCGCCGCAAGAAGAGCCGCGGTGTCGTATCCTGTTAAAACCTGCCCGTATTTTCTAAAAGACGGTGAATAAACGCTTTTTATCTTCATTTCTTCCCTCCTTATTTAATCGCCGAAAGAGCCTTGTAATTCTCTTTGAGCGCGCCATAGAGCGAGCGATAGACGGCATAGAACTTTTCATATTCGCTGCTGTTCGCCGCGATTGGATTCTGAGGCTCATTGACTTTGATGACTGCATTGCACGCCTCTTCCACGCTGTTGTACACGCCCGTACCGACCGCCGCCAAAATCGCCGCGCCGAGCGCAGGACCTTCCTTGCTCTTCACGGTCTTGACAGGGCAGCCGTACACGTCCGCAAGCATTTGCCGCCACAGAGGGCTTGTTCCGCCGCCGCCGCACGCGAGCATATCGCCGATTTTCACGCCCATTGCGCGAAGCACTTCCACGCTGTCCCGCTGGCTATAGACCACGCCTTCCATCACCGCGCGGAGCAAATGCTGTCTTGTGTGCATTGCCGAAAGCCCGATGAACGCACCTCGGCAGTCTGGGTCAAGGTGCGGAGTGCGCTCGCCCATCAGATACGGCAGATACAGCAGTCTATCCGCGCCAATCGGGATTCGCTCGGCTTGCTTGTCCATCAGATAATACGGGTCAACGCCCATACCGCGCGCCGCCGTCATTTCGTCCGCGCAGAAATTATCGCGGAACCACTTGAGGCTCAAGCCCGCCGCCTGCGTAACGCCCATAACGTGCCACGCATTCGGAACAGCGCAGCAGAACGTGTGCACTCTGCCTTTCGGGTCAATCGAGAGCTTTGAGGTGTGCGCAAAGACAACGCCCGACGTGCCGAGTGTGGTAAACGCCCTGCCGTCCACGACTGTGCCCGTGCCGACCGCCGCCGCCGCATTGTCTCCCGCGCCGCCGACGACCGCCGTTCCCTCTTTCACGCCGCACTTCTCCGCCGCCCGTGCGCTCACCTTGCCCGTGATTTCAGGCGATTCGTAGACCTTTGCGAGCAAAGCGCTGTCGATACCGAGTTTTTCAAGCACCTCGGCAGACCATTTCCGCTTCGGCACGTCGAGGAGCTGCATTCCACTCGCGTCGCTCACTTCCGTGGCAAACTCGCCCGTCAGCATATAGCGCACATAGTCTTTCGGCAAAAGGATATGCGCACATTTTTCGTAGATTTCAGGCTCGTGATTCCGCACCCACAGGATTTTGCTCGCGGTAAAGCCCGTAAGCGCAGGGTTTGCGGTGATTTCGATGAGGCGTTCTTTGCCGACCTTTGCACTAATCTCATCACATTCCGCGCCTGTTCTCTGGTCGCACCAGATGATAGAGCGGCGAAGCACATTGCCCGCTTTGTCGAGCATTACCAGCCCGTGCATTTGCCCTGAAATGCCGATGCCCTTGATGTCCGATTTGTTCACGCCGCTTTTCTCAACAACCGCGCGCATACCCTCCGCCGCCGCGTGCCACCAATCAGCCGCGTCTTGCTCTGCCCAGCCATTCTGCGGCTGATAGAGCGGATATTCTATTGTCTTTGAAGCGATGACCGTTCCCGCCGTGTCAAAAAGCACGGTCTTTGTGCCGCTCGTACCAAGGTCAACACCAATCACATATTCCATTTTGTCCTCCGTTCATTTTTTTTCACTGTATGCACCCGCCGCGCTTATGATTCCAGTCGCTTCACCGAATCGCGCACGATGAACTCCGCGGGGATACGCACAAAATCACTTTCAATCTTCTTGCCGCCGATTGCGCCGAGCAGGAGTTCCGCCGCCTTTTGTGCAATCATACGGCTGTTCTGTCTGAACGTCGTTAAGCTCGGCGTGATAAACTCCGACACCTTGTCGTCATCAAAACCGATTATCGAAAGGTCGTCCGGCAATCGAATGCCTTTTTCGCCAGCCGCTTGCATAATCCCCGTCGCCAGTAAATCCGACGATGTAAACACCGCCGTCATATCGCTGTGCCGCGCATACAGCCGCTCAAACCCTTCTTTGCCCGACCTCGCATACCACGCATCGCACTTTTCAAAGTAGCTCTCGTCCATCGCAATGCCGCAATCCGAAAGAGCGCGCTTAAAGCCCGTGTATCGCTCAATAGCCGCCATCGAATACGAATCGAACGGACCTGAAAGATACGCAATTTTTTTGTGCCCCATCGACACAAGGAACTTCGCCGCTTGATAGCCCGCCTCTTCGTTTTCCGACAGCACCGAGCAAATCCCGGGAATTATCGCGCTCGTGGACACACAGGGAATATCATCGCCCGAGAACTCCTCGTACTTGGTGTAATGCCCCGTTTCAGGGTTTATTATCGCGACACCCTCCACTGCGCGATAGCGGGCGTGTGCCAGATACGACATCTTGAAGTATCGCGATAAAAAGATTATGTCATAGCCTTGCTTTTCCACGGCTTCTCGGAACGTGTCCAACACGCCAGAAAAGAGCGGGTGCGTAAAACCCCGCGCCATCTGAATATCATCGTAGATAATGCCGATGAGGTTCGTTTTCTTTGTCGAAAGGGAGCGAGCTATACTATTCGGCTCATAGCCCATTTCATTCGCAGTAGAAATGATTTTCTTTCTTGTCGCTTGTGTGAGCTTGCCTGTACCTGTAAGCGCACGCGATACCGTCGGCGCAGAATACCCTGTTGCACGGGCGATGTCATAAATGGTAACCATTATAGTTCGTCTAATCCTTTATAATCAAAATACGCAAAGTCCGCGCGTTTCTTATAGAATTCCGTATCAACCGCGAACATTCCAACAAATGCGCCCGTAAAGCCCATACCGCCAAACTCGTCGGAGAGCTTTGAAGCGTCGGCAAGCGGTCGGATTGCACGAAACGTTTCGCCGTCCTGACTCCACGAGAACTCCGCCTTGTCAAAGTTCACCGTGAGCCTGAGCCATACCGCGCCTGCCTTTAATTCTATCGGCATTCCGCGCTCAAAGAAGTTCGGCATAATCGTGTTGAGCTGCAAAATCTTTCCGCGCTTTTCGTCGTAGGTAACCTGCAGCAAATACTGCGTTTCCTCGTCGTAGCGATAGCAAAGCCCCGCATACTGCTGGAAATAATCAGGCTCAAACTCCATCTTTGTTTCTGCCGCAAAGCAAAAATCCGTCTGCCGCCGCGCCAAAACGCCCTGCTCATAAAACGACCACGGAGACTGCCAACCCTGAATCGAAAGGAAACCCTTGCGCTCGTGAATCGAAAACCGCGTTTCGTCAATCGGATAACGAAGCGTCTTAAAATCGCGCAAAAACTGCGTATCATTGAACGTGTAATGATTGCTGCCGCTTCCTGCAAAATACTGCGTTGCGCCCTCCGCGGCTTCTACATCAACATAATCAGGCGGCGTATTGCCCAAAGAGCCGTCGGTCTGCTTTACATAGCACCAATCATCTTTCCATTCCAGTTCCGCCAAACCCGTTTCGCGCCCCAAAACACACGATTTTCCGTCACAGCTGAGCGGGCGACCGCACAGATACACAAAATACGTCTTCTTGCCATCGATTGAAGAACACCAACTACCGTGACCAGCTTTTTGCAATTTCAGTTCTGGGTGCCCGTAGCTCGAAATAAGCGGATTGTGCGGGTGCACTTCGTATGGACCAAAAATTGAGCGCGAACGAGCCACGGTAAGCGCGTGCTCAATGCTCGTGCCGCCTTCTGCCGCCGCAATGTAATACCAGCCGTTGCGCTTGTACAAATGCGGACCTTCCACCAAGCCGATATCCGTGCCCAAGAAAATCTTGTGCCGCTCTGCTCCCAGCCGCTTTTCTGCGGGGAAATACTCGCGCATCACAATGCCCGAAAACTGACGCGGACCATACTCGCGGTAATCCCATTCCATATTGATATACCAATGTCTGCCGTCATCATCGTGGAACATCGACGCATCAAAGCCCGACGCATTCAAAAACACAGGGTCTGACCACGGACCTTCGATACTCGGCGCTGTCGTTAGGTAATTCGGGCAGTCCTTCATCGTGCCCACATTCCAGTTCCGCACGTTTGTGTATATCAAATAAAAAAGCCCATTGCTGTAGCTCAAGCACGGTGCCCAAATGCCGCACGAAAACTTTTCGCCCGCCATATCCAAAAGCCGTTTTTCGCTCAGCGGAGACGGAACTGCGTCCCAATGCACCAAGTCTTTCGAGCGCGAAATCTCTACGCCCGGATACCACTCGAACGTGGAATTTGCGATGTAATACTCGCCGTTCGCCATACAAATAGACGGGTCTGGGTGAAAGCCCCGCAATATCGGATTATTAACACGAATTGTAGCCATAAAATCTCCTGTATATCTTTTTGTCATTCTGAGTAATCAAGTGCTGATTACAGATGTGTCCTCGCCTTGATAACAGATGTACAACGCGCTGATAACAGATGTGTCCTCGCCTTGATAACAGGTGTACAACGCGCTGATAACAGGTGCACCCTCGTGCTGATAACACCTGTTATCAAGGGCTGTAGATTTATTCCTTTACGCCGCCCATCGTTAAGCCGCCGATGATGTTGCGCGACATAAACGCATAGAAGATGATAATCGGGACAAGCGAAACCGCAATACCAAGGTAGATTCCGCCGTACTCGGTGCGGTAGATGTCGCCGCGGAGCATCTGGACGAGCATCGGAAGCGTGTATTTTTCGGTGCTCGAAAGCAAGACAAACGGCGTCATAAAGTTGTTCCACGAACCAACGAAGCAGAAAATTGCTTGAGTCGCAATCGCCGGTTTAATAACGGGCAAAACAACCTGATTGAAAATCATAAACTCGCCTGCGCCGTCGATTCTGGAAGCCTCGATAAGCTCATACGACAGGATTGATTCAAGGTATTGCTTCATAAAAAGCACCGTGCCCGCAGACGCAATGCTTGGAATGATAAGCGGGATAAAGCTGTTGAGCAGATGCATTCGCGACATAAACTGCACAAAGCCGATGAACGACAGCGAAGCAGGAAGCATAATGAGCATCATAATCAGATTCCACAGCACTTTTTTGCCGCGGAAGTTGTAAATATGGATTGCATACGCCACCAGCGACGAGAAATACACGCACAAGGCAGTTACACACGACGAGATAATCAGGCTGTTGCCGAATCCGCGCCAGATTTGGAAGCCGCGCCCCGTCAAAACCTTCCAGTTGTCAAGCATATGCGAGCTTGGAATAAGCGACAGTCCCGCGTTGATTTCCGCAGTATTGCGCGTTGCGTTGATGAGCATCACCCATACAGGCACAACGGCAATCAAGCCGAAAATAATCATTACGATATGAACAAGCGTTTCTTTTATCTTTATTTCTGTTGAGTACGTCATAATTATCTCCTTTTTGGTGTGCGCTCTTTGGTAATCTGATTGATACACGCCGCCAATACAACCGTGATAATAAACATTCCGATAGAAATCGCCGCCGCATACGAATAATCGTTGCGTCCTTGGAACGCGATATTGTACATATACACCGCCGTTGTGCGGATTTTGAAGTCAGGCTCGCCGTGCATACCAGTAATCAGGAACGGAATATCGAACATCTGCATACCGCCAACCATCGACGTGATAAGAAGATAGAACATCATCGGGCGAAGTTGCGGAATGGTGATGTGAATCGTGCACTGGAAATTATTTGCGCCGTCAATAACAGCCGCCTCATACAGCGAAGGTGAAATGCTCGTGATTGCCGCCATCAAAAGAATGAGCGTCTGACCGCACCACATCCACCACTGGATAAATGCAACGATTAAGCGCGTTGCAGGCACATTTCGGTAAAAGTTGAACGCTTCGCTCAACACACCGATTTTCATCAAAAACTGGTTTACAGGACCAATCGGGTAAGCAAAAAGACTGCGGAACAAGATAGCAACAGAAGTCGCCATCAAAAGATTCGGAAGGTAAAACACTGCACGGAAAAAGTTCTTTCCTTTAAGATGCAGTTTGACATCAGTGAGCCAAATCGCGAGCACAAGCGCAAGCCCAAGCTGCGGCACAAAGTTCAATCCCCAAATAATGAACGTGTTGCACACCGCTCCCCAAAAATACTTGTCTTGCACCAACTTTGCAAAGTTTGCGATGCCGATAAGCGAGAAACTCGTTTTCAGCCCTCTCATATCGCCAAACGACAGCAAAAACGTGTACAGCGTCGGCCATAAATTGAATATCAAAAACACTACTACAAATGGAAGTACAAACAGATAACCGTAGATGTTAAGACGGTCATGTGCGCCTTTTTTTGTCATAAAAAACTCCTGCGGAACTCAAATCCACTCTTTTGGCTAAAAGATGAGCGGCTGACAGGAGGATACTCATCTGGACAGAGTTGCCAGCCGCTCTAAAGGTTATATAATTAAGGAGGTGCTATGAAGCAAAATGATTTATAATTTTTACAAGTCCATTGTGGAAGCAACCTGCGCCTTAAAGTCGGCAAGAGCCTGCTCTTTGGTCTTCTCACCGTTTGCGTAAGCTGCAACTTCCTCGCTGAAAAGCTGCTCAATCTGCTGGTCAGTTCCCTGAATAAGACTGCCGTCGATACCTTTTGCCATTTCGCAGAAATCCTTGTAGTGATTCTGTCCAGCAAGATATGAATCTGCAAATGTGTCTTTAAGCTCATTCTGAACCTTGATATTGCCCACAGTGTCGCCCGTTGCCTTTGCATATTCCAAAAGGAATTTGTCATCTGTTGCAAGGAACTTAATCATCTCTTTTGCAAGCTCTGGCTTCTTCGTGCCCTTGTATGCAGCAATCCACGTGCCGCCCCAGTAGTAGTTTGCAGGACCTGCGCACATAGCCCAGTCGCCAGCTGTATCTGGGGCATTCTGCTTGAGCGTGTAGTGAAGTCCCCACGTCGGAAGCAAATAGCAGAACACTTCAATCGGATTATCAAACTCATCGCGCAACGTGCCTTTCATACCAGCAAACCAGCCTTCTGACCACTGCGCAACTCTGCCTTCCCAGTTGTTATCGTGCAAGAGTTTGCACATATCCATATACTTTTCCATTGCAGGGTCAATCACAAGCTTTCCGTCAACAACCCACGGCATTTTGCGCGCGCCTTTGTACGGCATAAACATATCGCCAGAAGAAGACACGATATCGCACGCACCGCCAGATGCAGTTTTAAGCAACTCAGCAGTCTTTACGAATGTATCGAGGTCTTTGACATACTCCTGCACTTTTGCCGGGTCGTCTGTGCCAAGATACTTCTTTGCAAGGCTGCGGCGATAGAAAAGCGCACCCGGGCACACCTGCCAAGCCATACCGTAAACGTGTCCGTCAGCAGAACCAATCTGCATTGGATACGCAGCCATCTTATCCTTAACCTCGGCATATACATCATCGAGCGGCAAAAGCAAACCACTTTCGATATACTTTCTCACAAACGCATTTTCCAAAGCAAACACATCAGGACACCCATTTCCGCTCTGCAAAACAGGGTCGAGCTTGTTTGGGAATTGGTCAGTTGGAGTCATCGAATATTCCACTTTTACATCTGGGTGAGCTGGCGTGTAATAATCGTTAATCATTCCCTTCAACTCATCGGTAAAAGACCAAACAACCAAGTTTTTGTTATTTGCGGCATTAGAACTTTTTCCTCCGCCGCAGCTCATAAGAGACAGTGCCGTAGCACACAGCGCAATCGTTGCCAAACAGAATCTTTTCATCATATCTAACCCCTACTGTAGATAAACTATATTAAGGTAATCGGTTACCTTAACTGATTCTATTATCAATCAGCTTTTTTAATCTGTCAAGAAAATTTTTTGCAAATTCGCAAAAAAACTTTTTGGTTTCTATTGACATTTTTTTGTCTTTTGTATACTATTCTAAACATACGACGCGGGGTAGAGCAGTTGGAAGCTCGTCGGGCTCATAACCCGGAGGCCGCAGGTTCGAGTCCTGCCTCCGCTATACAAAGACCTAAGAAAATATCTTAGGTCTTTTTTGTAATAACTCGAGCAAATATGGCAAAAGCTAAGAAACAAGTCAGTTTTGAAGACGCTCTCTGGGGAGCTTGCGATAAACTTCGCGGAACACGTTATTAACAATAACAACAAAATTTTTACAGAATTAATTCGGTTGATACAACGAAAATCGACATATCTCCATTTTCGTTGTTATGACTACAAGTCAAAAAAAATACTGACTGCATTTCCACAATAATGACCTGTCCATTTTTTATAACGAATTTTGAAACTTGCTCCAAAATTTAATTCAGTTCTAAGTTTTCTACTTCTTTTAAGTATGAATTTATTTTTCATTCTTACAGGCATAGACAGTTTTGATAAATTTATAACAAAACAATCAAAGAAACATAAAACTCTTATCCCCAGTATCTGATTGCCGCGTTTTTTTACAGCCAAGAGAAAATAACATTCTTTTCGGTTTTGTCTATGAAAAAGATTGTTTTCCTAGGTTATATATGATATAATAATTTAATTCAGAGGTACTTCCTATGGCAGTAAAAAAATCACAGCTCTACAGCTCCCTTTGGGCAAGCTGCGACAAGCTTCGCGGCGGTATGGATGCCTCTCAATATAAAGACTACATTCTTACTCTTCTGTTTGTAAAATATGTTTCAGATAAATATAAAGACGATCCTTATGGCGCAATAGCGATTCCAGAAGGCGCAAGTTTTGAAGACCTTGTTGCATTAAAGGGTAAAAAGACCAGCTTCTTTCGATTCGGTCACTTTTTCATACACTAATCAATATTTTAATACACTATGCCTGCTTTTTTGGCTCACAGACATCCGTATTCTGGAAATTCACATAAAAATACAACAAAATAATTGCTAAAACACCTTAAGCATTTCATACACTTTAATACACATAAAATTTTACTTTTTTATTATTGATATGATATAGGCAATTTCGTTATCGTCAAAAACCACTTCCATGGCTTCTTGAACCGGGATCAGGTATTCTTTTATCCTGCTGAATATCTTTTTATTGCGGTAAATATAATCATTGGGAACAACCTCTTCCGGCTTCATCCCCTTTTTCAGATGATCAATGGAGGCAGTCATGTGAATAATCAGTCCGGCTGCAATATCCCTGTCCAGCGGGACGATATCACGGCTGACTTTTTTCACGAATGCCATAAGCTCCCTCTTTACCTCTCCCATCTTCAAATCAGGGAACTCTTCTTTCAGGTAATTGAAGATTCTCCCCATGTCCATATCTTCTTTCTTTCCACTGCCCTCTAAATTCAGAAGAGTATGAAGCTGTTGACTGTCCATATCGAAAATGCTGCCGACAGGGGCAAAGGGAATATTGAATATGTGAGGGTCATATGTTCCGACAATGCAAGGTATCATGGATGAGGCTTCGATATTCTTGATCTCATTTATCAATGCTCTGCGGTTCATTCCGGCCAGAGCTACCACCTCAACTTTTTCCCCCTCCAGCATTTTGCTAAGATATTTTTTTACTGTTTCCGCTACACCCCGGCCGCTTTCACAAACAGCCGCAATCGTTACACTTCCCGGCTTCTTCCTTTCTGAAGAGGACTCTTCTGGCTTATAGTTATTCTCAAGTGACTGGAGTGCCCCGGCAAAACTGTCACTGTTACTGATGATACGGGCACAGTTCAAGGCTATCAGTGTTGAGGGCATTTCAATAGTTTTTATTCTGATCCCCAGTTCGTCTCCAATCATCCCTGCTATCGTCTTCAAGCTCCCCATATCGTACAGGAAAAATACACCTCTGCGGTTATCAACAGCCATGAAAAGGCTCCTAAGTTCTTCATAAACAGCATCGAGGCTCTTACTTAAAGCCATATTATAAGCATATATGTTATTAAACTGCATGAGCTGGGAAACAACATTCATGATCGAAGTGGCTCCGCTGTCACCATGCATCGCTATGATCAATGGTATGTAGTTTTTTTCATCCC
>CALBGU010000038.1 GCA_937893155.1 uncultured Treponema sp. | reverse complement strand
TAAAATAAAGAAATACACTTTGTAAAAAGTGTCAACTTTAATCGTTCGTTTAAACCTGACAGTTTTGCGAACGTTTTTTGGAGGTCTTTTATGATTTTTTCCACAAAGACACGTTGGTTTGTTGCATTGCTTTTAGCGGCAGCATTGTTTTTTGGCGGGTGTTCCCACGACAGCGATGACGATGATTCTTCTTCAAGTTCATCAAGTAGTTCTTCGTCATCGAGTTCATCAAGTAGTTCTTCGTCATCGAGTTCGTCGAGCGTAACGCTTCCTGAGTCCTCGGGAACAAATGAATTTTCAGGAAAGACATTCACCCGAACCACCGAGCATAAAACAGAAACAGTAAAATTTGATTCTTCCTCATTAACGAAAACATGCATTGATAGTGATAACAATGAAACATGGATTCTTACCTATCGCTACACATACGATTCCTCAAACAAACTTTTGTATATGGCTCTTTCCAGCATTTCAGATGATACAGGAGTCAGTTTTTCAAGTGCGAGTGAATATGAGGCTGTAGCAACTGAAACAGGCGCAGAATTGGAACTGGATGTTGCAAGCTACCAGTTTATGTTCACTACGGTTGAAACACAACAGTATTCGCTGTCTGGTTCTACGCTGACAATCACAGACTATTTCGATGGTTCACTTCCTACTTTGTGTTACTTTGAGAATTCAGAGGATACAGCCTACGGAAGCGCAGAACTTCGTGACAACATCTTTGAGTTGGACACAAACGATAGCAATAACACTCACTATTATGTTGTTCCAACGTTCTCATCAGATAACACGTTCACTGGCACATTATACAAACGCGTTAGAGATTCTGGTAATAAGGTGTACAGCAAGCTCGACAGTACCGCAAGCGGAACGTATTCTATAAGCGGTACAGGAACATCTGGCAGTACAATTACGCTCACGTTTACAGCTCCTTCTGAAATTACTGGCATAGCAACAAAATTTAGTTTGACTCAAAAAAGTGACCCCGAAGAATATACGCTAGAGCAATAATTGATTCAGCGTATAAAAAGCCTGCGGAAAAGAATGCCGTAGGCTTTTTTTTGCGGTTGTTAATCGGTGAAAAAAGGTGTATGATTTTGGGTATGAAAAGCGTTTCCACAAAAATAATCGTTCTTTTTATGGTGCTGTGCGTTGCCCTTCCCGCGTTTTCGGAGGATTCTCTTGCGCTCGATGAAACAAAAATCGAGCGTCCGCGGCTGTTTGATGCGGTTTTAGGGATTGAATCGACGATGATGCACATTGCAAACTGGGAGGAGTCGGCGTATCCTGCTTCCGTGAGCGAGGAGCTGTACGGCGATATTTCGCAGCAGACGGCGTTTGAGTCGTACAAAAAGCTGGCTGATTCGGGCAATGTGCGCGCGATGATTGCGGTGAGTTTGTGCTACGAAAACGGGCTGGGCACGAAGACCAATCGCAAAAACGCCCTCTCCTATCTGGAAAAAGCGATGGAAAAGCAGTACGCGCCCGCTATTAGCCGCTACTGCGAGTTGACTATCGCCGACCGTTCTATGACGACGACCGACGCAAAAATCGTGGTGCAACTTTTGGCGAATTCGCTGTCGTCTCGCTATCAAGATGCGTACCGAGTGCTCTCTACGTGTTACCGTATGGGTTTTGGGGTGAAGAGCGATAAAAAAATCGCGGCGGATTTGCTGGAAAAATCCAAGCTCGCCCGCGGTGCAAATGCCGCGCTGGCAGACACGCTGATTGCCGAGTTGTATCTTGAGATGTATCAAGACGATACAACGAAGACGGATTTGGTTGAAAAGGCGCATAAATTGTATTCGCAAGCCGCAGAGTTGGGGAGCGAAGATGCGATGCTTTCGCTTGCAACGGAGTTTTCTAATCATTCAGAGGCGGGTTTTTGGTACAAAAAATATAAGGAAACCGTCAGCAACCGCGTGAACGAGGAGCTTGCACACAAGGAGCGAATGGTTTTCTATTGGCTTTCGCGCGCAGAAAAGGGCGATATGTATGCGCAATACGATTTGGCGGATTTTTACGATGCGCGCTCTGTTTCAAAAATGCCCAATCTTGAAAAAAGCATTTATTATCTGAAGAAGGCGGCTGACGGCGGCAATGAAAAAGCCTGTTTTGAGTTGTATTTTATGTATTTGAGCGGCGACGGCGTGAAGCAGGATTTTTCAGAGGCAAAAAAATACCGCCAAAAATGCGGTGAATACGGCGGAAATATGGAAAACGACCTGCGCAGAATCGAGGCGGAGAAATCGTTTAAGTCGTTCGGCGATAAAAATGCACAGACGTTTAATCCCAAAGAGTACGACGCGAATGAAAATCCCGACAGTCTCTACGAAGGCGCGGTGCTGTTTTATTTGCCGGACGGAAATGCAAGCGTGGAAAACTGGAAAGCAGTCTTTCCGTATGTGGAAAAAGCCGCGCTGAACGGGAATGCCGACGCGCTGTGTTTGTTGGGCGACATCTATTTTAACGGCTACGGCGTGGACGGCGATGTGCAAAAGGGATTGCATTATTACCGCATTGCCGCGGCTCTGCTCAACGAGGACGCAATGCTTAAAATCGCGGAGTGTTACGAGGACGGTATTGCCGTGCCGTTCGACGCAGATGAGGCGATGGCGTGGTATATGATGGCGGCTTTGCGCGGGAACACGGCGGCGCAGAATTTTGCGGCGTTTTATGATGAATTGGGGCTGCTTTCAACCGATGATGTTCCGTCAAAGTCAGAGACTGTTGAAAGCGAAGAGCTATGGTGGACGCAACCGAGCGAGAACAAAAGCGATGAAGAGGAAAACGCGATTGCAGACATCAGCGAGGAAATCAACTGGGAGACATTCGGAGAGCCGACGGTGGTGAATTTTGACAACGCGCCCGATTTTGCCTACGATGTTGCCGTTATGGAAAGCCCCGAAAGCGTCGCGCTGATGCTCCTTTCGTGCAAAATGCTCGATTTGCCGAACTGGAGCGATTACTGCACGGAGGTTGAAGCCGCAGGAGAAACGCAGGACGGCGAAGAATCCGTGGAAAGCGTGTGGAACGAGAAAATCAGCGGCTCTGACGACCTTGTGTTTAAAATCTACGGCAACACGTTTACCGAAACCGAGGACGGCGGCACGCTGGTGTTTTCGGTGAGCGGGACTGCGTTCGGCGGCTCATTCAGCACGGATTATGCGCTTGATTTTGTCCATTCGGAAGAAGACGGCTACCGCGTGGTACAATGCCGCGAAATTGATTTTGCCTTTGCATATTATATTTACATCGGGCTGCTTTTGAACTCGATGGCAGAATAAAGTGAGGAAACAAAATGGTTTTACGATACATTGCCGGTCCTGTTGTGGGCGGGGTTATCGGTTATTGCACTAATTTTTTGGCAGTGAAAATGCTGTTTTTGCCGCGCCGCGAAGTCCGCGTGTTCGGTCATCGCCTTCCCTTTACTCCGGGCGCAATCCCCAAGGGAAAAGCGCGGCTTGCGCGGGCTGTGGGCGATATTATTTCAAAAATGCTGCTCACAAACGAGGACATCAGCAAAAAAATCGCCAGCGACGAGGTGTGCGAGCTGATTTCTGGGCGCGTGTCTGCGGTGCTGGAAAACAGCGTGCGCGAAACCGCTCTGCACATCGCGGGGAGCGAAGCACAATACGAGACGGCAAGAGAAAAAGCCGTGGACGCACTTTCAGAGAAAATCCTTGCGGCAGTGATTGCGGCGGATTTTTCGAGCATTATCGAACAGGAGGGCGTTGAGTCGGTGAAAGAAAAAGTTGCCGGAACGATGCTTCAGATGTTCGTGAACGAGGACGTTATCCGCTCGTTTGTGGCGCCGCTTGCTGAAAAAATCAAAGCACTCATTGCGGAACACGGGCACGATTATATTCGCCGCGAAATTGAAAACGCCGTGCAGTCAAGCGAAAACCGCAGTATGTTTGCATTGCTCTCGGCTGCCGGATTTGAAAAAGAAAAAGTCAACGCCGCCGTTTTTGCGCTCTGCAAAAAAGCGATGCCGAGCCTTGCTGCGTCCCTGACCGAAAAACTCGACATCGCGCGCTTGATAGAAGACAAGATGAATGCGATGGACGTAATGGAACTTGAAAATCTGGTGCTCAGCGTGATGAAAAAAGAACTCGACACCATTGTAAATTTGGGCGCGCTCATCGGTGCGCTTCTCGGCACTATCAACGTGTTCTTTTGACCTTCCTGCGACACACCCGCGCAGGATACAAGCGGCGATAACGGAACAAAGGTTTTCTATCATTGCCGTATTTGACACGGAAATCTTTTTCATAACTGCTCGTTAAGAGAAGTCGAAACGAGTAAAACTGATTATCACGTCAAGGTGAGGTAATGCCGCAAAGAAAAGAGATTCCGAAACGAGTTCGGAATGACATATACAAAAAAATGCCATTTCGGGAAGACTTCTCAGAAATGGCATTTTTGGAGGTGTTAGTTAGTAACCGTCAGCGTAATCACAAACGAGTTCGTGATGTTGCCGTAAGTGCCAACCAACGAAACTTGGTAAATACCAGAACTCAAATAGTCCGACACAGAAACCGCCGTACCGCGAGTTATATTAAATGATTTTCGAACCACAGAAGTGCCGTCGTTTCGCTTGATTTCGATTTCCAGCGATTTATACACCCAAGTGTCAGAGCCAGAAGGCAACGTAAACGAAACCGTAGTATTACCAGCTGCGGCTGTTGCCGCATTGTTGGTAATCGTAACATCATTGCTGTCTTTATCGGTAATTGAAACCCAGCCCGCGTTGATTGCGTAGTCATTGGCGTTCACAATCGTAACACTTGCACTGCCACCAACCGCAAAAAGATTCAGGTTTTTATAGCCCTTATAGGTTGTCGATGCGTCGACAGTTTTTTTGTCTTCGTCTTGCCAGCCAGTATAAATGCCGTCGCTATTTGCGTTCACAACGGTCGGATTTGCGTTTCCGCAGTTATTGGTGCCAGATTAAGAATACGCGCCGTTTGAGATGTTTATGATTGACACGCCCGCTGTTGAATTGCGCGTGTAGTATTCGCGGATTGACGACACGCCCGAGGTAGATGAAGAGCCGTCTTTGTAGTATTTTCCGCCTTTGAGGTCGTAAGAAATGCGGAAGAGGTTCACGGTCGCTCCGAAATTTAGGTAGCCTGAGTCTGCCGTGTGCGATAAGTCGAGATACACATACGAAGATGCACCTGCAGCATTTACCGAGCGGATTCGGGCAAAATAACGCTTGCCGAGCGAGAGCAAGAACTCTGCATGTTCACTTCCCGAAAGAAGCGATGACGGATTGGAGCTGTTGGATTCGTAGCGAATGACGTTGCCTTCTGTCGTCGTCCAGAATTTTTTCGCATCGTAGGTTGTAACACCGCTTGAGAAGGTCGATGTCCAAGTCGTATCAGTCAGCGAAGCAAGCGATGATTCGTCGAATGAAGAGGAATCCGTATCTTCTGGGATTTCTGCAATATCGATTTCAAAATATTCTTCGTTGTTTGAATTGTCTGTCCACTTAAAATCAGCCACAAAGCAATCCAAGTACTGGCTCATATCCGCAAGTTCTGCCGTACCCGCTGCAGTCGATTTGTATTGCGCATAGAAATCAGTCGGAGCGGTCGGCGCAGTGCCGATGATATTCGGAATCGTAACATCTTGGGTAAGAGCTTTTCCTGGCAATACACGGATAATGTCGCTCCAATAATACTTTTTATTCGTATTGCTGTTTGCCAATGTTACCTTGAACAGATATGTTCCCGGTGCCATTGCATCAAGCGAATAACTCACGCCCGTTGACTCACCAAAACTAGCACTCGATACAGTTTTTTCTGTTGCAGTTCCCGAGCCGTCGCCTGCTATTGACACATCCTCGCCTGATACTCTGTCATAAATGCCCGCCTTTACCGACCAGTCAGTATTTGTTGAATATCCTCCAGTTGCCCACCATGTGCTTTCTGATTTGAGTGTCAGCGTAATTGCCGCCGCTTTTTTCAGTCCGTCCACCGACAGGATAAACGTTGCTTCCGAGCCAGTGCGGAGGTCAACATTTGCCCGCCCCGCAAGAACCGCATTCGCTTCAACATCGGCAACGGTCGAAGCCGAATCGGTTGAAGATACTGCCGCAAGCGTGAGATACCAGTTTGAAGAGCTGATGTTAAGCTGCACTGTACCAGCATACGAAGACCCCGATGCAGCCGCAAAGGTAACTTCGGTTGGACTGAGTGTCTGCCCATCAGTCGATGAGCCGTAGATATAAAACTTCAGCGAATCTGCTGACGTATACGAATCCGCCGAAATCGTTCGCGCAAGCCGTGCGCTACCCGATGACGAGCCTTCAATAACGTCGGTATAATTGCTGATTGTAACCGTAAGCTGTTTTGATGACCGAGACGATGATTCGTCATCGTCGTCAGCGTCGCTGAACAATCCCTCGATTAAGCCTTGACAGCTCATCAAAAGCAATAAAAATGCCAAAACTGCAAAAAGTTTCCCTTTTTTCCTCATCTTTGACCCCTTGCGAGTGAAAATTTCGGCAATTGAAAATATGCCGTTTATCTAATGCTCTCATAAATTATGATTGCACAAGAATCCGTGTAAGATTTTCCAGCGGTCTCGACCGTCAGAACGAGTTTGTATGTGCCCTCTTCAAGAGTGCTTTCTGGCACATACAAAACAAAACGTCGCGATTTGTAGGTCGTCCCTTGAAACAACACTGCAAAATTAGGCTCTTTGGAAGTATCGCTAGGCTGGGTAAGCGTCCAAGAATATTCGGTTGCGCTTTTTTTCGAAGACGGCGCAAAAAGATTCAGCGTTTCGTCGCTGGCAAGAAAATACTGCTCAAAGAGCATTTCTGTTTGGTCATAGCCATCATCTCCCGGATAAAGTGTTTCCTCAGCACTATCTTCCTCGGTTTCGGTGTTGTCTTTGGTAAAACCGCCGTTATAGTCATCAACCATATCGTCAAGCGAATTGCTGCAAGAAAAAAAGAGTGCCAAAAACATCAAAATCACAAAAAGTAACTTCATCTTTATCGCCCAATCGACACCCCAAGCGCACATCTCTTGAGTATTCCCAAATTTGAGTCATACGCGGCATCTAGAGAAAGCACAAACATATTCCACCGCGCACCCAAAACCGCTTCGCCCAAAAAATTGGTAAAAACACTCCCCGTGTGCGCATATTTCAAACTGTTGTTGTATAAAATCCGCATTGAACCGCCAGCGCGCGCTTCGGCAAAAACACGGAAATCCGAATCAGATATCGCCCGTTCGTACCCCGCGCAAACAAGCAACGAAAGCGCATACGCATACGGCGGATTCAGATTTTGTCCTTGTGCACGGTAATTATACGGGAAATCATCTTTTGGAATTCCCACATCAGCTAGCATTGACGCTCCCCAGTACGCACCGCGCACAATATGTTCCCACGAATTTCTGTTCCGATATACCACCTCAAGCCCTACAGACCCAATGTAATAATTCTCAGGCAGCGTTCCGTATGCAAAAAGCACATCGACAGATTTTCCATTTGGTTCAGATTCCGCTTCATCATCTGTCTCTCCATCTCCTTTTTTTTCGCCTTACCAATCTTGAGGCACATACCCCTTTGCATCATTTGAATAAACCGCACCGTCTTGGCGCATTCTCATCAAATACCCTTGTTCCGTTCCCACAATGATGTCGCCATTTGCTCCAGAAGCAATGCACAACGCATTATCGCCCTTCACCAGCGAAAGCGTATTTTCAACCTCTCCATTTTTTTTATTGTACGTTTTCACCTGCGATTTTTTTGTTCCAGCCACCACATTTTTTTTGTCTGCAACAAAAACCGCCGTGTCCAAAAATTCATTGCGGTCAAAAATGCTTGCCAATTTTTTTCCGTCTGTATCCATAATCACAAGCTCTGATTTGGAAATTTTTCCTAAAAACTGATTTTTTTCCGCATTGAATTGCAACGGAAAATCGCTCTCTAGTTTTATAGAACGCAAAATATGCAAATTCCAATTTTTTGTATCAATACACAAAAGAGAACCGTCTGCCTCAACCGAAAAAAGATTTTTTGCATCGCTTATGCTCAAAAATTGTATTTTCGTATCAAGTTTCGCCCGCTTGTTCTGCAACACAACATTTGTTTCTAGTAATTTAAACCATTCATAAATCGTATTGTCTGCACCCAAAACGGCAATTCTGTACCCGTTTTCCAAAAAACCGCATCTAAAATCGCCGTTCCGCCTAAATTTATCTCATCAAAGCGCTTATCGTCGTCTACATTCCACACAAAAGCTCTGCCGTCCGCTCTGATTCCCAAAAGAAATTTTCCGTCATCGCTCAATTTTATCGATACAAACGATTCTTCAGCACCTTTTCCCATATACAATTTTACAATTTCGTTCGTTTTCGCATTAAAAAGAACGATGCTATTATCAGCAGAAACTGCAAAATAATCTATATCGGTACTCCACGCTACAAACTTTACGCTCTCTGAAAATTTTGATATACAACTTACAGACTTTTTTTGTGCAAAAAGGCACGAAATCCCAGTTGCACAAAAAAATAAGATTATCAAAACATTCTTCATAATTATTTAATTGGAAAAAAGAACCAAATGCTACATTAAACATTCCTGCTTTTTTTGCCTCATTAGCGAATTCTTTAAGTTTTTTCCTGTTTTGAATGCTACTATAGTATAATAAAAGCCCATTCCAGTCATTACCTTCTTTCATGGCTTTTTCCGCAAAATTAAATTCACCTAATTCTATAGCTAAATCAGCCACCATTTTAAGCTTTTCTGAATTTTTGGAATTTTTGGCGATTTCATATGCCTCTTGAAGCTTTTGTAGTTTTATTGCAAGTGAAAATTTTTGATTTAAATTTTTAGTTATTTTATAACATAATTCGAATAATTCAAATTTTTCTAAAAATTTAAAAACTGATTCATTAAATGAATCAGGGATTTTTTCTAAAAGTTTTTCTGCTAAGGTGAAATCCTTGTCTAAAATTGCCATTTGGTATTTAATAAACGAATAAGGAAAAGAATATGATATTAATTGAAGATCTTTGTTAATGAGATATAATTTATTTGTTGATTCCAGATATCCTAATAAAAAGAATCTATTAGATAAAGTAGTTATATTAAATACTTTTTCGTTTATTGTATAACTTATTTTATTTTTCGAATTTTCAAACACGAAAATATCATCAATGAAAAACCCATTAATTATTTTCCCATCAACATCAAAAGAATCACCAAAGGCTTCTTGGCATCCATCAACATCCCCACTGTCACCATCAGCGACTTTTTCGATATATTCCTCGATTTTATCATAAAAGACTTCCAAGATATACATCGCATCTTCACATAATAAAGCTATTTTATTCTTTTTTTCACTCCAAATTATTTTATTAGGTACAACATCAATTTTTCTTATAAAGATGGTATTTTCTATATCATATAAGAAAATGGCTTCATCGGTTTTAATCGCGAATAATGGGCCACCGAAAACACCATCGAAAGAAAAGCCGGGTTTGAAACTTTTTTCTTCTTTTAAGTTATTATATATTTTTACAGAATTGCCATCCTTGATAACAAAGCTTTCACCTTCGTTCCAAGCAATATCTGAACAATTTCCTACACTGCTTGCTCTGTATACACCAGATGTTGAAATAATAAATTCTTGATCACTTAATATTGAAAAATATCTTCCATTAGGACTATAACTTATTTTGTTAGGGAAAACTTCACTTGAACCTAATTGTTTAGGCGGGATTGTAATTATTTCACCGTCCTTGGTTTCATGAGTCACTTGCTTTAAGTTTAAACTATATAAATTATTTTGTACACTGTAAATAATTTTACTTTGGTGGTGATTGAAAGTGACCAAAGGTTCTTCACTTCCCATTTGAACAACAATAGCAGCTTCTTCGCATCCAAAACCTACAACATTATTACTTCTTTGGACACCAATATCCCAAACTATATCATATCCTAATATTTTAGAATCTTCTAATTTACCAGTATTTATATTCCAAAATTTGCAAAGCTGGTCTTCAGCCACTGTTATTAACAAAGGTAATTCAGGATGGAAACAAACTGAACTTAAATTGGATTCATGTCCAGAAAAAGTGAATAAGCAATGCTTATTGTTATAATCCCATATTTTTACTAACATATCATCGGATCCACTTGCTAAATAAGGTTTATCATTTAAAGGGCAAAAGGCAACTGTGTTAACTCCTTTATTATGTCCAGTAAGAGTTAATTGGGAATTATCTACATTAAATGACCATATTTTTATATTTTTATCTGTACTACCCGATGCGAAGATCGAATAATCTTTTAAATTTATTGCTAATTTCATGACGTAGTCTTTATGTTCATTATATGTTCGTATTAATTTAAAATCATTTTCTACGTCCCATAATTTGATTGTTTTATCATCTGATGAAGATAAAAACATTGGAAGCTTTAAATGACATACTATACAACGAATGAAATCTTCATGTGCTTCGAATTCTTTTACTTTTTCCATTGTGTTGTAATTGTAGACTCGAATCTTTTTATCATCTGCTCCGCATATTATATAATTTTTTTCTGACATAAATTTGGCTGTTCTTATCGGGCAATTCGTTACTTCTAAATATTGTACTGAGGATTGGGTATTGTAATCATATATGGAAATACTTCCATTATATAGCCCTAGTAAAATCCAGTTGAAGAGTGGGTGGAAATCCACGCTTTTCACTTTTCCTGTTCTGGCTACTAATTTTTTTCTAAGGATTATTTTCATTTTTATTTTTTGGAATTAAATGTTTAATTTTTAATAAAATGATAAATGTATAAATTAATAATTT
>CALBGU010000037.1 GCA_937893155.1 uncultured Treponema sp. | reverse complement strand
CTTAGAAAAAAAGTGAAAAGAAAGTAAACACTAAATAAATCCTTGAAAGTTGCATAAAACTACTGTATAGTATGTAGTATGTACGGCACAATGCAAAATAATCCTGCAATTTTCGCAAAACCTCTTGACACACCTAGAGCAGCCCTCATAATTGCTTGTGCCTTGTGGACGCAGAGCGTCTTTTGTAAAAGATACTTCAATCTACAATACAACTATTTCTCATTACTTCTCACATAATCGCCTGTATTGGTGCGCTTTTTGGCGTTATCAGTACGGGCTTATTTTTATATTTTACAAAACCGTCAATGACGGCAAGAGCGTCTATGACGGGGAGGAAAAAATGGCAAATTATGCTTTTAAGGACAACATCTTTACCGAAGACCCGAACGACAAAGTTGCGCAGTTTGTGGGCGTAAAATCGTACACGCGCGCTGAGATTATCGAGCGGGCTGCCTCTCACGGCAACGTTACGAGCAAAATCGACCTTGAAGCCTCGTGGAACGCGATTGCAGACGAAATCCGAAAGATTCACGAAGAAGGCGGCACAGTTTCAACCGAGCTTTTCAGCACATCGCTTTCAATTCAGGGCGTTTTCACCGACGCAACCGACAGCTTCGACCCAAAACGCCACACCGTCCGCGTCAATGCGACAGCAGGCTCTCTTATCAAAGAAGCCGTAAAGAAAATCAAGCTCACAAAAGTCAAAGTCAATCCAGCCGCTCCGAACTTGGAAACGGTGCGCGATTTCTTTGCGGACGAGAATACCGCGATTGACACGGTGAAAATCGGCTCGGTGATGATGATTTCGGGCGCGCGGCTCAAGTTCGACCCGACAGACGCGGAGCAGGGCGTGTTCCTCGTGGGCGAAAAGACGGTGCGGCTTTCTCGTGCGGTGGAAAACTCCGCCTCAATCGTCAAAGTGATGATTGGCGCGGACGTTAGCGCAGGCGCGTACAGCGTGGAAGTGAGAACGAAGCTCGGCTCTAATGCGCAGACGACGAAAATCCTCAAGACAGGTGTTTTTGAGCGTCAAATCACGATTGTCGAGTAACGTCCACGACGACTATCGAGCAGAGTTCACGACGACTATCGAGCAAGAGCCACGACGGCTATCGAGCAAGAGCCACGACGAGTATCGAGCAAGAGCCACGACGAGAGTCGAGCGAGTGCCACGACGGCTATCGAGCGAGTGCCACGATAATCGTCGTGGAGTGTAACAGCGAATACAACGCTACAGGGCAAAACAAAGGTTGGAATCCCACCCATTCGTAGTTTTCCCTGTAGCGTTTTTTTTATAGGAGAGCGTTTATGTTCACGGCAAAATCGGGCGGCTTTTTTCCGCAAAGAATGGGCGATAAGGTGCTGTTCGTCTGCAAAGACTGCGGATATGGCTTTTATGCGCGCGATATGGGATTTTTAACTTCCGTGATTAAGGCAAAATGCCCAAAGTGCCAGAGCGGTAACACTGAAAAAGACAAGAGAATACTTTATTGATACGGAGGAAATATCAATGATAAAAGCACAAGAAGAAGTGTTAGATGTATGTGATAAGTTGCTTGAGATTGCAAAAGAAGGCTCTCTCGCTTCAGACAAGCAGCAGAAAATCGAGGTTATGCAGGAAAGTGTTTCAGGGCAAGAACTTCTTGTTCCGATTGTGGGTGAGTTCAGTGCGGGAAAATCTACGATGATTAACACTCTATTGGGAAACAATGTTTTGCCAGTAGCAATCACTCCAGAAACATCTCTTGCAACGGAACTTCACTACACTGACGGCGAAGAGTTTGCAGAAGGAATCCTTTTTGACGGAAACTCAAAACGCTATGCAATCAGCGATATGAAAAAACTTACGGAAGATGCGGAAAATTATCGCTCTGCCCGTGTCTATCTCAACAATCCAAAATTGAAGGCGATACAGCCACTTGTTCTTGTTGATATGCCTGGATTTTCAGCACCAAAAGAACAGCACAACAAGGCGATTGCAGAATATCTGAACAAGGGAATCTACTACATCGTCTTGATGAAAGTTACTGACGGAACTGTTTCCCGTTCGCTTTTGAGTCGCTTGAATGAGATTGACAGTTTTGGTCGAAAATTTTCTTTCTTCCTTTCTAATGCAGATGTTGTTCAGCCTTCAAAAGTTGAAGAAGTAAAACAAGTGGTTGGCGATACTCTTTACAGTGAGTTCGGTTATGAAATCAAGGTTGGAAAAATCAACAATACGGATGTTTCGAGCGTTCTTGAATCTTTGTCATCAATAGATGCAAATGCTTTGTTCAAAAATATGTATTATGCAGGTGCGAGTGAGGCTTGCGACAGTGTGATTGAAGGCTTGAACTATCAGATTAAGGCTAGTCGCCTTGATTCAAGTAAGATACAGGCTGCAGAAGACGAACTCAAACGCAGTATCGAAAAGATACAATCAACGTCAGAAAGCGACATTCAGCATATGAAGAGCCGTTATTCTGGCGGAATGGTCAACGACATAATAAATGACGTGGGCGACGCTTTGAACAATTCTACCAGCGAAATTGTCAGTGCGATTATGGCAAAGAACAATGTTGAACACTTAATGAACGAAATTATCCGCTCATCACTTGTTCAGTCAATGCAGAAGCGAATCGGCGAAGTGAACGATGGCATTGTTTCTGATTTTTCAGAGTCTGTTAGAAATCTTTCCGAAGTGTTCAGCAATATGGACATTGACACGAACTATACTGAAAAAATCGTAGACACAATGCAGGAATCTTTCAAAACTCTTATGACTTTCATTCCGTCAGGAAAAGGCAAAAACTCTATCGGTGGTGCAATTCAAGGAGCAGGTTTGGGAGCAGGACTTGGAACCGCTTTATCTGCCGCACTTACAGCACCTGTTGCCTCTACTATTGCAACTTCTCTTAGTCTTGTGGCAACGGCAATAAATCCGATTCTTAGTGCTGTTTTGGTTCTTCTTCCGACTGTTGTTGGAGGTCTTTTGGGACTTGGCACGCAAAAAATGCAGAATGATGCCATAGAAGCCCAGATTCGCTCAAAACTTTCTGGAGAAGTCTTTCCTCAGATTAAGAGCAAGCTCCGCACGGAACTTCCGAATATTTTACAGCAGCAGGTTGGCGATATGATTGAAAATGTCCGCTCAAAGTATGCACAAATGCTCGAAAGCCAGCAGCATGAATTGGAGAAGGCAAGAGCAGACAAAGAAGAGAAAATGCAGTCTGCCAAAGAAATTGCAGAAAAACTTGAAAATCTCAGAGAAAAGGCTAAAGGACTTTCTCAGGAAATCAGTACTTGGAAGGTGGCATAATGGAAATGGATTTTATTGACAGATTGCAAAAGATAGATGATGTCGTGGCAAAGTTTGACGACATCACGGCAGGAATGGCAGACACAGTGCGAAAAGAAAGCGGCGTGTCTTCTGCAGAAAACATGAGGGCGGAACTAAGTAAGATTGCAGAAGAAAATCGCCTTTTGAGCATAGGAATCATCGGTAGAGTTAAGGCTGGAAAATCATCGCTTTTGAACTCCCTTTTCTTTGGTGGAAAAGAACTTTTGCCAAAAGCTGCAACTCCGATGACTGCGGCTTTGACGGTTATCCGCTATGCAGAAAATGCAAGTGCGGAAGTGGAGCTTTTTACAAAGACAGATGTTGCCACATTGCAAAAAGAACACGATGATTTCTTGGCTCTTCGCAAAAAGATGATTGCAGAAGAAACAGAGAAAGCTGCAGAACGGGCAAAGAAAAGAAATCAGTCGGTTGATAAGTCCAGAATTGAGCGCACAGTCGATAACTCATTAAAAGACAATCCAAAGCAAGGTTCTTATGACCAATACGAGAGAATGCAGAAAAGTGGCATTATGGAAAGCGTTTATTCTGCTTCTTTCAAAGAAACAATGCCGATTGAAGCGGGAAGTCTTGATGACCTGATGGGAAAGCTTGGGGAATATGTGAGCGCAAACGGAAAGTATATGCCGTTTACAAAAAGCGTTGTGTTGAATCTGAACATTCCAGAATTGAAGGACATTCAGATTGTTGACACACCAGGCGTGAATGACCCAGTAAAATCTCGTGAAAAGAGAACTGAAGATTATCTTGGCGAATGTGATGTTGTGTTTGTCGTTTCTCCAGCGGGAGAGTTTTTGTCAAAAGAAGATTTGGACTTGATGGCACATACTTCGGGGAAAAAAGGCGTTCAGGAAGTTTTCCTTGTGGCTTCAAGAAGTGACCAGCAGCTTTATGGCTCGATAAAAGACGACTCAAAAGGTCAACTTATTGAGGCTGTAAATTTAATCAGAGGTCAGCTTTCTTCTCAGGCAAAAGAAGTTTTCACCCAAAAGAAAAAGCAGAATCCTGAGAGTGCAGAAATGTACGACAAACTTATCGGCAACATGGAAAACCGTGTTGTAATCACTTCTTCAATCTGCGAGTCTCTTTGGCAGCACATAGATGACCGCTCTTCTTGGGACGAAGATATGAAGTTTGCGTTTTCAAGGCTTTTGGAAGAGTACCCAGATTACTTTGACGAGAATGCTTCAAAAGAAAGCCTAAAAAGCATTTCTGGCGTTTCAAAGGTTAAGGACGATATTGCAGAAGTCCGCTCGATGAAAGATGAAATCATTGCAAAAAGGCAGGCGGAATACACCGCAAAGCAAAGGCAAAATGTAGATTCTTTCTTACGTGGAATAAAAAGTGCGGTTCAGGAAGGCAAAAACCGTCTTGAAAGCACTGACGCCGCACAGCTGAAAGCCCAGAAAGCAAGCAAGGAAAAACTCCGTGCTGCAGCAAGTGTTGATGTTGACAATGCATTTGAAGAGTCGGTCTATCAATTTAAGACAGAACTTTCTTCTACTCTCAAGGCAAACACCCGGAATCTTTTTGACAAAGTGAGTGACTTTAGTCAGTATGAAAAGCACGAAACAAAGACTAAGAAAGTTGCCCACACAAGAGTTAAGGGAACTGGATTTTTGAACTGGATTTCTGGGGGAAGATGGGGAAATGAGACTTACTACACTACAGAAAGTTACGAAATCCACACCTTGCAAACTGCTCCGATAAAGTCAAACCTCAACAATATCATGCAAAGTTTTAAGGAAGACTTGATTGATTGTGCAGAAAAAGCCGTTTTTGAATGGAGGTCTTTAGTCCAGTCAAAAACACTTTCTGCACTCAGGGAAAGCGTTGGGGACGATGACATTGACATTCCGCTTTTAAAGACGAGCATTCGAAAAGTCGTGGGCAATATGCAGATTCCATCAATCAGTCTTTCAAGCCAGAAATTTACGAGCGAATATTCTGGCGTTCTGAGAGACGAAGACAAAATCTACGAATTTTTGGAAGCAGCAGCAGACTACCGTGACAATCTTCGTTCTGCATATTCCTCTCAAATCAGGGCTTTTTTGAGCGAAATGGAAAGTTCTGCCAAAAAAGAGAGACTTTCGGATTTGCTTTTCGGCAACATGGACAAAGAACTGTCTGAACTTGAAAAGCAGATTGCAAACAAAGAATCTACTCTGAAACGTTACTGCGACTGCCTTGCAGCACTGGAAACATTGGAGTAGTCAGATGGAAAATATTGACTTTGAGGGAATTTTCTCGTTTATAGCGGATATTCTCAATGCAGAACCAGAGGAAAACGCTCAAATCAAGAATTTTGATTCTCTTGTGAGCGTGGATTTCTCTGCATTCTGCGATTCTGTTCGTGATTTGAATCAAGTGAAAGATATGATTGAGTTTGATAAAATCAAAAATCAGATGCGGCTCATTGCAAACTGTCCGCCACTTCATTCAAAAATGGTCGGTGCTGTTGGCGGCGGTTTTTCAAGCGGCAAGTCAAGCTTTATCAACAGCTTTATGAATAATGATGATAGTGTAAAACTTGCGGAAGGAATACGCCCAGTAACAGCAATTCCAAGCTACGTTATTTCAGGGGAGAAGCCTTCAATTCAAGGTCTTTCGTATCGTGGTGGCAATTTTGAAATCAAAGAAGAACTGTACAAGGCGATTTCGCATGAGATGCTCAAAAAGCTAAAGTTCGATTTGAAACACATTTTGAGTTATATCACTGTAAAAACGAATCTTGATTCAACTTTGTTTTCTAATATCTGCTTGATTGATACTCCCGGTTACAGTGCGCCAGACTCTGGTTCAACTGAAAAGGATATGGAAATTGCAAAAGCCTATATAAAAGACGCAAAGTTTTTGATTTGGATTGTAGGCTTGGACAGCAAAGGCACGATTAACACATCAGACCTTGATTTTTTGGATGCCTTGCCGTTTGGAAGAGAAGAAGGAAAAAGCCTTTATGTTGTTGCAAATAAGGCTGGCACTGTTTCGCCGTCAAATCATCAGGATATTTTGGACACATTCCGTGATGTCCTTGAAGATTACGGCTTTGAATATGAGGGCATAAGCCTTTACGATTCAAAGCAGAGAAAGGAATACCTCTATTGCAAAATGCCGATAGGAGATTTCCTTTTCAAACAGAATATTCCGACAAAAAAGTACGTTGACCTTGCCCTGCCCTTGAAAGAGATTTTTGACCGATACGAAAATCACGTTAAGGAAAAGAACAAGAACGACAAGGAATATCAGAGCAAAGTTCAAAAGCTGATTCTTGACGGTATGACCAGCAACGCAATCAGCCTGACTTCTAACGCGAAAAGCAAACTTGAGGATGGACTTTACGAACTCAAGAGATACTTTAAGCCCGATGACCTTGATTCATCACTTAAAAGGATTGGCGAGCTAAGAAAGAAATTCTTTGAATGTCTTGATTCTTTCTGTGAGGAAATGGGAATTGAAAAACAGGAATTACCTAAAACAGAAGATTTGTCTAAGCAGTCTTTGGTTGTAAGACCTGTGCGCTACTGCTCAAAATGCGGAAACAAAATTGAAACAAATGACAGGTTCTGCCAGAAGTGCGGGACAAAAGTTAAAGGAATAAATAAATGAAGAAGTGCAGGTATTGTAGCGAAGAAATCGATGATGAAGCAGTCTTTTGTCCTCAATGTGGTAAGCAAGTGGAGAAACTTCCCAAAGAAAAGGTCAAGACTGTTACCAAGACTGTGACTGATAAAAAAGCTGTGCAGAATGCATATTTTAAAGGAATGGTGGATGCGTTCAAGTTCATAGGTGGATTGACGGTCATTGACTGCATTAACGATGAATATCCTCTTATTTCCGCCTCTGAAAACGGAAAAGAAGAAATTGTAAAAGCATTGCTTGAAGCCGGTGCAGATGTAGACCAGACCGACTCTGACAACAATACGGCTTTGATGAAGGCAACTGAAAATGGGCATAACAAGATTGTCAAACTCCTTATTGATAATAGAGCAGATGTTAATATGGAAAATGACTACGATGAAACAGCCCTGTCAATTGCCAGAGGTAATATTAATCGCTATATTGTTGGACTTTTGCGCGGAGCAGGAGCAACAGACGATGATGAAGATTAAGAACTGTTTTTAGTATAGGAGATAACAAATGAAGAAGTGTATTTCTTGTGGTCAAGAAATTGATGACGGTGCAGTGTTCTGCAACTATTGCGGCACAAAGCAGGAAGGAGAGGCAAAAAAGCAGTTTGCCGTAAGTTCTCGCGCGTTCTGCCGCATTTTCCGCCCGTCGTTTTTCGGCGGATTTCAGGTAAGCAAAAAAACTTTGCTAAAGTTCATCGCAGGCTTTTTGAGCCTTTCGCGCGAATTGAGCGAGAACGAAACAGCCGAGATAAACCGCGCGTTCGATACGCTCTTGAATAACGCAAGCGAAGAGTACGAGCTTTCAGAAAGTAGAAAAAAATACGCTCTTGCTGAAGAGCATTTCGTCAAAGTGGACAGCGAAAAGTTCCGCTACAATTTTGTGTCCGACAGCCTTATCCGAACTGTTGAGCAATATTACAAGTCGAGCGGTGCGGTCGGTACAAATCATTTCGGCAATGTGTGGCTGTTCGCTCTTCTTTGTGCGCTTGACGGCAATTATTCTGACGAAAAGCAGATGTTCTTTGCTCGTCTAAAGAACTTGTACCCCGTGTCGAGAGATGCTTTCTTGAACGCGATTGCGCCTCAGAAAAATCGTTACAACGATTCTGATGATTTGTATTATACGGTCAAAAGAGTGCTTGGCTACATTCCTGGAATGGAAAAGGCAAAGATAAGTGATTTAAGTTATTATAAAGGCTCGTTTACTTTTGAATTGGACGGAAACAAGACTGCAACCACAGTTGACGAGTTCAAGAAGTTGTTTCCAGCAGACTTCGATTTTTACGGCATTGTGGAAGAAAAGATAAAGGCTTTATGTGAAGCCGAATATCAGATACTCACGCTGGAAGACAGCGAAGGAAAATACTCCGAGATTGCCGACAAAATCGCAGAGCTTTCACGGAGCGAGCGCGAACTCACGAACGACCTTGCAGGCTTTTCGTATATGAAGTTCTAACTATGTCATTCTGAACAAAAAAG
>CALBGU010000036.1 GCA_937893155.1 uncultured Treponema sp. | reverse complement strand
GCTCAAAGACGCGGGCTTTTGCGTAGGCGGCGCGTGTTACCCCGAAGGACACCCCGAAAGCCCGAATCGCCTTTCCGACATCGACAATCTCAAGCGCAAAGTAGACGCGGGCGTGGATTTTCTAACGACGCAGATGTTTTTTGACAACGATATGCTCTATTCCTTCCTGTATCAGCTCCAGAGCCGCGGCATTCACGTCCCCGTCATCGCGGGGATTATGCCCATCACGAGCGCGTCGCAGGTGCAGCGTATGGTAAAACTCTCCGACGCGTTCGTTCCGCGAAAACTCCTCGCCATTTGCGACCGATTCCAAGACGACAACGCGGCTATGCGGCAGGCGGGCATTGCCTACGCGATTGACCAAATCATCGACCTCGTGTCGAACGGTGTGCGCGGGATTCACATCTACACGCTCAACAAAAGCGATGCCGCCCGCGAAATCCTAAACAGCACCAGCGCAATTTTTGCCGCAATAAACAACGCGGAACAGCAAAAATAATATCTGGGGCAACGCTTGCTACAGATAGGGTAATGCTTGCTACAGATGTAGCGATACTTGCTACAGGTGGGGTAACCTTTGCTACAGATGAAGCAACGCTTGCTACAGGTGGAGCAACATCTGCTACAGATGAAGCAACACTTGCTACAGGTGGAAAAAGAGGAAGTAATGGAGTAAAATCCATTGCTAAAGAAGGAGAGGAAAATGAAACAGAAATCGTTTCGGGAATATCTTTTAGAGCGCGAGTCTATTGGGCTACCGCTGTTTTTTGACGGCGGTATGGGCACGATGATTCAATCTTCGCTCGTTTCTGACTACGACATTCCCGAAGATTTGAACATCACGAACAGCCCCATTATCGCGGGGATTCACGAAAAATATCTTGCCGCAGGCGCAAACGTCATTACGGCAAACACATTCGGCGCAAATCCGCTGAAAAACGAGGGGCGATTTCCCGTTGCAGAGCTTATCAGCGCGGGTGTAACGCTGGTGCGGCAGGCGATAGACCATTTTGAAGCCTCGGACGAAGAATATGCCAAAAGCGCACACTTTGCGGCGTGGGACACGGGGCAGATTGGCAAATTGCTCGAGCCGATGGGAGAATTGACGTTCGACGAGGCGTATGAGAGCTACAAAACAGCCTCCGTGATTGCCGAAAAAGCGGGCGCAGACCTTGCGATTATCGAGACGATGAGCGATTTATACGAAGTGAAAGCGGCGGTGCTTGCCGTCAAAGAAAATACAAAACTGCCGATTGTCGCTTCAATGACGTTTCAGAGCAATCTGCGAACGCTCACCGGCGCGGACGTTCTCACCTGCTCTACCTATTTGGAATCGCTCGGCGTGGACGTTTTGGGTTTCAACTGCGGGGGAAGCCTTGCCGAAGACGAAGAGCTTGCGCGGCAATTCACGGCGTTTTCGCATATTCCCGTTTTGGCTCAGCCCAACGCGGGGCTTCCTGTGGTGGAAAACGGGCGCTCGGTGTTTAAGGTGCTCCCCAGCGCGTTCGCCGCGTCGCAGGCAAAAAATAGGCTCGAGGGCGTTTGTGCGCTCGGCGGCTGTTGCGGCACGACCCCCGCGCACATCGCCGAAATGGTCAAAACCATTCGCACTCTTCACGCAGACGGCAAAGATGAGATTTCGCAGACAAAAAACAACCGCACATTTGTGTGCAGCGGCAATAAAACCGTGGAAATCGGCGGAGAAGCAGGTCCAGTCATCGTGGGTGAGCGCATAAATCCCACGGGAAAGAAAAAGTGCAAGGAAGCACTTCTTTCGGGGGATATGCAATTTGTGCTCAACGAAGCGGAGGCGCAAATAAACGCAGGTGCGCAGGTGCTTGACGTGAACGTAGGGCTTCCGGGCATTGACGAAGCAGAGACCATGGTACGCGCCGTTAAGACGATTCAGGCGGCGTTTAACACCCCGCTTCAAATCGACTCAAGTGAACCGCCCGTACTCGAAAAAGCCCTGCGCTACTACAACGGCAAGGCGTTGGTAAACAGCGTGAACGGCAAAGCAGAAACGATGGCGAAAGTGTTTCCGCTCGTAAAAAAATACGGGGGCGCGGTCGTTGCGCTCTGCATTGACGAGGACGGCATTGCACCAACGGCAATGGGACGTGTTGCTGTGGCAGACAAAATGATAAGAGAGGCGGCAACATACGGGATTCTTCCGCGCGATATTTTTATCGACACGCTCACGCTTACGGTGAGTTCCCAGCAAAAAGAAGCGCTCGAAACGCTCAAAGCGATTGAAATCCTACATCAAAAATACGACGGCTTGCAGTTTATTTTGGGCGTATCGAACATCAGTTTTGGGCTTCCGCGGCGCGACATCGTGAACAGCAGATTCTTGGCAATGGCATTGCAGTCGGGACTGACCGCGTGCATCATCAATCCGCTTTCCGAACCAATGATGGATTCCTATCGTGCGTTCCGCGCCCTCGCAGGCTTTGACGAAAACTGCCTTTCGTACATCGAAACGTATTCCGCCCAAACAGCGCAGAACAGCAAAAACGCGATTGACAGCGCAAAAAGTGCCGAGATTGTCTCCGCGCTCTCTGCCGCCGCTTCCGCAATTTCCCGCGCAGCTGTTCTTGCAGGCGCTCAAGCGCTCCCCGCATTTTCGGCGCAAGAAAAACAGGACGCTTTAAGCCAAAATCACGCCGAACCCCAAAAAACGCAAGAAAATGCGCCCAGCGCCGAAAAACAAAAGCTCATCGACATCATCTGCAAGGGCTTCAAAGACGAAGCGGCAAAAATCACAGCAGAGCTTTTGCAGACACTGCAGCCCGTAGAAATCATCGACGGGTGCATTGTTCCCGCATTGGACGCGGTCGGCAAGGATTTTGAGCGCGGGAAAAAGTTTTTGCCCCAGCTGCTTTTGAGTGCCGACACGGTGTCGCGCTCGTTTTCGGTCATCAAAGAAATGCTCTCCGCTTCTGGCTCTGCCGAGGAAAGCAAAGGCACTATCGCGATTGCCACCGTTGAGGGCGACATTCACGACATCGGCAAAAACATCGTAAAAGCAATGCTCGAAAACTACGGCTACACGGTCATCGACCTCGGGAAAAACGTGAGCGCAGAAACAATCGTGCAGACAGTCATCGACGGCGAAATCCGTCTGCTCGGGCTTTCGGCACTGATGACCACGACGGTGGCAAATATGGAAAAGACCATCAAACTCCTCCGAAAGGAACTCTCCAAACGCGGACGCGACTGCAAAGTTATGGCGGGCGGCGCGGTTTTGACCGAAGATTATGCAAAGAAAATCGGCGCAGATTATTACGCCAAAGACGCAATGGCAAGCGTGAATATCGCAAAGGAGGTTTTTGCCAAATGAAACATAGAATCGATTCCGTAAAAAACCGCACACTTCGCTCATTTTCGGTGCTGAGAGCGTATTTTACGCTCCCGTTCAGCCCCAAAACCGTGCCGAGTGTGTATCCGCTTTTCGGCGTGATTCTCAAAGATTTTTTCTTTCTGCAATTTTTTGAAAAATGGCACATCTACAAAATCCCCGTCGTCCACGTTGACCACCCGCTTGACCAAAAAGTGCCGTTTACACCCGAGCGCGTGGACATTTACTTCGATTTCATCAACATCTGGATTCGACCGCTTTCAATGCTCCTCGCGCGATTCGGGCTCAAAAAGGGATTGCCGCTCTGCCGCGAATGGATTGACCGCCTCAAAAAGACATACAAGGAAGCGGGCAGATTTTACCGATTCTGCTTGAGCACCACCGACCGCCCCAAGTACAAAAAATCCGCCGCATTCCTCAAAATCCATCTCTTCGACCCGCATTTTTGCTGTGTGCCGAGCCTGCACATCGCAATCGTCGTGCTCTGCTTTGCGTTTTACCGCGATTTATTCGAGCGAAAAGACTTCACCGACGAAGAAAAAAGCCGCTGGAACGCCGAATTGTACGAAAACGCCGTGGCAATCGCAGAAACAGTGCTCTATGTGAAACAGCACAGCGTCAACTGCATTCCCGCCGCGCTGTATATGATGACAAAAATCCATTCGGACATCATCGACACGGATATGTGCATCGACTTCATCAACGCGCTGTTCCGCGAACAGACGGACATCAGCGAGGAAGACAAACGCGAAATCAACAAGCACATTCAATATATGTACGAGCGATTTTTCTTGGAAGGACTGCACTACGAAGACTGGCGGGAGCCTGTGCAGCGCTGGATTTCCAATTACGAGGAACTCAAAAAAAGTTCCGACCTTTCCGATTTGCTCTAAAACATAACACACGTTCGGCATTTCCACCATGCCGAACTTTTTTTTCACCTCCCCCACCCTTCCGCAATGCTTTGCCAATAGCCCGCAATGATGTGCGAACCATTCGCAATGATTCGCCAACGCCTCGCAACGATGTGCCAACCGTCCGCAATGATTCGCCAACTATCCGCAACGATGTGCCAACTGTCCGCAATGATTTGCCGACAGTCCGCAACGATGTGCCAACTCTTCGCAACGAATTGCCGACACTCCGCAATGATTTGCAGACACTTCGCAATGCTTTGCCAACACTCCGCAATGATTTGCCGACACTCCGCAACAATATGCGAACAGCCCGCAATGATTTGCCGACACTTCGCAACGATGTGCGAACACTCCGCAATGATGAGCGAAAGGGCGGCGATGACGGAGGAGAAAGAAAACAACGTGCGCGTTCTGCATTTTAATCGGCAGCACGGGAATAACACAGCGCAGAAGTTCCGCAACATCACCTGATAAGAAATCCTTGACGGAACAAGAATTCCGCGTATACAATGAAGAAGGACGCATACGGACAGCGTTTCCGACGGACAAGCCTTCAGGCTTTCACACCTCGATTTGAAAAGGACTTCGATGAAACAGTTTTGTGATTATAAACGCCTGCTCGACGCACTTCCAGAAGCGATTGTGCTTGCGTCCGGCACCACTGAAAATCTGAAAGTGGAATACGGCAATGCGCCTTTTTTTGCTCTGACCGAAAACAAAATCCCGCTCGGCTCTAATTTGCTTGATTATATTTTTAACGATTTGAAAATCCGCCATTCCGAGATGGACATTATGGAGCGGCTTCTTGAAACCGAGGACGATTCGGAGGAAATCTCTCTGCGCGACAAGGATTCAGGCGAGGAATTCCGCGTGGTTATCAAGGCGTTCGGCAAGGGAAATCTGCTGTTTAGCCTTTTTAGCCGCACTTCTGCCCTGCCGCTCCACACTGTTGACAGTTGCAGCACGGATTATATTTCGGGATTGCCGAACCGCACGGGATTTTTCGCGGCGTACAAGAATCTGTTGGAGAATGCAAAAGCGGAGGGCAAAACGTTTGCGATTCTGCTTTTGGACCTCGACAATATGAAAAACATCAACGACGCGAACGGGCACGACGCAGGCGATTCGCTCATAAAGCACACGTCAGAGATTTTGAGTCGATTTTCCAAGCCGAACATTCAGATTTTCCGCTACGGCGACGACGAATTTATCGTGCTGGTATCCAATCTTGACAACCGCAATTATATGACAACCGTGGCAGACACGATTCACGAATCGCTTTTCGCCGAGGGAATCAGCGTTTCAGGCGGCATCACGGTGTTCCCAGACGACAGCGCGAACGAAACGGATTTGCTCAAGTTTGCAGATGTGGCGCTGTACGAAGCAAAGGCGGCGGGCAAAAATACGATTCTGTTCTTTCAGTCGATGATGTATCAGAAATTCTCCGCGAAAATCGCAATGGAATACCATCTTTCCGAAGCATTCGAGAAAAATGAGTTTCAGCTCTTTTTTCAGCCCCAATACGACCTCCGCACAAACACACTCCGCGGGTTCGAGGCGCTTATCCGCTGGCACGACCGGGATTTCGGCTGGATTAGCCCCGAAAAATTCATTCCGATTGCCGAAGAGACGAACCTTGTGGTACCGATTGGCAACTGGGTGCTCGATAATGCGTGCCGAACGCTCAAGGAATGGCAAACAAAATATGGATTTTCGGGCATTATGAGCGTGAATGTGTCGCCTGTGCAGCTCAAAAAAGGCGATTTTGTCTTTGAGGTGCAAGACGTTATCTCGCGCTACAACATCAACCCGAAAACGCTGGAGCTGGAAATTACGGAGGGCGTGCTTATCGACAATCCCGCCAAAATCATCGAGCAGCTCAAAATGCTCAAGGAAATGGGCTTCGGGATTTCGCTTGACGATTTCGGCACGGGATATTCATCGTTGCGCTATTTGCAGATTTTGCCGCTCACCACGCTCAAAATCGATAAGTCGTTTGTTACCAATTTGACTTCAATGGAAAGCGTGGAGGCGAACATCACGGATTCGATTATTTCGATGGTCACCAAACTCGGTCTCGACACGATTGCCGAGGGCGTGGAATATCCCGAGCAAATGAAGGTGCTCCACGATTTGAATTGTCACAATATTCAGGGATTTTTGAAGGGACGACCAATGCCCAAAGAAGCCTGCGAAAAAATCTTTTAGGATTCTTTTTGCCCCCGTTAAAACGACACCAGCGAAATCCGCCCCGCCGAAAGTCCGTAGCGCTCGTAGACATAAGAGCGGTAGCGCAACGCGGCGGCGGTAAAGCCTTTGCCTTCGGTTTGCACAACGTATTCGGCAAGCTCGGGGATATATTTTTTCACGGTATTAAATTCGGTTAAATGCAAAAAATACGGTGCGGTTTCTGAAACGCTTTGCTGCAAAAGATACGCCATCGTTTCGTTTTGCATAAGCGTGCTGTCCGCCGGGTCGTAATTGAGCGATGCCCAAAGCGACCAATATGAGTGCATAAACGCGCGGCTTGTTTTATCCATCGTGTTGTATGCCGAGGCGCAAAAGGTACGAAAATCGCTGTCGGTAAAAAAGATGCCGTGCCAGCCTTCGTGCGAAAGCAATTTCGTGCGCAAATACACGGGAGATTCCTGCGAAATGGAAATCACCGCGCCATTTCCTGCCTTGATTTCACCAGTTTCGTTTTCTACAATCACCGCATTTTCTACCAAAATTTTTTTGAGCAACAATTCGTGTTCATTCAACAAAAATTGCTGTTTCCGCGCCGTTTCAAAAAAGAGCGCCAACGTTTCTGCGCTGTAATCGTGCGCATTATAGCCCTTTTCACGCAACACAAACTCGTCGCTCATCAATTTTCCGCGATAGCCTTTTTTTTCGGCAAAAAACGCAAGACGGGTAAAAAAACGATTCTGTACCGCAAAATCTTTGGTATCAAATAAAATCACGCTCGGAAACTGTTCCCAGCGAAAAAGCTCGTATTCATCGTGCCGCCACGACGATTTTTTCCAGCGCACCACCAGCCCGGGGTCTGCCAAAAGCGGTTCGTTTTCTCTCAGATTTTCCCCGCCGCGCAAAAAAACAGCGCTTATCATCTCTGCATTTTCGCTTAACAACAGCTCGCCCGCCGCGCCCGAAAACGGCTCCGTGTACAATTTTGCGCTCGTCTGCACTGCATTTCGGCGGACGCTGATTTTTTCGCCCGCAAATGAAAACCGCACGCGTTTTTGGTCGCTCACATCGCCGTGATCGCTGCACGGAAGCATTTTCAAAAACAGATACGGCATTTTTTCAAAATCATTTTCGGCAGACGAAAAATCCGCGCCCGAAAACGAAAAATCCGCCATTCCGCCCACCGTGCCGAACGCAAAAAGCGGGTTTTCGGCATCTTTTTGCCAGCCGATTTGCGCCCCCACGCAAAAAAAACGCACCGCCTCTCCTCCCGACACTTCCAAAAAATCAGGGAAATGCTCAGTGGAAACGCACAGCGAAAGCCGAATTTTTGTTATCGGATTTTCTTGCAAATCTTTTGCACGGGCAACCGCTCGCCGCTCGCCGTCAGAAAAAATCACGCGAAACGAAATATCTTTGATGTCGCTTTTTTTCTCGTAGGGAATCGCGATTTCCGCGCCAATCGAGATAAAACGCGCGCTATCGGCACTTTTTGCGATTTTTGCTTTTGCCTCATCGCTCAAAACGACGCGACTGGTGCGATTTATTTTTTCGTTTTTTGTACGAAATATTTTCGCAGATGACAACTCAATGCTTTCGCCCGCAACTTCAAACGGCACAGTAGACGAAAGCGAACAAGACGTTAAAAAAAGAAAAAAAACAATGAAAAACGGCATAACTCTATATTTTTTATCGGATTGCCGCTATAATCGCCCGTATGGGTTTTTCTATTATTTTCAACAAAGACACGCTGTTTTTGCTTACGAGCGCACAAAAAAAAGCGTTGCGCCGCCTCAACAAACAGCAAGCAGATTTTATGCCGTGTTTTCCGCTGTGGTGCAATCTGGGCGAAAAAAAAGTGCAGCCAACAAACGTTGTAATTTCCGCGCCGATTGTGCAGGGCAAACAACTTATTTTCCCTGTTTCAGTAAAAAACGATTCACAAACATCGGCGCTTTTTGTGTTGGCAGGCACCAAAATCCACGACGAACAAACCGTCTGCGCCGCGCTCCCCGATTTTCCCGAGTTCCCCATTTCGCCGCGCGTTTTCCGCATTGCAGAAACAGCCGACATCGGAGAAAACGGGTTTGGCACTAAAAATGCGCGATGGATAAAAACCGAATAAAAATCAGTCAGGAATAAACCGAGCGCGGCTTGTTTCGGTCTCAAACACATCAACTGCGGAAAGTTTGACGCGCGCGCTCTGCAATTCAGGCACCCGCGCCAAAAGTTCGCCAGCAATGTATTTTGCGATTCGCTCCGCACTAGGATTTTGGCAAAACACGCTCATATCGTTTAGATTCGTGTGGTCAAGCTCGGCGCACACCTCGCGCAACGCCCCTTTGAGCGCGGTAAAATCAAGCAACATTCCGCCCTCGTTCAATTCAGAGCCCGAAACGTGCGCATACACTTTGTAATTGTGTCCGTGCAGATTCTCGCATTTGCCGTTATAATCTTTCAAAAAATGTGCCGCGGCAAAATCGGCAGTAACTCGAATTTCGTACATTCCGCAAGCATAGCATATCGAATTTTTTTTTTCCACTGCTGAAAATACACTCTTAGGACATAAAGAATGACGACAAGAATGCTTAGCGCAAAATTGGCAAGGGCGGGAATGACAAAATAACATCACGCAAAATGCACTGCATTGGCGATAACTGGAGTTAATTCTCTTCTTCACTTTGAAGAAAGCAAATAACTGGAGTTATCGAGTTGTTTCAGCAGTGAAACGGCAAAATAATTCTAGTTATCTCTCTTCTTCACTTTGAAGAAAGCAAATAACTCTAGTAAACGCACCGCCGCAAAAACAGCAGCATACGTTTTGTAGCACCATCAAAAAAATTACAGCCAAAATGTGCAAAAAAAGAACCGCCGATATATCACAAAAAAAAGAAAAAAACGCATTTTATAAAAAAAACATCTGTGATAAAATCAAATGTATGTTAGACACACTCTTTTTTTCGCTCAACGCGGTTCTGCCGCTTATTTCGCTGGTGGTCATCGGGTATATTTTACGACAAAAAAACGTTTTTACCGATGAATTTTTGAAAATCGCAAACAAATTTTGTTTTCGCTTCTGTTTTTTTTCCACAATGTTCACGAGCATTTACAACATTTCCGGCTTTGACAAAGCCTACAAAGACCTTGCCCTTTTTGCAATATGCTCGATTTTTGCCTTGATGGCGGCAGGAATTCTGTATGCCGTGATTTTTATAAAAGACAACCGACAAAAAGGCGTAATGGCGCAGGCATTTTATCGCTCAAATTACGCGATTATCGGCATTCCGCTCGTAACGAATTTGTTCGGCGAAAACGGGACGGCTTCGGCGGCGATTGTGCTGGCGTGCACGATTCCCATTTACAATATTTCCGCCGTCATTTTGCTTTCCGTGTGGGTAAACGACGGCGCGTCAAAACAATCTCCTCTCAAAATCCTCAAAAAAATTGCGCAGAATCCGCTGTTGCAAGGCATTTTCGCCGGCTTTATCTGCTTGCTCATTCGCCCCTATCTGCACGGCTGGACGCTCAAAGACGGCGAGGTCAAATTTATATACCGCACGATAGAAAATCTTGCCAAAATCACCACGCCGCTTGCGCTCATCATTTTGGGCGGGCAGTTTACGTTTTCGTCGGCGGCGCATTTATTGCCCCAAATCACGGCGGGCGTACTAGCGCGCTTGGTGTTCTCTCCGCTTTTGGGCTTGGCGGCGGCGCATGCACTCTTTCCTGCGTTTTCGGCGAGGGAATATGCGGCGCTCATTCCGCTTTTCGGCAGTCCCGTGGCGGTGGCAAGCGCAATTATGGCGCGAGAAATGAAAAACGACGGCGAACTTGCCACACAAATCCTCGTATGGACAACGCTCTTTTCGGGCATAACGATTTTTATCATCATCGTCGTTTTACGAACGCTCAACTGGCTCTGATTTTCGCGCACATTGAAAATATCATACGGATTTGATAGACTAACACAAACACACGGAGGACAAAAATGTCTGATGAAAACAAAGAAAACGGCACTTACGAAGCCGCACTTGAAACAAGCCGCAAAATCGAAGCGGACATTTTGGTAAATCCAAAAAAATATCGCGTCTTAACCGGCGACCGCCCCACAGGACGCCTTCATATCGGGCACTATTTCGGTTCGCTGCAAAATCGCGTTCGACTCGCCAAACTCGGCGTTCCCACGATGATTTTGATTGCCGATTATCAGGTTTTGACCGACCACGACGCATTTGACCAAATCAGCCAAAACACCAAACAGCTCGTTATTGACTATTTGGCGGCGGGAATCGAGCCCAGCGAAAACGTGATTATCTATCCGCACAGCTACGTTCCGGAGTGCAATCAGCTTATGCTTCCGTTTTTGACGCTCGTAACCAGCGCAGAACTCGAGCGAAATCCGACCGTCAAGGAAGAAATTGCCAGCGGAATGGCAAACGGAAAGTTCAAGACCGTGAACGCCGGAATGCTTACCTACCCCGTGCATCAAGCCTGCGACATTCTTTTTTGCAAAGGCAACGTGGTGCCCGTCGGAAAAGACCAGCTCCCGCACATCGAGCAGACGAGAACGATTGCGCGTCGGTTTAACCAAAAATTCAGCCCGAAAAACCCCGTTTTCCCCGAACCACAGGCATTGCTTTCAAAAACGCCGAGCATTTTGGGGCTTGACGGCTCACAAAAAATGAGCAAAAGCCGCGGAAATGCGATTATGCTTTCTGCCACGGAAGACGAAACGGCAAAGCTCATCCAAAAGGCTAAAACTGATGCAGAGCGCCATATTTCCTACGACGTGCAAAACCGCCCGGAAGTCGCAAACCTGCTGCAGCTCATTTCGCTTTGCACGGGAGAAACGCCCGAAGCGATAGCCGAGCGAATCGGAGACGGCGGCGGCGGAATGCTCAAGAACACGCTCACCGAGGCGCTCAACGAAACGCTCCGCCCGCTTCGCGCAAAAAGAGCCGAGCTTGAGAAAAATCCCGATTATATCCGCAAGGTGTTGCTTGACGGAGCCGAGCGCGCCCGTGCAATCGGCATTCAGACGCTGCAGGAAGTGCGGCACGTTATGAATATGGAAATCTAAATTTTTGCCGTGCATCAAACGCGATGCACGGTTTTTTTTGCAAAAAAAAGTTGCGTGAATAAAAAAGCCGGTGTATACTGCGATTATATACAAAGATTTTCGATATATCTCAATAATTTTCAATTCAGTTAGAGGTTTTTATGAATTCGCTCACAATACGGCTCGAAAAAGACAGTTTATTTGAAAAATCGCAACAAATCGGACTTTCGTACGTCCTTTCGTATAATCCAGACAGATTTTTGTCGAGCGCATACACGGCTTTGGGAAAAACACCAAAGGCGCAAACCTACGGCGGCTGGGAAAATCGGCAGATTCAAGGGCATATGCTCGGGCATTATTTGAGCGCGCTCTCAGCATTTGTGCAGCAAACAGGAAATCGCGAGGCAAAAGAAAAACTTGATTACACCGTGCAGTGCATAAAAACCATTCAGCGCGCAGACGGCTATTTTGGCGGCATTCCCTCAACGCCGTTTGACGAGGCATTTTCGGGCGATTTTGAGGTTGAGCGTTTTTCGCTTGCGCACTGGTGGGTGCCGTGGTATTCATTGCACAAGATTTTTGCGGGCTTGCTCGACGCATACACGGCGGGGAAAAATCAGGACGCGCTCGCAGTCGTACAAAAAATGGCAAATTGGGCAATCGCAGGCACATCAAAAATGTCCGATACACAAATGCAAAAAATGCTTGTATGCGAGCACGGCGGAATGTGCACCGTTTTTGCTGATTTGTATGGAATTACCGGGCAAAAAAAATATCTTTCAGAAGCAGAACGCTGGATTCATCACGAAATCATCGACAATGCAATGCAGAAAATCGACGCACTGCAAGGCTACCACGCCAACACGCAGATTCCCAAATTTATCGGCATTGCCAGATTATACGAGCTGACGGGCAACGAAGCATACAGAACCGCCGCAGAATTCTTTTTTGACACCGTAACCAAAAAACGAAGCTATGTCATCGGCGGAAACTCAAAAGGAGAGCATTTTGGGCGCGCAGGAGAAGAGCCGCTCGCACGCGATACCGCCGAAACGTGCAACACTTACAATATGCTCGCACTTGCCGAACATATTTTTGACTGGAACAAAAAAAGCGATGTCGCCGATTTTTACGAAAATGCGCTCTACAATCACATTTTGGCTTCGCAAGCGCCAGACACAGGAGCAAAAACCTATTTTGTGTCGCTGCTACCGGGATTTTTCAAGGTGTATTGCACCCACGACAATGCAATGTGGTGTTGCACAGGAACGGGGCTTGAAAATCCGGCGCGATATAATCGTTTTGTGGCAAAAATCGCTGAAAACACGATTTTCCTCAATCTTTTTATCGCCTCTCAAATTACCACAGAGGACGGCTGGAAGCTGAAAATTGAAACGGATTTTCCTTATTCGCCCTCGGTGCGCATAAAAGTGCTTCAGGCAGGGAAAAACGGCAAAACGCTCAAAATCCGCGCCCCGCACTGGTGCACAACGCTGGAGGCAGGGAAAGACGGCTATGCGGACTTTGGCGCATTATCCGCGTCCACCGATATTCATCTTTGTCTTGATATGAAGTTGCACGTTCAAAAATCCCGCGATAGCTCTGAGGAACACGACAAATTCAGCATAAAATACGGTCCGATTGTGCTTGCCGCCGATTTGGGAAGCGAAAATCTGCCAAACGATACGGTAGACGACCACCTTTTGTATATGCAGGAACGAGCCGTAAGCGTTGCGCCGATAAAAGAAAATCTCACCGATGTTTCTTCGTGGATTCGTATAAAAGACGCGCAGAATTTGCTGTTTGAAACCGCAGATTTTGTTCTAAAGCCCTTTTTTGCCACTCACCACACGCGCTACACCGTCTATTTTTCATCAACGGAACATAAAAATGAGATGCAAAACAGCGGCGATTTTGTTGAAGTCGGACGGCAGCAAAGCGAAATCGAGCACGACGGCAAGAGCGAAAACACCACAATCGGCTATGATAACGCCACCGACCGCAATTTTAGGGCTTTTGGCGCACAATCATTTATCGAATACACGATGGATTTTACCACCGCAAAGAAAATCGTGCTCACTGCATTTAAGAACGATATTGGTTCGTTCTCGCTCTGCATCGACAATGCCGCCGAATATATCGTCCCACTGAGCAGCAGCGGCGCAACAGGCACAATAGACCTTGAAACCGATGTGCCCGGCGAAATTACGGGAAAACACCGACTGAAAATCAGCGGGACAGCGGCGATTCGGCTTTCGGAAATCAAACTTATTCAGTAATTTTTTACGCCGTTATTGCAAAAAAACAAAAAAATCACACGGAAAAAAACACCGTTTTCGCACTGAGCGGGTGCGGGAATTGCACCGAAGTTGCTTCAAAGCACAGTTCCCCGCCCGTGCATTGCGCATTGTACAGCTCATCGCCCTTGACGGCGAACCCCGCCCAAGCAAGATGACAGCGCACTTGATGGCGATACCCCTCGCTGATTTTGCACGTCGCCGTATTTCCCGCAATTAAAACCTTTGTGCGATAGATTTTTTTTCCGCATTTCTTTTTCGCCGCCATTCCCGAATTTTCGGCAACAGGACGCACACACGCCCCTTTTTTGCCGAATGGTCTAAAATAGCTTTCTATCGAGCACCATTTTCCGCCCAAAAGCGCATTTTTTTTGTCTATCGGAAACGCAGGAAATCCTTCCAAACATTTCGAGTTTTTATCCACCGTTGCCGTGTATGTTTTTTCAAACAGTCCCGATTTTTGCGCCAAAATCAGCACTTCGTATGCCTCTTGCGTCGCACCAATCACCAACAAACCGCGCGTTGCCGTATCAAGACGGTGCAAAAGCCCGTGTTCGCAGTCTTTTTTTCCGCACACAGCCCGCAATTCCGGAAATAACGCCGCCGCTTTTGCAAATGCGTTAAACGAATCCGACTCGTCCAACGGCGCAGAGGGCAACCCCGCGGGTTTATAAAGCACAACAAACGGATTTTCCGCAGTCGGCGCAGAAATGATTTTTATATCGTCCATAAAAAAAGTATATCTCAAAACCAAAAATCAATCCACACCGCCCAAATTCTCCAACACAAAAAACGTGCATCTTTCTAGACACGTTTTTCACAACTATGCGAATGTTACCGAAATTGGCGTTTCAAGGGCGCGCGCTATCTTCTGGATAAACTTAAACGACGGATTTGCTCTGCCGCTTTCAAACCGCGCTATATTGCTTTGCTTCGTTCCCACTTTCTGCGCAAGTTCTGCCTGAGTCATTTTCTTATCGATACGCGCCTGTATCACTTGGCGAATAAGCGCATATTCTGGCTCTAGCGCCTCGTATTCCATCTTGAATTCGGGATTCTTCATCATTTCAGCTAAATGCTTCTCAAAATCGTCCATTATTTCACCTCCCTTGCCCTGTATTCTTTCATTCGTGCTAACGCGGTTTCAAGCTCTTTCTGTGGCGTTTTATCAGTTTTCTTTTGTATCGCGTGAAGCAAGACTGCTTTGTTTTCTACTACCACAAAGTAAAAAACGCGAAAAATTCCATCAACCGCCTTTGTCCTCAATTCCATTAAGCCTTTGTATTTTTCACCTTTTATGCTCTCTACATAGGGATAATGTAATTCATTACCAAATTTCTCTAGCAACTCAATATTTTGAAGCACTTTCGCCGATTGCTTTCCTTGCAAATGTAAGATAAATTCGATTACGGGTTCTCTGCCACTCTCGG
>CALBGU010000035.1 GCA_937893155.1 uncultured Treponema sp. | reverse complement strand
CATTATGGCAGGTTTTTACGATTCTTTTGATGTGGTAGTGGTAGGCGGCGGACACGCGGGCATTGAGGCGTGTCTTGCCACGGCAAGAATGGGCTTGAAAACGCTCCTTGTTACGCAAACGATAGATTCGATTGGGCGAATGAGCTGCAATCCTTCGATTGGCGGCATTGCAAAAGGCAACATCGTGCGCGAAATCGATGCTCTCGGCGGCGAAATGGGCAGGCTCATCGACAAGTCGATGATTCAATTCAGAATGTTGAACAAAAGCCGCGGTCCTGCGGTGCAAGCCCCCCGAAGCCAAGCCGACAAACTCGTGTACGCAAATCTTGCGCGGCAGACTATCGAACACACGAACAATCTTTCTACGCTGATGGATACGGTCGTCAAAATCCTTGCAATCGACAGCGACACGCCGCTCCCGCCGAACAGCGACAGCTCTGCCGCCGTGGGTACAATCCCGGGCGAAGTGCGGACGAGCGCGAAAAGTACGCGGCGCAAAAAAATTGTGGGCGTGGTAACCGAGCGCGGTCGCGTGATTTCGTGCCGAAGCGTTGTGCTTACGACGGGGACGTTTTTGGGCGGGCGCATTTTTATCGGCGAATACGATGCTCCGTGCGGCAGACTCGGCGAGGGCGGGGCGTTCGGTTTGACCGAGAGTTTGCAGGAGCTCGGCTTTACAACGGGCAGGCTCAAGACGGGCACTCCGCCGCGCATTTTGCGCCACACCGTCGATTTTTCCGCGCTGGAAGAGCAGGCAGGCGATGCGGAAGTCGTGCCGTTCAGTTTTGACGATGAGAGCGTGGAACGCCCGATGGTGAGCTGTCATCTTGTGTACACGAACGAGGAAACGCACCGCATTATCCGCGAGAATATCCAGCGAAGCCCTCTGTATTCAGGTAAGATTTCGGGCGTTGGTCCGCGCTACTGTCCGTCGATTGAAGACAAAGTAATGCGATTTGCCGAACGCGAGCGCCACCAGCTTTTTGTGGAACCCGAAAGCCTTTTGACCGACGAGATTTATTTGAACGGGCTGTCGTCGAGCCTTCCCGAAGAGGTGCAGGACGCGTTTTTGCGCACGATGCACGGGTTTGAACACTGCGTGGTCAGCCGCCCGGGATACGCCGTGGAATACGATTATGTTGAGCCGACGCAGCTTTTTCCGTCGCTGGAAACAAAGCGCGTGGCAGGCTTGTTCAACGCGGGGCAGATTAACGGCACGTCAGGCTATGAAGAGGCTGCGGGGCAGGGGCTTGTGGCGGGCATTAACGCGGGTTACTACGCGCGCGCCCACATTGCTGAATGCGGCAGTCTGAAAATGCCGAGCGCAGAGACGAAAACGGCGGAATCTTTGGCTGGCGATTCGTCGCGCAAAATCCCCGAATACGCGCCGTTGGTGCTTGGTCGCGACGAAGCGTATATCGGCGTACTCATCGATGATTTGGTGACGCTTGGCACAAAAGAGCCGTACCGAATGTTCACCGCGCGCGCCGAATACCGTCTTAAATTGCGGCACGATACTGCCGACCGTCGTCTTGGAGAAAAGGGATTTGCCGCGGGCTTGAAGAGCGAAGCGCAGATGACGCGCTTACGGGAAAAATACGCGGCGGTGGAAGAGGCGATTGCGCTTTTAATCGAGGACGAAAAAGCGGAAAATCCGCATTTTAGCCCTGCTGTGTGGGAGCTGGCGCAGGAGGATTTTAAGTATCGGTATTACATTCAAAAGCAAGACGCGCGCATTGCCAAAATGCACCGAATGGAAAACGCGAAAATCCCGGCGGATTTCGATTACGGCTCGATTGCGTCGCTGTCTGCCGAAAGCCGTGCGAAGCTCGAGAAAATCCGTCCGCTCACACTCGGGCAGGCGGGGCGCATTTCGGGCATTCGTAACAGCGATATTATGCTTTTGATGGTTTATCTCAAATAAGCGCGCCGCTTTCTTGGCGTTAATAGGTGTTTTGGATTTCGTTGATAATCGACGAATATTGACTGCCATATTTTTTGTACAGCGGCTGCATTGCGTCTTGGAACTTTTTGAATTCCGCTTGCGAAAGTTCCGTGATGGTGCAGCCGTTTATGCGAACGTCTTTTTCAGCGGCGCTTTCTCGCTGCTGCCATTTTTGTATCTCAAATTCCTGCGTTTCTTTTGCCACCTGTTTTATGATTTCCACATCTGCTTTATCAAGGCGCGAAATCACTTTTTCCGACATCAGCAAAATCTCGGGCACGCGCGTGTGCTGGTCAAGCAGATAAAATTTCGCCGCCGAAAAATCGCCGTTTTGGTACGTCGGGAAGTTGTTTTCCGCGCCGTCTATCGCTCCGTCTTCAATCGCCTTTCGCACCGCCGCCATTCCGATGCCCATAACGCCTTCCGCGCCGAGTGCCCTGCACATATCGACCATCATCTGATTGTTCTGCACGCGGATTTTCAGCCCCGCGAAATCTTCGATGGTGTACACGGGCGACGTGGTGTAAAAATTGCGCGCCCCGCCGTCGTAATAGCACAGCCCCACCAGCCCTGAATCTGATTTTTGAATGTCTGACAGGATTTCCTGTCCGATGGTGCCGTTGAGCACTTTCCACATGTGCTCGCTCGAACGATACAGATACGGAAGCAAAATGGCGTTGATTTTCGGCACGAACTCCGCCACAGGAGCCGCCGAAATGCGCGCAAATGCAATGTCGCCGAGTTTGAGCGCCATAATTTCGTCCGTTTCGTTGTCGGTAAGAGACCCTCCCGGGCGCACTTCGATTTTGACCCGCCCTTCTGTGCGCTCTTCCACCAGCCGCGCAAATTCTTGGTCTGCCAGCGTGGTCGGATAGTCGCGCGCGTGCACCTCCGAAAGCCGAAGCATAACGGGGCGCTTGGTGATAGAAGCCTTTTGCTCATCGCACGAAAAAAGCGAAAATGCTGTTGAAACAAGAAAAATGCCTGAAATCATTTTTATAATACTGTGCATAAAATCTCCTTTTTTGCGCTCTTATTCCGTTTTGAATCGGTCGATTTGCGCGTCGATTTTTTCGATAGCAATCTGCACGTCGTCACAAATCCCCGAAAGCGATTCGCCTGTTTCGTTGATTTTTTGCGCACCGTCGGACATTTCGTGCATACTTGCCTGCATATTCTGGGTGGAATCCTGCAAATGCTGCATTTCGCCGAGCACTTCGGTATTTTTGCTCGACATCGCCTTGCTCGCCTTTTGCACCTCGAGCGTGCTGTTGTTCATCGCCTTGAGCGCATCTCCGATTTGCCGAGACCCCTCGTTCTGCTCTTCCATCGCCGATTTTATCTGCGACACGAGCACGTCAGTTTGATTGATGTGCTTTGCAACCGCGCTGAACGCCTCGCTTGCCTCGCTCGAAGACGAAACCACTTCGCCGATGGAACGTCGGATAATATCGAGTTGTTCGCCGATAGTGGCAGACTGCGCCGAGCTGGTTTCGGACAATTTGCGGATTTCGTCTGCAACCACGCTAAAGCCCTTGCCCGCTTCCCCTGCGTGCGCCGCCTCAATCGCCGCGTTCATCGCAAGCAGATTGGTCTGTTCCGCAATGGACGAAATCGCCGTGTTTGCCTCCTCGAGCATCTGCGATTGCGCTTCAATCTGCTGAATGCGCTCATTTACGTCCTGCTGCTTGGCGAATCCCGTCTGCACATTTGCGTTCAGCGACTCAAACGAGAGAGCCATTTTGTCCACGCTGTTGGTCACGGAAGAAATATTGCCAATCATCTCCTCGATTGCCGCGCTTGCCTGCGTTACGCTCGAACTCTGCGTTTCCACCAGACTATCCAAATCGGTAATATCCGTAGAAATCCCGCGCACCGCGCCTGCCGTGTTTTCCACGCTCTGCCCAGTGGACGTAATCTGCGTGTGCATTTGGCTGATGTTGTCGATAATCTCTGAAATAGCAAGCGAAGTCTGCGCGGTGCCTGCGTTCAAGTTTTCGCCCGATATGCCGAGTTCCTTTTTGGTGCTCTTCACGTCCGCCATAATCTGCTGGAGTTTGTCGAGGAAAAGGTCAAAATGGATAATCAAATCGCCGATTTCGTCGCGGATAAAGAGTTTGCACCGCTTCGTCAAATCCGCATCTCCCGTTTCCATCTCTTTCAAGAAATTCGTAACGTTGTAAATGCGCCACATCAGCCATTTTACAAATCGATAGCTGAAAAGAGCGAGCAAAAACACCACCAAAAGCGCAATTGGAGAAACGATAGCAATGGTGTTGCGCTTGATATTTGAAACCATTTTCATACTGCGCGCAATGAATATCATACCAGTGCGCGCGCCGTTGCTGGCTTCGAGCGGAAAATACACGGACATATATTCCTGCCCGTCGATAACGTTTCTGCCGTGATACACGTTGCCGTCATCGAACACTGCTTTTACGATGTCCTGATTGTCGAGTTTTGTCCCCAACAGACTGTCGCCGAGTGTGGTAGAAACGCGGGTAGTGCCGCGAAACACCGTACACACCGCGTCGTAGCTGTTGCGCGCTTGGTTCACGATGTCGCCGTTGACCATCGAGTATGCTGCAACCACCGTGCCCGCGACCTTTCCGCCGATTCGCACGGGAGCCGCCGCAATCATCGAATAGCCCACGCTTGAAATGTCGGCATAGCAATAGCCCGCCGTGCCTCGAAGCGCGCTCAAAATCGCCGACGGACCGCCGAGCTCCATTCCGCGCTCGATGCCGTCGCCTGCAAGCACGATGCCGTTATTGTCGGTAACCGCGAGCACCTCCACGTTGAGCGTCCCGTTTGCCCATGTGAGCACGTTTTTGAGGGCACTTTCGTTGCGGGATTGAATCCCCTCGGCGATGTCGCTTCGATTGGAAAGTAGTATTACATCACATTCGAGCGTATCACGCCAGTCTTTAAGCGTCATCTCAAGCCCGTTTGCAAACTTGACCAAATCCGTGTCGGTCGATTTTTGTACGCCGCGGTCAAAAATCTCTAGCTCCAACACCGCCACGCCGAGCACACTGATAATCACCGACGTGATAACCGTCAGAAGCAGCTTTGCCAAAATCGGAATATTGCGCTTTGCATTTGTGTCAAAACGGTCGAGTTCTTTTTTTGCTTTTGCCATTTCAAATTCTCCTGTTCTTTTTAAACGTACTGTTTTTCGCCGTATTTTTTTTGCAAAATGTTGGATTTATAAGCAAAATGCTATCAGTTTTTTTTGATAATCATTTATCTGCGCGCGGATTTCCGCATTGTACGCACCAATGACGGATTTTTCTTTACTCATTATCAAACATTCTGCAATTATTGTAAGTATAAATCTAAAATTACAGATTTACAAATAGAAAAGAAACTTTTTTTGATTGCCAGACGTGCAAAAACGCTTTTGGAAAACGCCGAAAGCCATTTTTTAAAAAGTAAGGCTTTTGGAAAATGCCGGAAGCCCATTTTTTAAAAAGTAAGGCTTTTGGAAAATGCCGGAAGCCATTTTTTAAAAAGTAAGACTTTTGGAAAACGCCGGAAGCCCATTTTTTAAAAAGTAAGGCTTTTGGAAAATGCCGGAAGCCCATTTTTTTAAAAGTGAGGCTTTTGGAAAACGCGGAAAGCCATTTTTTTAAAAGCGAGGCTTTTGGAAAACGCGGAAAGGTATTTTTGGGCGCGCAGTGCAAAAAATTCTCCAAAATGTTTAATCGGGCGAAAAAAAATTGCAATCAAAAAGCGAAATGGGGCAAAATACAAAAAGCAATCTTTTTTTTTCTCATTTTTTTTGTTATAATACAATTTATGAACAGTTCGTCTAGTATTTCAGTTGATTTATCAAAAGTACGCCGCGCTGTGCAGACAGAGCTTCCGCTTACTCTCACAACATACAAACTTCCGCACGAAATGGAAGTGTATATGGGCGAAATTTTGGCAGCGTTCTTAAAAGAAATCCATCAAGAAACGATGATAGAATATATGAAATACTCCTTGAGCGAGCTTGTGGGCAACGCAAAAAAGGCGAATACGAAACGCGTTTATTTTAGAGAACGCGGGCTTGATGTGCATAATCGTCGCGATTATCTTGAGGGAATGAAGACGTTTAAGGCGGACACGCTTTCTAATATCAAATATTATCTTGATGAGCAAGAGCGACAGGGGCTGTATATCAAGATGATTTTGCAGAAACGCGGCGGAAAGGTGCGCATTGAGGTGCGCAATAATTCGAGTTTGTCGTATTTTGAGTACGTTCGCATTCACGACAAATTGAGCCGTGCACAGCAGTATAAATCCGTGGACCAAGCGCTCAAGCAGCTTTTGGACGACAGCGAAGGCGCAGGCTTGGGGCTGGTGATTATGATTTTGATGATGAAAAAGCTCGGGCTGTCGGAGGAATGTTACCACGTTTTGAGCGAGCGCGGCGAGACGATTACGCGGCTGGTTTTCCCGGTGGACGTGGAAACGCAGAAAAATATTTCGCTGATTTCATCGGAATTTGTGAATCTTATCAACGAGCTGCCGCAGTTTCCGGAAAATATTGTGGAAATCAATAAATTGCTGGACGACCCAAATTCTAAGATGAGCGATATTGCCGCAAAAATCTCAAGCGATGTGTCTTTGACGGCGGATTTGCTGCGAACGGTGAATTCGGCGACGTTTGCGCGGAGCAATCGCTGCCGTTCGATTGGCGATGCGGTGAAATTCGTGGGAATCCGCGGCGTGAAAAATATGCTGTATTCTATCGGGTCAATCAAAAATCTTTCGTGCGACGGAGAAGCGCAGACGGCGCGAAAAAAGGAGCTTTGGACGCACGCGTATAAAACGGCGTTCTGTTCGTATAATATTGCGCGAAATCTGTTCAGCGACGACCGCGAGTGCGTGGAGGATTCGTATGTGTGCGGGCTTTTGCACGATATGGGCAAAATCATTTTTGAAACCGCGCACCCCGATGTTATTGAACAGCTTAAAAACCTGCTTTCGAGCAAAGGTATCAGCAGCGAGCTTTTTGAGAAACTCATTGCGGGCGTTGACCATTCGGAAATCGGCGCGCTTATTGCGGAAAAATGGAATTTCCCCGAGTCGATAATCGGCGTGATTCGCTATCATCACGCGCCTGATGACGCTCCCGAGCAGTTCCGCAATTTGTGTTCGGTGGTGTATTTGTCGGATATGATTTTGCATTATCAGGCGGACGAAATCGCGTTTGACGAAATCGACTGCGATGTGCTTTCTCGTTTGCATTTGACGCAGGAAGAGCAATTCAAGCGGCTTTCGGATTCGATTCGCACGGCTTTTAATTCGCAATCCCAGTTCCCGCTGTAATTTTTTTG
>CALBGU010000034.1 GCA_937893155.1 uncultured Treponema sp. | reverse complement strand
GACATTACTTATGAGCGGCTAAAAACGGTTATCACTGGCGAACGCAAAGACGGCTCGGAGTATTCGGAAGGCTTGCCCGGCTCTCTCAAATATTTCAAAGTAGATTTTGTTGAAATCACGGAGAAGGAATACTACGAATACGCCGACAAATTGCTTTTGCACGTTCGCGAGCTTGTGGAACTTGAAAACGCCGTGGACTTTGAACATAACAATTCTGTTGCGATTGTTTTGACGGAAGATGAGATGACTGAGTTTTGTAAAAAGATTGTCGGGTCAAGCCCGACAATGACAAGGACACTATATCTTGGTCACGATGTTCTGCTTTCTAAAGCACAAAAAGAGCTTTTAAAGCAAAAAGAAATATCCGTCAAAATCATTCCGCAATATTACTATCCAGAGTTGAACGGCTAAAACCGTCATTCCGAACTTGTTTCGGAATCTCCAGACCCAGATGCTGAAAACTTGTTCAGCATGACAGAACAAGGAAGAAAAAATTATGAATCTAATGAAATTTCAGTTGAACGCAATTCGTGAACTTTTGATGGCAATGGAAGAAGGCACGCGCGACATTATCCTCAAAAGCCCGACGGGAAGCGGAAAGACGATTATGCTCACCCATTTTATGAGCGAATATGTGAAAGGGCACTCGCGCACGGTTTTTGTCTGGCTTACGCCCGGCAAGGGGAACCTTGAGGAACAGAGCAAGCGCAAGATGGATTTGTACATTCACAATGCCTCCACAAAACTTTTGGGCGATGTGATGACTTCGGGATTTTCTGAAAACGACTGCTGCTTCATCAACTGGGAAAAACTTACCAAAAAAGGAAACAACGCCATCAAGGACAGCGAGCGCACGAACTTTCTTGAATGGGTTGAAAAAGCCCACAGGGAAGGCTTGCAGTTCAAGGTAATCATTGACGAAAGTCACCAGAACTTTACGGAAAAGTCCGACGCAATCGTGCAGCTCTTCAAGACGGACAAAATCATCCGCTGTTCTGCAACACCGCTGATTGACAAACGCGCAAAGTTGATTGAGATAAGCGAAGCCGATGTTATTGCGGAAGGGCTGATAAAAAAATTGCTTGTTATTAACGGCGATTTTCCTGCTTTGGTAGAAACCGAGAACCCGACGGAGTATCTTTTGGAAAAGGCTCTCAAAAAGCAAAATGAGCTTGTTTGCGCATTTGCAAAATATGAATCGAATGTGAATCCGCTTATCATCGTACAGTTGCCGAACAATTCAGATTTGCTTTTGGACACGGTGATTTCTTGGTTTGAAAGTCATCATATTTCAATCGATAACGGACTTCTTGCGGTGTGGCTTTCTGCCCGTCACGACAATCTTGAAGCCATCGAGAAAAATGACGGCAAACAAATCGCGGTCATCATAAAGCAGGCGGTGGCGACAGGCTGGGATTGTCCACGCGCGCACATTCTCGTAAAACTCCGCGAGGGCATGGACGAAACTTTTGAGATTCAGACAATCGGGCGAATCCGACGAATGGCGGAAGCTCACCACTACGGAAACGACGCGCTCGACAGCTGTTATCTTTACACTTTCGACAGCAAATTCACGCAAGGAGCGCAGGCCGCTCTGGGAAAAAACGCCCTCTCTGCAAAGACGATTTTCTTAAAAAACGAATACAAAAATATTTCGCTTATCAAAGAACAGCGCAAGCAAATACTCGACACGCAAGACGACACAATGGCGTTGAAATCGATAACCGAGTATCTAAAAGCGACATACAATCTTAACGGAGATTGCAAACAGAACAAAATGCGGCTTGAATCTGGCGCGGAAAGTACGGAAAAGTTCGTTTTCAGCGAAAAAATTGAACACATAACTTTTTCGGGTGAGGCAAGAAGCATTGCAGATATTTCAAGCGGCAATCTCAATGTTGTAAAATTCCGCCAAAAACTCAACACCCACACGCACGGACGTGAATTTCACAATCGAGTGGGCAGAATTGGGCTTGAAATCGGCTTGGAATATGCAAGTACCGTAACAATTTTGGGAAAACTCTTTGCAAACGAAGGCAAATTTTTATACAAAGAAAAACTACTGGAACTTTCGATAAAAGAATGGTATGCCTTTGTTATAAACAATTTTGACGCACTTCGCCACGTCTTTCGCTCTGCTATGGCAAGCGGTTCGCAAACAACAACGCTCGGACTTGCGCAAGTAAGCGAAAAGCCGTTTTTTATTCCTCATTCAACTTTGTTTACCTATGATTCTTCGAGCAAAGTGCAAAGTGAGTTCAAGAAAAACGTGTACACAGGATACTTGTCGAGTGCTGAAACTCGAAGCGCAAGCGAAAAGCTGTTCGAGCGATTTTGTGAAAGCAGTTTATCTGTTGATTGGTGGTACAAAAACGGAGATAAAGGTGATGAATATTTTTCTATTGTGTATGTAGACAACTCAAATCGTCAAAAGCTGTTTTATCCCGATTATATTTTAAGCGTCAAAGGCAAAATCTGGATTGTTGAAACAAAAGGTGGTTTTGACAAAACGGGTGCAAGCGAAGATATTGATATTTTTTCTCCCAAAAAGTACGCAATATTGCAATCTTATCTCAAAAAACACAATTTACACGGCGGTTTTGTGCGATATGACAAATCAAGCATGGAGCTTTTGATTTGCACAGGCGAATACTCAGACGATGTGAATAGAGATGCGTGGCAAGTGCTGGGCGAAGTGATTAAATAAGGACAATATTCACTTAATCTAACGGCACTTTGTTCAATTCGTCTTTCATAGCAGGACGATTTTTGTAAGCCAAAAGCCACGCATCTCGGATTGACAAAGCGGCTTCTTTTCCGCTAGGGATTTTTGCAAGATTTTTCAGATGGCGCGCAAGTTCTGCATACTGCGGACGAGAACTCGCCAGCTTCGCGCTTTTTTCAAGACATTCCTTGAACATTTGCACAAGGTCAGCCGCATAGTCCCTTTGCAAAATCTCGCTGTATTTTTCCAGTTCATAAAAACTGTTCCAACGCTCGTGTGATTTTTTCACCGACAAAAAAAGTCGGTCATACATTTTTTCTTCGGCAAAAATTGACTCGGCAAATTCTTCGTTTTCTGAAATCAGTTTTTCAATTTCCGCCGTCCAGCAGGCATAGTCTGTTTTGTAAAGCCCCAAAAAATGCGATTTATACTCATTGTACAAGCCGATTTCAAAACTCTGCCCGTTTAGCAAAAGCCAACGAAGCGTCTGCACGGTCTTTTCTTCATTTTTTACCATCATATAGATTTCAAGAAGTTTTTCCTTTGCTTCGTAAACGATTCCCGGTCGATTTTGATTCGCAAAAATCAGATTTTCAAGCAGACTTTGCGCTTTTTCGTAATTTTTGTCGGCAAGGCATTTTTCAAGCGCAATAGAGCAAATGTTGTCGTATTCAAGATATTTTTCCATGAAAGAAACAATCTCGCTCTCGGAAAAATGCAGTTTTTCCATGCAATGAATTCGCGCCTCAGCATAGCGTTCACATTCATATCGGTCAGAAAAAGTGTCTCCGTCTTCCAAAAACGACAAATATGAATCGATGAATTGTATCTGCGCGAAAAGCGATTCTTCGTCGATGAAAAACGCCGTATATGCGTTAAAAAGATACTCCTGCATATAGTCAATGATTTTTTCGCTGTGCATATTTTTCTCGAACCACGAGCGAGCTTTCTTTCGTTCGTCGTCCGCCATAGCATTGATTGACTGCTCCCAAAAGCCCATAATCTCGTAAGTTAGATTGCTGATAGTTCCGTTAGAATCGTCAATGTCAATAGGCTCTGCGAATTTCAAAAAGACGAAGCACAACGCCTCGAACGAAGTCCACATTTTTCCCGCAGAAATGAGCGAAGGAAAAATATTTTGCATATACGATTGCATTTCTTTTTCAAAACGATAAGAAGCGCGGTAGTCGATAAATCCGTCGCTATCGCCATTCCTGCGAATAATCCGATTCACTTGAGTTTTTATTGCAGAAAGTTCAGACTTGCCGTCAGTTTTTTCAAAACGGGCGATAATCATTGAAGCAATAGACTCATTTTTCGCGGCAAGCACACAAAGAAAATCCACAAGTTCATCTTTAGGAACATCAGAAAGAAGATTCGCGATATTCATAGTTACAATATAGCAGATAAAAAAAGAAAAGTATATGCCGTGATTTTGAGGAAAACGCCACGCTGTTTTGAAAAAAATCATCTTAGAAAAAAAGTTAGCTGTTTTTTTCCGCGCGGTAAACTTAGAAAAAAAAGTTCATTGCGCAAACAAAAAACAGGCAGCTTAGAAAAAAAAGTTAGTTGCTTTTTGTCCGCGGAGCGAACTTAGAAAAAAAGTTGCCTGTTTTTTTCTCGCGCAGGTAACTTAGAAAAAAAAGTTCGCCACGCGAAGCAAAAGCAGGCATCTTAGAAAAAAATGACGTGGTTCGGCTCAAAATCAGTTAGAATACTTTAGGATTTCGCTCGACTTGTCTTTGAACTCGGTGGCGATGTGCTTGAATATCTCCATCGTCTTTCGAAGCCGTGCGATTTTCGAGAAAAACCGTTTGCCATGCGCGGTCGTTGCGTAAACATAGCGAACGCCGACGGGCAAAGAAAGCACATTGATGTCGGTGCAAGTGAGTATCAGCGACGAAAAGGGCTCCATTTTATACGGCGCATCAAGGTGTGGCTGCACGAGATTGGGAAACAACTCCATTTTGTTTTTAAGCGTACGGTTTCGCGACAAGCCGACATCGGTAATAAAAATCGTGTATTTGCTTTTGTTCACAATGCGGATAGACGGATTTAAGACGCGCCCCTGCTTGAGTTTTTCGGTGATAGTCTTTCGAGAGGCGGTCGTAGGAAGCGGAAACGACACAAGGCGTTTTTCAAGCAGATATGCAAACTCGAAATGCACCTTGATTTCAATTCTGCGGTCAAAAAGCAGCGACAGCGTATTTACAATACCGAGCAGTGCGCCGATAAGTCCCAGCCCCGCAGAGCAAATCGTCATTATCGACATAAACGTAAAATCTTTCATATCGCCATTATACGAAAAACGCCACCCCTTTCCAACCGCCAAAAAACTGTGCAACGAGCCTTTTATCTCTCTAAAATTGTGATATACTATAAGGCAGAAGGAGCAGAATAATCCCACCTGAAATTTTTATTTTCTTATACTAGAAATAAAAAAACTCAAGGAGAATAATATGGAAATTTGGAGAATAGGTTCTCGTTGGTCAGATGACGGAAATCCAGATACAGAAATATTAGATGTATTTTTGAAAATGGGTTTGATATTTATTGGAAACAGATTCAAAGACAACTTTTTAAAAAAAGTGAAAAAAGGCGATTATTTTGTCGTAACATCTGGGCTTATAGTAAAAGCTATTGCCATTGCAGATTCTGATGCTTTCAATCTTTGCGATATAGAATTTAATGATGTTGATGAATGTTTATCAAGCGATACTTATGAAAATTTTGATTTTGAAGACGCTTCTTCATATGCAGTTGGTTGTTATGCAAAGATTTTTAAACTACAAAAAAGTGATATATTTTCGATAAATCGAGGTTTAACTTTTTCACGATTTAGAGAAAAAGATGAATCAGAAATAAAAAAATTATTTATAAGATATAGACATTCTTTACAAGGAGAAAGCTTTATGCCAAATGAACATATCGAAAAATACAAAAATCTCTTATTGAACACCCACAACCTAATCCTCCACGGCGCGCCCGGCACGGGAAAAACGCACCTCGCCCAAGAAATCGCACAGGAAATGGGCGCGGAAGTCGGCTTTGTGCAGTTCCACCCGTCGTATGATTACACCGATTTTGTGGAAGGTCTGCGCCCCATAAACGACACTGGCAGCGGGCAGATTGGTTTTGAGCGAAAAGACGGCGTGTTCAAGAAATTCTGCGAGCGGGCGTTGGAAAATATGAGCGGATTTTCGGAAGATAATTTTGCAGAAGTATATCAAAACTTGATTGATAAAGTAGAAGAAGCAGAAGAATCCGAGACTCCTTATATTTTAAAAACATTAAGTCATAAAAAAGAATTTGCGCTTAAGACTAATTCTTTGCAAAATTTTTACGCAGTTCCGCAAACGGATAAGAAAACTCATATGCCGATTACCAAAGACAGTATACGGACATATTTAAGAACTGGTGAAATCTCGGATTGGAAACCGTATTTAACGGCTATTGCACAACATCTTATAGATGATTTTGGATACAAAAAGCAAATTCAAGCTAATGAAAAGAAAAATTTTGTCTTTATCATCGACGAAATAAACCGCGGAGAAATGAGCAAGATTTTCGGCGAGTTGTTTTTCGCGATTGACCCAAGTTATCGCGGTGCGGAAAAATGCAGGGATTTGCGCACTCAATACGCGAACCTGCAAACAATCCCGAATCTTTTTGATGTTGCTTTGGGCATCAAAGACAGCGACAATTTCGGGCATTTCTTTATTCCCGAAAACGTCTACATCATCGGCACGATGAACGACATCGACCGCAGCGTGGAGAGCATGGACTTCGCTATGCGCCGTCGCTTTGCCTGGAAGGAGGTGACGGCGGAGGAAAGTATGCAAATGCTGGAAGGCATGACTGAAGGGGAAAAACTGAAGAACAGAATGAGCAACCTGAATGCTGCTATCCTAAAGACAAATGGATTGGGCAAGGCATATCAAATCGGAGCGGCCTATTTCTTGAAATATAACCCAAACTATGGTTTTGAACAGCTATGGAATTATCATTTCGAAGGTCTGTTGCGAGAATATCTGCGCGGAACTCGCAATATTGATGACGAAATAAAGAAACTGAAGGATGCCTACGAAAACGAATCCGTTCAAAATGAGGGAACCGATAACGACAACGGACAATAACCAAGGCGTTTCCTTTGGTAATGAACATGCTGACAATTTGAGGAAGTTGTCGGAACACCCGTTGCGTGAGTTGGACTTTGACGGACATCCTAATCTTTTGGTTTTTCCGCAAGACTTTAAGACCTATGGCGATGAGATAGGGAAGGAGCGAATCTTCACCATTGAGGGTGACAAACTGAAGACAGGGAACATTATGGGATTTGTCGGCTATAACGGCACGAAGGTTCGTATCCATTCGCGATTCGCAACCGACGATGGAAAGGATTACTTTCTACATTATATGCTTCGGAGAGTGTTTGCCATCAATCTCTTTGACCTCAAATATGATTCCGACGAGGAAGGCATTTTCGATTTCCTGATTTACCTTTTCCCGAGTTTCTTGAAATGCGCTTTGCGTCAAGGACTATATCGGGAATATCACTCAAAGCGATATAACGATGCCAATGTCAGAGGGCGAATTGACGTGTCACAACATATTAGGCAAAACATGCCATTTGCGGGCCACGTG
>CALBGU010000033.1 GCA_937893155.1 uncultured Treponema sp. | reverse complement strand
GTGGACGAGGACGGCATTTTCTTTCAAAAACTGTCAAAAAAATTTGTTTTTCCGTCATTTTCTCTCAAAAACCGTCAAAAAAATTTGTTTTTTGAAAATCTTTTCTTAAAGACGAGAAAAAAAAATTGACGTGAAGTGCTTTTTTTTATTACAGTATGGTATGATTTTTATGGAGGAAAAAAATGGCTAAAACACCAAAAGCAAACTCAAATATGACGACGAAAGATGCGTCGGCATTTTCAAAAAATCTGTTGAACTTGTATGAGGACAAAAAAGCGGTCTTTGAAAAAACAAAAATTGCACCAATGTTCGACACGCTCTCGCAAAAACACGACGCGATTGCCACTCTTTTGAACGGCAAGGACGCACCATCGCCCAAACTGGAAGCAGCAGACGCACAATGCGATGCCGCAATTCGCAGGCTTTTCGCACTTTCGGACGGCTACACAGCACTTCCGTTTGAGGACGAAGCAGCCGCAGCAATCCGCGTGAACAATACGCTCAACCAGTTCGGGCGAAAAATTATGAGCGAAAAATATGCCTCTCAGTCCGCCCTCACCGAAGCACTGCTCAAAAAACTCGATGAGCCTGCAATCGCAAAAGACATTGCCTCTCTCCACGGCTTAAAGGAGTGCGTAGAGGCAGTGCGAACCACGTCGGCGACATTCGCGGCGCTGATGAAAACGCAGACGCAAACTTCTGCAGCGGCAGACAAAACAACAGCATATTCGCTTAAAAAGGAAATTGTTTCGTATGTGAACGACACGATATTGCCGTATTTAAGTGCGCTGTGCTTGATGGACGAGAAAACCTATCTGCCATTTTTGCAAGAAGTTTCTACGGAAATTGAACGCGTGAATGCGTCGGTCAAAGCCTCTCTCAAGGCAGCAAAAAACACAGCCCCTATCGCAGAATAAAAAAAGCGGCGCATACGCGAGAGCCTTGTACATCTCCGTATGCGCCGCTGTATGTTTACCGAAAGAGATTATCTATTGATAAGCTCTGCAAGTTTATCGGCAGTGAAACCGAGTTCCTGTGCCACAGCTTTGGCAGGACCGCTTTCGCCGAATCTATCAATACAGAACATATCTGCTCTCGCTGCAAACCCTTCCCATCCAAAGTGTACTCCGGCTTCAGCAACGATAACACGACTATCCTTTCCGATAATTTCTTCTTTCACCGCGTCGCTCTGGTTCTCAAACACGTTCTTGTCGAACACAGACACCACGCGCACACTCTTGCCGCTTGCCTTTTCAGCAGCCTCAAGAGCCATACAAACCTCGCTGCCAGTTGCAAGAATAGTAACATCAGGCTTGTCGCTTCCCTTCTTCACGATATACGCACCCTTTGCGATGTTCGCTCTCCAGTTTGCATCCTCTTTTGCATACACAGGCACATTCTGGCGAGTGAGCGCCAAGATGACAGGGTGGTCTTTGCTTGCCATTGCGCATTTCCACGCCTCGACCGTCTCTTCTGCATCGCCCGGGCGCAATACCTGCACGTTTGGAATAGCGCGGAGCGAAGCCAAATGCTCGATAGGCTGGTGCGTTGGACCGTCCTCGCCGACATAAATTGAATCGTGCGTGAGAACATAGATTGTCGGGATTTTCATAATCGCAGCAAGGCGAATTGATGAGCGCATATAGTCGCTGAACACGAGATATGTCGCGCAGAATGGACGAACACCGCCGTGGAGCTGCATACCAGCCGCCTCGCTTGCCATACCGAACTCGCGGATACCGTACTCAATCGTTCTTCCCTTGCGGTTTGATGGGCTAAACGTGCCGTTGTCGCACTTGAACTGAGTCTTGTTTGAACCAGACAAGTCCGCACTTCCGCCAACAAGCGAAGAATATTTCTGCGCCATGTAGTTAATCATCGCACCGCTTGCCGCACGAGTTGCAACACTGTCGCCGACCTTGTATGTCGGTTCTGCCGCGTCTCCGTCAGCCTCGCCTGCCCACGCAGCGTCCCACGCCTTGCGCAATTCAGGATTTTCTTTTGACCACGCCTCAAACTCTGCTTTCCAGTCTTCTTCAGCCTTTGCAAGAGCCTTTCTGCGCTCCTCAAAGTATGCGTACGCGTCTGGACTTGCATAGAAGAACTCTTCTGGGTTCAGCCCGAGGTTCTTCTTTGCCTGAGCCACGTCTGCTTCTCCGAGCGGCTCGCCGTGAACGCTTGGTGTCCCCTGCTTTGGCGCGCCTTTGCCGATGATAGACTTGAGCATAATCAAAGTAGGCTTCTTTGCCTTCTTCGCCATATCGACCAAGCCTGTAATCTCGCCCATATTGTACATAGAGCCGCGAAGAACGAGCCAACCATAAGACTCGTAACGCTTCTGAATGTCGTCCGTGAATGTGATGTCAGTTGAACCGTCGATAGAAATGCGGTTTTCGTCGTAGAACACGATGAGCTTTTCAAGCTGCAAGTTGCCAGCCAAAGAGCAAGCCTCGTTAGAAACGCCCTCCTGCAAACAGCCTTCGCCTACGAGCGCGTATGTGTAGTGGTCAACGATTTTGTGCTTTGGCGTATTGAATTTCGCCTCAAGCATACTTTCCGCCATCGCCATACCAACCGCGAGAGCCACGCCCTGACCAAGCGGACCTGAAGTGTTTTCCACGCCGTCTGTGTAGCCGTATTCTGGGTGTCCCGGGCAATGAGAGCCGACCTGACGAAAGTTTTTAATGTCGTCGATAGACACTTTGTATCCTGCCAAATGCAAGATAGAATAAAGAAGCATTGAGCCATGACCTGCTGACAAAACAAAACGGTCGCGGTCAACCCACTTAGAATCCGCTGGGTTGTGCTTCATAATTTCGCCATACAGAACAGATGCCAACTCTGCCGCACCGAGCGGAAGACCAGGGTGTCCAGACTTTGCTTTCTGGATTGCGTCCATTGATAAGCTGCGGATAGAAAGAGCTACCGCTTCAAGACCTTTTTCGTTCATACTAAAAACCTCGATAAAGCAAAAATTCTATATGTGAGAGATATTTTCTATATGATAGCATAAGAATTATTGTGCTGTCTAGCTACAGCATCGTTCAAAATATCGATAATATCGTCGAAATTATACTCCATTCCCTCAATAGACGCTTCAAGCATATCGTAATCTTCAGAAAGTTCGCCCGGCACAGCCAAAACCTGCATAATGCTCATAATATGCGCATACAACTGCGTCAAAATCACCATTTCTTGCTGCGGCATTGCTTTGAGATTGCTCACCGCTGTATCGATTTTATACATCAGCGAACTGATTTCTTGAAAAAGCACTATCGTTCTGTGCCGAAGCGAAATATTATCATAATCCGCAAAAGAATTGTATTCTTTTTTCAGTTTGGCAGCCCGCGTTTTGAGCTCTTTGAGCACCGCTTTTAATTCAAAATTCTGGAACGAAAAATCACGGGGATAAATCATTTTTGGCAACGATTCAAAATCGCCATTTCGCGCAAAAATTTCGTCCAAAATAAAACAGTCAAAAACAAACGGCGGCAAAATCAAAAAATCATTTTTGGAAAACACATCATTTTCGCTGTAATTCCAATCGCCCACCGCAGGAACGGTTTCGCCCGCGCGCCATAACCGCGTTTCTACCCCGAAATATTCAAACGAAACCTTTTCGCTGCGAGCCAAAAATTCTTCCACAGAGCCACATTCAATGCTATCCAAAATATCGCGTTTTTCAAAAAACACGTTAGAAAGCTGCTCTTCAATCGAACAACCCGGTCCCAAGCGGTCAAAAGAGGACAAAAGCCCGTCTTCAAGCGTTTTATACCACAGCGTTTTTTCATCGCTTTCTGCTTCAAACGGGGATTTTTTTTCGTTTGGGCGAATATCAAGCGCAATAATGCCTTCGTCCCAATCCATAATGCGCAAAATAATGCTGTCGCCGTATTTGAGCCCGTCGGAAAGGAGTTCCGAAATCGAAAAACACGTGATTTGCAGCATATTGGGAACAACGAAATCAATATCCGTTAAATCCAAATTGGTGCACGCGGGGTCGGTCGCGATGTATTGAAGCGCGTATTCTTCGCCGAAAAGCGCAAAATGGTCAAGAACCACATCGCTTTTAAATTGGCACACTTTTTTCTTGAGCTTGTGCCCTCGATACACAAACGTAAAATCAATCGGCAATTTTTCAAAATCAGTAAACGGCACACAGCGATGCCCCGCAAAAAATGCGCCCGCTTGCAATTCTTCGCGGGTCGGCTTAAAACTAAACGTGTATCCGTTGAACACAGACGCTTTTGTTACAAAAGTGCCGTCCGTCAATCCAAAAAGCAACGGATTTGTTATAAGATAATCTGCCGCGGTGGATTTGTCCAAACTCAAGCCAGACGCACGCATAATTCTGCAAAAATCCGCCACATCAAAAGGGCGGTCGTAAGTGCGGACAAAATGTTCGGGAATATCTTCAAGCCAGTTCATCATACTTATAAATTACTATGTATTGCAAAAAACGGCAAGACAAAACGGTATTAAAAGATTTTCCCAAACACAAAAAAGGACATTTTATGCCAGCAATTTTTTCTTGCCCCACTCGCTCAAAAGCCGCTCAGGATTGCTCGAAAGCAGCAATTTTGCCAAAAGAGAACCTGCGCTAGAAAAAATCAGAGGCAACGATTCTTGTTCTGCGGGCAAAAATGCGCTTAATACATAATCGGCAATGTCCTTTCCGGCGGGTTTTCCAAGCCCGAATCTGATGCGCCAAAAATCCGCTGTTCCCAAAACCGCTTTTGTGGAACGAAGCCCGTTATGACCGCCCAAGCCGCCAGCCCATTTTAAGCTGACCGTCCCAAACGGCAACTCCAATTCGTCGTGAACCACCGCAATTTCATCAGGATTGATTTTGAAAAAATGCGCCAATTCGCCAATGCTTTCGCCGCTCAAATTCATATACGTCAACGGCTTGAGAAAATATATTTTTTCGGGCGCAGAATCTGGAATATGCGGAATTCCGCCGTCTTTTGTGGTCAAAAGTCCCGTTTTCGCCAACAGTTCGGCAAGTTTTTCGGTTTCCAAAACAGCATATTCGCCCTTGAATTTTTCCTGCCAATTCAGCGCAGAATAAAAAGGCAAACTGCTTGCAAATTGCCAAGCGGCGTTGTGGCGCGTGTTTTCGTATTCGCGCCCGTAATTTCCCAAAAATGCAACAAGTGAAATCATAATGACCTCTAAAAAAGAATTTACAAAAAAAGAGCAGCCAATACAACGTACTGACTGCTCCAAAAGGAGAGGAGGATGCAGAAAAACAAATGTGCATAGTATGTGTGCTTGTAAAAACACATTTGCATAAAACTGCAGTGATTGTTTCGAAACTACAACCATTCGACGAACGGCAAGCTTCACTTGCTCTTGCAATCACAAGGTAAATTGCGTTTCCAGCAATTCAACATATTCTATATTGTGATAAAAAAAAATGCAAGTATTTTTTTATTTTTTTTCAAAAAAAACATTCTTTTATTACATCAAAGATTTCCCATTTGATTTTTGAGTTTTTCAATCTTGCACAGGAACGCATTTGCGGTGTAAAATGAGGGAAAATATCTTAAAGAAGGGGAAGTTTTATGGCTTTACACCAAATTATTACGAGCCTTTTGTCTGAAGATGCTTACAAATTTTCGATGGGACAGGCGATTTTTCATCAATTCAGCGACTACAAAACAACGTGGAGCTGGAAATGCCGCAATACCGATGTGCATTTTACAAGCGAAATGGTTGAGGAAATAAAGCGGCAGGTGCAGCTTTTTTGCAATTTGCGATTCAGCGAGGACGAGCTTTCGTATTTGGATTCGATTCGCTGGATAAAAGGCTCTTATGTGGATTTTTTGCGGCTCTGGCACCCGCGATACGAAGATTTTACGATTGGGACAGACGCACCGTGCGGGCTTTCGATTGAGGCGCACGGAACGTGGCTTAATACGTCGATGTACGAAATCCCGATTCTCGCGATTGTGAACGAAGTGTATTTCCGCCTGAATTATCATTATGAAGATTTGCTTTCTCAATTCAAACGAAAACTCGAAGAAAAAATCCAAAAACTCATTGACGGCACTTATTCGCTCGGCTCATTCAGCGAATTCGGGCTTCGCAGACGGCTTTCCGAAGAGGCTCAGGATTTGGCGGTAAAAATGCTCGCGGAAAAAAACAGCGCATTTGCAGATTCCAAGTTTGTGGGCACAAGCAACGTGTTCCTCGCGAAAAAATACGGCGTTACCCCCGTTGGCACAATGGCGCACGAATGGATTATGTGCAGCGGGCAGGGCAATCACAAGCACAATCCTGCGTATTCCAACTGGTATGCGCTCGATGCGTGGGTTAAAGAATACGGCATTTTGAACGGCACCGCGCTGACCGACACGATTACAACGGACTGCTTCTTAAAGGATTTCCAACTCACCTATGCAACACTTTTCAGCGGTGTGCGGCACGATTCGGGAGACCCGTACGAATGGGGCGAAAAAATGCTTTCGCATTACGAAAAACTCGGCATTGACCCAAAAACAAAAACGCTGCTTTTCAGCGACAGCCTTGATTTTGAGCGGGCGACGGCACTGTATCGGTATTTTAGGGACAAGGCGCGCGTTGCGTTCGGAATCGGCACATATATTTCCAACGATACAGACGAAGAGGCTCTGAATATCGTGATGAAGGTTACGAAGTGCAACGGGCAGGACGTAGCAAAGATTTCGGACGTCATCGGCAAAGGAATGTGCAAGAACGCGGATTATGTGGATTATTTGAATCGCTGCATAAAATGGCGAATGGAAAATGACAACCACACCCAAATTCGATAACGCGACAATGAAGAAAAAAATGCAAAAAAAAATAATTTTTTTTGTAACCTACATATACATCGGAGTTTTATAAAGTGTTGCAAGAGTAGCAAAACACTGCAATTATTGCATAAGATTTATAGCGAATCTTATTTTCTTCATCCTCCTCCTTTTTGGGTACCTCGGTCGTTGACCGAGGTGCTTTTTTTGTTGCCATTCGCATTTTTTTTTCATACATTATAATTATGAATAACGAGGTAATAATCCGAAAAGCACAAGAAGCCTTTACAGACCCGCAGACAATGTACAAATCGATTTTGGAGTTTCAGCAGCTTTTAATGCTGTACGACGCGGGCATAAAGCAAATCACCACCAAATTTGATATTTTGCAGGAAGAATTCAATACGACGCACCAGCGAAATCCCATTGAGGCGATTCACAGCCGCATAAAAGACCCGATGAGCATCATCGAAAAATTAGGGCGGAAGCATTTGTCGGTATCGTATAAGAATATCGTGGAAAATCTATCTGACGTGGCGGGGGTGCGTGTGGTGTGTCCGTTTATCAGCGACGTCTATCACGTTGCAAAAATGATAACGACGCAAAACGACATCAATTTGATTCAGGTCAAGGATTACATCAAAGAGCCAAAACCAAACGGCTACCGAAGCCTGCATTTGATTGTAAACGTTGACGTGTATTTGAGCGAGCAAAAGCACATCATTCCGGTGGAAATCCAAATCCGCACGATTGCGATGGATTTTTGGGCAAGTTTGGAACATCAACTGCATTACAAAAAAGACTTCAAAATGCCTGATAACGTAGATTCCGAGCTAAAAAATTGCGCCGATATTATCGCCGAAACCGATAGCCGAATGCAAAATCTTGCCAAGAATCTCCCGAATTTTAAGGACTATTCAGAAGATTCTAACCTGTAAATTTTGGTGCAATCAGAGAACGCCGTTTCTCATAAGAAGCGGCGTTTTTTTTGCGGCTACACGCATTGCAAAGGGCTATCCAAAAATGAAGTTGAAATAAAAAAAAACTGTGATAGAATAAACAGAAGTATCTGAAAATAATTTTTAGAGGATTTTTATTATATGAAGAAAGGTCTTTTTTTGATTCTGGCTTTATTCGTTTTCCATTTTCTTTTTGCTTCTGAGGACGGATACAACTTTGATGATTTTATGTCGGAATTCGTAAGCCGCAGTTATACAAAAGATGAGGGTCTGCCCGCCAATTCCGCTTCTGACATCATTCAAGACAGCACAGGATATGTTTATATTGGCACCTACGAAGGTATGGTTCGTTTTGACGGTGTGGATTTTACGATTTTTAATCGCGGTCTTGCCGAAAAATACAATTTCGTGGCAGCACGGCGGATTTTTCAGGCTTCGGACGGCGCGATTTGGGTCGGCAGCAACGACGAGGGCATTTTTAGGCTCGTAATGGACAGCGAAGAGGCGGTGCGCAGTTTTTCAAAAGCAGAAGGACTGCCGAATAATTCTGTCCGCGCAATTTCGGAAGATAAATCCGGAAATATATGGGTTGCAACAGCAAGCGGCGTTGCTTACATAACGAAAGATTTCAAAATTGTAAATCCCGACCCCAGTTTTCAAAGCTCTCACCAAGATTTGCACAGCTTGGTCACATCTCTTTTTACCGATAAAAACGGGTGTGTGTGGGTTACCACGGACGTTGCCGGCGGCATTTATTATTTTGAGAATACGCATTTTCAGTCCTATTCTTTTTCATCGCCCGTGCTGCAAAATCGAGTCGTCAGCAGCATTAACCAAACGAATGCAGGGCAGATGATATTCGGTGTCGCACCGAATTTGGCTGTTATGGGCGAAGGAAGCGGCGCACAGGTGTTTAATTTGGGCGTGAAATCCGGACGAGGAACCGTCATCAACGACATTGAGGAAGACAAAAACGGTGCCATTTGGTTTGCAACCGATGCGGGAATTTCGATTCTGAAAAACGGCAAGATGTTTCAATACACCGAAGCGGAAGGGCTGATGGACAACAGTATCAACCGCATTCTTGAAGACCGCGAAGGAAATATCTGGTTTGCAACAGACCACGCGGGTGTGCAAAAAATCAACCGCGGCATTTTCCGAATGTACACCACTCCGTCGTCGGTGAATGCGATTGCGGAAGGCAAAGATAACCGCGTGTGGCTCGCGCTCGACAAAGGCGTGGCGTGCTACCGAATGGGAGATACGGGATTTATTCCCGAGGAAAACGCAATCACCGAATTTTGCAAAGGCGCGCGCGTTCGGCACATCGGTATTACGCAAAACGGCGATATTCTCGTCAGCACTTACGCCAATTTGGGACAACTGCGGTTTTCGCCCAATGGCACTTTGGTCGGTCAGTGGAAAAAATCCGACGGTCTCACCGGCGAAAAAGTGCGCGTCGCAATCGAAAGCTCCAAAACGCACGATTTGTATGTGGGCACGACGACGGGCTTAAACGTCATCAACAGCGAAACCGGCGAAATCACAACATACACAACCGATAACGGTTTAGCGCACAATTACATTATGGCAATCTACGAAGACCCCGCTAGCGGAAAAATATACTTGGGCACGGACGGCGGCGGCGTGGTGGTAATGAGCAACGGGCATTTTACGGAGCATTACACCTCGGACAACGGGCTTTCGGGAAACATCGTTTTTAAAATCAGCAAGGATTCTGAAGGTGCGCTTTGCATTTGCACAGGAAGCGGAATTAGCAGACTGCAAAACGGGAAATTCGTGAATTACACAAAATCGTCAGGACTTGGCACAGACAGTATTTTTCAGATGCTTGAAGACACGCACGGAAACACGTGGCTTACGAGCAATGCGGGTATTGCCAGCCTTTCGCAGAAGTCGATGTCAGAATTTGCAAACGGCACCGTTACCGCTTTAACTCCCAAATATTACAGCCGATTTGACGGATTAAAAACCCGCGGCGCAAGTTCCACCAGTTTGAGTATGTGCGACTCGAACGGGCTTTTGTGGTTTACGCTCATCGACGGCTTTGCGGTGTGCGACCCGAGCAAAATCAAACCAAACACCATAAAACCGACCGTCCACATTGAAAAGATTTCGATTGACGACCACACCTATTATGCCAACAACAACAACACGTTTGTTATCCCCGCAGGAGCGCGCCGTGTCGTTATAAAATTCGCGGGATTAAGTTTTGTATCGTCCGAACTTTTGCGCTTCAAGTTCAAACTCGACGGGTTTGATTCCGATTTTTCGGACTGGCAGTCAATGCGAACGGCATCGTACACGAACTTAAAGCCCGGAAAATACACGTTCCGTCTGCTTGCCGAAAACAACGACAAAGTGCAAAGCGATGAAGATACAAGCGTGCATTTTTTTCAGAAAGCATTTTTCTACCAAAAACCGATATTCTGGATTGCGCTTGCGGCGGTGATTGCCTTGATTTTTGTACAACTCACGCTGACCATTTTGAGCATTATCAATCAACTCAATCTGCTCAAGAATGCGGTCGCCGAGCTTTCAAGCGGAAACGCCGATTTGACCAAACGAGTTTCGATGAAAAAGCGGTCAGTGTTCCGTGTTTTCGATGAACTTGTTGCCGAAGAAAACAAATTCTTGGAGAAATTCCAAAGCATTATCGCCAAAGTCAAGGATTCCGAAAAAATGCTCGGCGCGGTGGGACGCGATATGGGACAATCCACCGAAAACGCCACCAGCGCGATTTCTGGCATTATCCAGCACATTGACAAAGTGCGCTCGTCCATTGAGGCACAGAACGAGTGCGTGGAGGAAACCGCCGATGCGGTGAATCACATCGCAGGAAATATTTCCCAACTTGAGCAAATGATAGACCACACGGCAGAGGGCGTTTCTTCTGCATCTGGCGCGGTTGAAGAAATGGTCGGAAACATTCAGGATGTCAATTCGGCAATCGACAATATGGCGGTGCTATTCGAGCAGCTTGAAACACAGGCGCAATCGGGACAGAGCAAAGAAAAAGCCGTGAGCGAAAAGATTTTGCAGATTGAAGAAAAATCCAAAATGCTTCAGGAGGCAAACACGGCTATTGCGTCGATTGCAAGCCAAACCAACCTTTTGGCAATGAACGCGGCTATCGAAGCGGCACACGCAGGCGAGGCAGGGCGCGGTTTTGCGGTGGTGTCGGAGGAAATCCGAAAACTCTCGGAAACATCTTCCAAGCAATCCAAAACCATCGGTATTCAGCTCAAGGGCATTCAGTCTTCGATTTTGGACGTGGTTTCTGCCTCGCAGGAATCAAGCAGCGCGTTTACGGCGGTGTCGGACGAAATCATTCGCACAAATCAACTCGTGCAGCAAATAAAAGGCTCGATGGACGAGCAAACCGAAGGTTCAAAGCAGGTTATAGGCTCGCTCAGGCAGATGAAAGAATCGAGCAACGACGTAGCAAAAGCGGCGCGCGAAATGAACGAAGGCAGTCAGACAATTTTGGAAAACGTCAGCGAACTCAAAGATACCAGTAGCGAGATGAATCAAAGTATGGTGCAAATGTTCCAAGGCGCGCACCGCGTGAGTGAAAGCGGCGTTGACCTTGCAGGAATGTCAATCAGAATGAAAGACGCGATTACCGACATCAGCGAACAAATGGTGCAATTCACGGTGTAAGCGCATTTTTCCGTATGTGCCTTTTTATAACACGTCAAAATCATCTTAGAAAAAAAAGTTTGGTGCGCGGGGCAAAAATGAGCAACTTAGAAAAAAAAGTTCGCTGTTTTTATTCCGCGCAAATATCTTAGAAAAAAAAGTTCGTCGCGCGGAGCAGAAATGGGCAGCTTAGAAAAAAAAGTTTGCCATTTTTCTTCCGCGCAAACAACTTAGAAAAAAAAGTTTTGTGCGCAGACGAAAAGCAATCAACTTAGAAAAAAAAGTTGTTCGATTTGAATGGAAAACACACAGCTCGAAAATCCGAGAAGGCTGTTTTTTGTTCGCGCAAGGTGCTCTAAAACTTGAGAAGTGCATTTTTCTTCGGAAATGAACCGCTCGAAAATCCGAGATGGTCAATTTTTTCCCGCGCAAACCGCTCGAAAATCCGAGAAGCCGATTTTTTCTTCGCGGAGGCAACTCGAAAACTCGAGAAGTTCATTTTTTCCAAAAAACAGTCTTCACAAGTTTTCGAGAAAAGAGATATTTTTGCAAAGCCGCGCATTTTACGGTATAATAAAGCTATGGAACTGAAAAACAAAACTTATGGTATTGTGGGATTGGGAA
>CALBGU010000032.1 GCA_937893155.1 uncultured Treponema sp. | reverse complement strand
GAAACTACGAACGCTGTTTTTGTTCATAATCGAACATCGTAGAAACTACGAACGCTGTTTTTGTTCATAATCGAACATCGTAGAAACTACGAACGCCGTTTTTGTTCATAATCGCACATCGTAGAAACTACGAATGGCATTTTTGTTCACAAACGAACATCGTAGAAACTACGAACGCTGTTTTTGTTCACAATCGAACATATCGCTTTTTTTTTGCGTTTACTCGGCGGATTTTTCGCCTTTTTTGAGCACCGCGTTCATCTCCGAGATGGAAGCCGCCGCGTCGTTCAAGTCGCGCAAGGTGTATTCCTCGCCCTTTTTGAGCATTGCCACAGGAACGCCATAGGCTTTTTCCAAATCTTCATCGGTCAAAACTTCTTCAGGCGTGCCAAAACTCATATCGCGATTCGGATAGAACAGCAGCACCTTTTCGGCAAAACGGCGCGTCAAATCAAGCTCGTGCATACTGATGTAAATCGTCGTGCCCGTTTTTTTGCAATATTCGCGCAAATAGCGTAGCGCGGCTTCTTTCTGCGGATATTCCATCGCAAAAAGCGGTTCGTCCATAAAAACCGATACCGAGCCGTACAAAATGGAAAACGCCAGCAGCACGCGCTGGATTTCACCTTTGCTGATGCCCGTCAGCGTGTGCTCCAAAATGCCAGAAAGCTCAAACACTTCGATTGTTTCGTCCAAAAGGCTTTTGTCTGCGCTCAAAATGCCGTTTTTCTTGCCTTGATTGGTGCCGCTCGAAAAAACCTGCTTGAGCAAATCGCCCACTTTGTCTTCGGTTTCAAATTCCATATTTTGATAAATCACAGACGCATACATATTCTTTGATTCGCCCGTCATCATCGCAATGTCTTTGCCCATCAAAAACACTTTGCCGCTTTCTGGCACCAGCCGCCCGCTCGCAAGCAGCATAAATGTCGATTTTCCGCTCCCGTTCGGACCGACTAAACTGATAAATCCCCCCGGCAGCACCGCCGAAAAATGCTCAAATACATTGCGCGGAACAATCTGGTTTCCGTCCGCGTCCACATCGCCATCAACAGGCGGATATGCAAAAGTTACATCGCTAAATTCTACAAAATTCATACTCTCTACAATAGCAGACTATCAATGAAAAGTCAAAAATGCGCTTGAAATAACACGCCGTATCATTGTATCATTAAAAAAGCGAGGATTAAAATGGGCGAATCATTTGACAGCGGAAAGCAGATTTTAGCGAGTGCACAAGATGCGGTATTGCACGCGGCTTTTTCTTTGAGCGACGCTGTGGTGTATTCTGGTGGCGAGGCGCAAGTTTCGGAGGATATGACAAATATATGGGATATGAACGCTCCTGCGGAGGTTCTTCCCACGGCGAAAGGCGCACTGGGGGCATTGCTGGCGCTTTTGCAGACAGGCTGTGTGTCGCAGGCAATTTTGTGCAACGGCGGTATTTCGGAAGCACAAAATGAGTTGTCGCGGCTGGCGGGCAGTTTTGTGGGCGGCGTGGTACATTCGGCAACGCGCGCGGTCAGCACAAATGCGCATTGCGTTGACGGAGATGCAAGCGATGCGATGGCGGTGCGCGGTTCAGGTGCGGCGATGCTGTTTTCGGCGAATGCACAGGAAGCCTACGATTTTGCTGTCATTGCGCAGTTGGTTTCGATGAAGACGAAAATCCCGTTTTTGCACGTTTTTCCAAGCGAACAATCTTCCCACGAAATCCGAACTATTTCGATTTTATCGACTGAAAAATTAAAATCGCTCATCGATGAAACTATCATTCGCGAGTTTCATTCCGCAGTTTTGTCGAGCGACCACCCCATTGCGACGGCTTTGGTTCACGATTCGTCTACCTATTTTCAGAGCAGAGAGGCGGTAAATCGCCATTACGAAAATCTGCCCGAAATCTTGCAGCGCGAAATGGACAAATTCGCAAAAATCACGGGGCGACAGTATCACGCGCTCGATTATTGCGGTTCAAAAGATGCCTCGAAACTCCTCGTTGCGACGGGTGTCGGCACGGACACGGCAGAAGACACGGTGAATTATCTGAATCAAAAGGGCGAAAAAATTGCGCTGATAAAAATTCGGCTTTTCCGTCCGTTCTGCGCAAAAAATGTGATAAATGCAATCCCGAAATCAGTGCGTTTTATTTCCGTTTTGGACAACACAAAAGAATCCGGCTCGGACGGTGAGCCGCTTTATAAGGACATAACGGCGGCAATCACCGAATCAGAGCGGCGATTCAGCGCAGTAACAGGCGGGCGCTACGGCATCGGCGGCAAGAGCTTTACGCCTGCGTCTGTGGCGGCGGTGCTGGATAATATGACGGGCAAAGGCACGAATCATTTTTCGGTTGGCATTACCGACGATATTTCAAAAAATAGTTTGGACATCGACAAAAATTTTAATCTGGGGCGCGAAGTTTCAAAAAATCTGATGTTCTACGGAACGCAGGGAGCGTTAAGCGCAGACGCAAAAAAAATTGCCGAAACGGTGCAGACACTGCGCCCTGAATGGCAGGTGAGTGCGTTTTGCAAAGCGGGGATTTCGCAATACGGCGCGCCTTTGGTCTTTACGCTCCGCTGCGGCGAAAAAGCGGCGAGTCTGCCGTATTTAACGGTTTCGCCCGATTTTGTGATTTGTGCCGAAGAGCGATTTGCCGAAATTACCGACGTGCTTTCGGGCGTGCGCGAAAATGCGATTTTCTTGCTCAATTCTCCGTATCCGTCTGACGAAGCGTGGAATTATCTTCCCGCGGCGGTGCAAAGCCACATCATTGAGCGCAAAGTCAGTTTTTACGTCATCGATGCGGCAAAAATCGCGGAAAAAGAAAACGCAAAAATCGGCGACATCTTGCTTCTGGCGTTCTTCAAGGTCTGTTCTGAATTTTCGGAAACAGATGCAGTAGAGGCGCTCCAAAAGCCATTCTCGGACATTTCGCAAAGTGTCTTCTCGTCAATTCGCGAAATTATGTATCCTGCAAAGGCGGGAAAAGTAAAAATTCGTCCTGCGCTCGAAAAATCTTCTGTGCCGTATATTCGCGACGTTTTAAGTTTGGTGGAAGGCTTTTCGGGCAGCTCGGTAACCGTGGGAAAAATCAATGCAGACGGCTCGGCGCCTCTTTCGGTGACGCAATACGAAAAAAAGACCGCCTTCTCGTCTGTTCCAGTGTGGGAGCCAGAAAAATGCGGGCAATGCGGCGAGTGCGCGCTGTTGTGTCCTCGAGCGGCAATCAGAATGAACCTTTTGCCCGACACGCCTGCAAAACATATGCCCAAAAATTTCCCGATGACATCGATAAAGCCGCGTCCTATTTCGGGAAAAAACATTACGCTTCAGATTTCCGTTGACGATTGCATTGCGTGCGGTGCGTGTACAGCAGTTTGCCCCACCAGCGCGCTTTCGCTCACTTCGGTAACCCCGGAACTCAAAGATACATTGCGTGAAAATGTGGCTTACTTCCAAAAATTGCCTGCAACAGATGCTTTGACGCTCGATGTCGGCTCGGTTCGAGACCTTGCGCTCAAGAAGCCTCTTTTTGAGTTTGCGTCCACCGCCCAGCCATCGTTCCAGAGCACTTACCTCAAAATTGTGTCGCAGCTTTTTGGCTCGCGGGCGCTCATTACAGGCTCGCGGGACGGCATTGACGAACTATGCGGCGCAATTCCGAGCATTCCGTTTGCCGCGGACGAAAACGGGCGCGGTCCTGCGTGGAGTTCATCAGCGGCGGGAAGCGAGGCGGAATTTGCGTTGTCGCTGCGGGTCGCCGTGGATTCACTGGTGGATTACGCAAAAAATTTGTCGGAGCGGGTTTTAGTGGAAGGCATTTCGGTGAACTCGGTGCGCGCGGTTTTGGACGGCACGCAAAAATCGGAGCTTGAAATAGACAAAATGCGCAAAAATATCGCCGTGCTCAAACGGTATTTGTCAAAAAGCAAAAACGAAGATGCGATTGCGCTTTCGTCGGTAGCAGATTTTTTTGTGCGCCGAAGCATTTGGCTCGTGTGCGGTGCCTCTTGGGCTGAAAATGCGGGTTTTGCCGGCTTGAACGAGATTTTTGCGGCGGGCAGAAATGTGAACGTCCTTGTGCTTTCTGACGGCGAAAAAATGCGCAAAAACATCGCCGAAATCGCAATGAGCTATTCTGATGTCTATGTGGCAAAAATCGCCGTCTGCGCAGATTCTGACCACGCGCTCAAAGCGCTTCGAGAGGCTGACGAATATGACGGCGCATCGCTGGTGATTGCAGACAGTCGCTGGGATTTTGCGGCGCAAAAAAATGCGACAAAAAACGGCGATTGGATTTTGTACCGATTTGACCCACGGCGCGAGACCGAGGGGAAAAATCCTTTGCAAATTGACAGTCGGGATTTTGTGGCGGAAAAATCTGCGCAAAACGCTCCTGAATGGAAAAAACTGAAATATCTCGCAGACCAAAAATGGTAAGCGACGGATTGAGGAATATATGAAAAAACGTTTTTTTGTTTTGCCTTTTGCGCTGATGGCAACGCTGTTAATTGCGGCTCGTTTTGCATTTGCGCATTTTTTCGAGAATGCTACTGCGGGCGCACGATTTTTTTTGATAGCGGAAATCGTGCTGATTTCGCTGGTTGCGTCTTCGGGTGTGATTTTGCCTGAAATAAGCGGAAAACAGGACGGAAAAAAGCCGTTTCGCCGTGCGATTGTTATCTTTTCTGTGATTTATATTTTGATTGCGGCACTGCTTTTTATCGGTATTCCAACGGCGTCGCTTCGGGTGGACGTGGGCTATCTTGTCCTTTTTATGATTTCGTTTTTGTATTGCCTCAATGTGTATCTTGCAATGCTGTGGCTTCATCGATTGCCGCAAAAATCGCCGACCATTTCTGATTTAATGGCGCAGATTTTGCGCTCGCTTGACTCCCTTGCAGCGCGCACAGACGGGCTTGGCTCAAACTACGATACCGAAAAGACACGCATTTTGCAATTACCGCAGATTGCCCGAACAATCCAAGAAACCAAAACCACCGAAGCGGCGGTGATGGAGCAAAATATTATGAGCAAACTGTCAGCGTTTACTGCGGCGTATGAAAATGTGCTTGCGGGCGCAAATCCTGACGGCAAAAAATTCTCGCAGACGCTTTCAGAATTAGAATCGCTGATTCAACAACGCACAAAAATGAAATAATTGCAAAATTTTTCAAAAAAAGACTAGACACAAAATCTATAATATGATATAGTCAAAAACATCACGGGGGCGTAGCGAAGCTGGTTTATCGCGCTGGCCTGTCACGCCGGAGATCGAGGGTTCGAGCCCCTTCGCTCCCGCTAAAGCAGTTACTGATGAGGTAACTGCTTTTTTTTATGCGAGGTGAAAAAATGTCTAACGATTTTACGTTTTGCCCATCGTGCGGCGGAAAAAACATCGAGAACAAAAAGAACCGAAAATGGTTTTGCCCCGATTGTGGTTTCGATTTGTATAATAATGTTGCGGCGGCGGTTGGCTGTATCATTACCAATTCGGCAGGCGAAGTCCTTTTTGAAATGCGCGGAAAAGAGCCTCGGCGCGGATTTTTGGCACTGCCGGGCGGTTTTGTTGACCCTGATGAAAGCGCAGAGGCGGCGGCTGTTCGCGAGTGCACGGAGGAGTTGGGCGCAACGGTTGAACGCGTGGAATATCTTTGCAGCTATCCAAACACCTATTTGTATCGTGAAATAACTTACAAAACGTGCGATTTGTTTTTTACCGCAGCATTGCCCGCAAACGCGGTATTGCATCGCCAAGAAAAAGAGGTAACTCAACTGGTGTGGAAGAGCGTGCAGAACAAAAAGGAGCTGGACGAGCTTCCGTTGGCGTTTGAATCGGCGCGCGTTGCGCTTTCAAAATGGATTGCAAAAAATGAGGAGAACAAATGAAAACAGTTTCGATAGCAATGTGTGTTGCGGCGTATCTGTTGAGCGCGGTGATACTTGCGCTCTATCCGCAAAAAAAACGCAATCTGCTCAAAAGCGCAGGAGAACCAGTTTTTGCCATCACGCGAAATGCCTCGCCGCTCTTTTTTTTAGTGATTGCCGTTGCCTTTTTGGTGATTACGCTGGTTTTGCTCAGAAGTTTCGGTGTTATGATTGATGCAATTTTCTGCGCCTGTGCAGTGCTTTCGCTTGAGCTCATTTCTCGCGACCGCATTGCATCTGTTTTGGCAGGCGTGTACAAAAATGCGCTCATCGTGGACGGCAAATGTATTCTTTTCAGCGAAATCCTGTCGCTTCCGACACTTGCGTACGAAGAGGATTCCGACGTTTGCACGCTCAAAATCGTGACCAAAAAAGAAGGAGCCTTTTTTATATCGTTTGAAAACAGTGAAGAGCGAAGAAGCGCCGTCGAAAAAATCCTTGAATGTGCGCCGTTTTTGAAGCCCGAAAAATAAAAAAACGCCTCGCAGAGAGGCGCTCAGGCGTCTATCGGAATCGAACCGATGCATAGTGGTTTTGCAGACCAGTCCCTTACCACTTGGGTAAGACGCCGTATGCCCAATATATTAGCAAAATAAAAATAAAATGTCTAGTGTTTTTTGCGAAAAAAAAGTGCCATTTTGACCAAAAGCAGAAACTCTCAGAAAAAAGAGCGTCCTCCGCAGTTGTCAGAATGGCAAAATACGCGCAACCACCGTGCCGAAAAAAAGCGGGACACAGAGGTGCTTTACATAATGTTGTCCAGAACAGACTGGCAGACGCGGAAGCCCAAATTGGAGCTTTTCCCCGTCGGTGCGCTGCCGCTTCGGAAAAACACCGTGCACTGCTGTGCGTCGTCCAGCCAGCTTCCGCCGCGTTTAACGTGCATCGTGCCGATTTGCGGTCCGTGCGGGTTTGTTTGCGGCTGGTTCGGAAGCTCGCCGATATAATCCCAGCACCATTCTGCCACGTTCCCGCACATATCATAAAGCCCAATGCCGTTGGGTAACTTGGAACTCACATCGTGGGTGCGCACATCGCTGTTTTCGCCATACCAGCCAAAATCTTCGAGCTTATCGCCGCCAGAAAACTGCGCGGGACTTTGGTATCGACCGCCACGCGCCGCGTATTCCCATTCCGCTTCGGTGGGAAGACGGTAGCCGTTCGCCGTAAAATTGCACACCACGCGCTTCCACACGGGGCTTGCGCTGTCGAACGTGGTCAAATCCGTGGCGTTTCCAATGCTGTAGCACGGAATAAGATTCTGCGACATACTCAGCGCATTGCAAAAAATCAGCGCGTCGCACCAATTCACACATTCCACGGGGCGATGTTCGCCTTTGAGCTTTGACGGATTTTTGCCCATAACAAGTTCGTATTGCTGCTGCGTTATCGGCGTTTCGGACATTGAAAAACTCAACAGAGAAATCTTTCGGTTAAATTCGCTTGTGCCCATAGTAAATGTGCCGCCTGCAATTTTTATCATTTTAGGCGCGTTTCCGCTCTTTATCCTCATCACATCTGCCGCCGCAGTATGAGAAAAAGGCTTCTGCACGGCTTCAATCGGCTGTCCGCAGTTGGGACAAAACTTAAAACTATCCGCGATATTAGCACCGCATTTTGAACAAATCATCTTTAATAACTCCAACTTCCCTAATTATATCACGGTTATGAAAGAAAAGCATTGACTTTTTAGCGGAAAACGAAAAAAATATATTTAAGTTCTTTTTTCGGGAGACAAAATGACTATTACAGAGAATAAAAGCAGCGACACCACTGAATTGATAGTTTCGGGGAGACTCGATACCACCACCGCGCCTCAGCTTGAATCCAAGCTCAAGGAAGTAACAAAATCGTGCAGGACGCTCGTGCTGAATCTTGCCGCCGTGGAATACATTTCGAGTGCGGGTCTTCGCGTGGTGCTTTTGGCTCATAAACTGATGCAGGGCATAAGCGGCAAAATGGTAATCAAAAGCCCTTCTGATTTTTGCCGACAGGTTTTTGAAGCCACAGGTATGGACGGCGTTCTTTCGATTATGTAATGCGACAGTATATCTTGCAAAAAGCCGATGCGTGTGCGTCGGCTTTCTTTTTTGCCATTCCCTGCGCTTTTTCCCCGCCGCATTTTTTTGGAAATGAGCACTTTCACGAGTGTTTCTGCCTTTGGGAAAATGGAAATTGGCACTTTCACAAGTGTTTTTGCCTTTGGGAAAAAAGAAATTGCTACTTTCAAATGTGTTTCTGGCTTTGGCAAAATGGAAATTGCCAAAAACAAACGTGCGGCGGCTCATTTCCCGCGGAAATGACCAGAAACACAAGTGCGGCGACCTTTTTCCAAAAAACAATGGACAGAAACAAACGTGCGGGAGGCTTTTGACAGTGGCAATGAGCAGAAACAATCGTGCGGAAGGCTTTTGACAATGGCAATGAGCAAAATCAATCGTGCGGGAGGGCTTTTTTTGGAAAACACGGCGGACACAAAGGCTGGAGCGGGCATTGACAGGGAAACAAGAGGAAACAAGGGGCTTAAGCCCCTTGTTAATTCGGGTGCACGAACGGAATGACGGGCGGGGTTTGGGCGAAAATGGGCGCGAAAACGGGCAAAAACAGGGGAATATGCGCACAAAAAAAGGCGAGATTGTAAAAAAAAGTGCGCGATTACGCAAAATTTTTGCAAAATCATTTGAAATCGGGAGGGAATACGTTAGAATCTAAGATATAAAATTCAGTATTTTCGGAGGAAATGTATGGCAACTTCCACAATTCAGGTGAAAATTGATAAAGAAACGCGAAAAGCGGCGGAAATGCTTTTTGATTCGCTGGGGCTTGACCTTATGACTGCAATCAAATTGTTTTTGAAGCAGGCGGTTAATCAGCAGCGAATTCCGTTTGAAATCGTAACGCCGCCGCCGTCCGCGCTTATTTCGCAGATGAATGCGCTTGCCGCGGCAGGCAAAATGAATCGCGATATGGACGACGCGCTTCTTTCGGGCGCAGACGGCAACGAATCAGGCGAGTGATTTTTGAAAATCCCTGAAGGCATTTCGGGGATTTTTTTATGGCAAAAAAAAGCGTCTTGTGCTAAAATCGCGCTATGGGACAGCCAAAACTCTACAGCCTGATTGACAAGGCTGTTTTTGATTACAAAATGATTGAAAAGGGCGATAAAATCCTTGTGGGCGCGTCGGGCGGCAAGGATTCGACGGCATTGATTGAGTATCTCGCGAACCGCAAAAAACGGCGCGGCGCAGATTTTTCGTTCACCGCGCTGCACGTGGAAACGGACTTTGAGGCGTGCACGATGAGCCCCAAGTTGCGCAATCAACTCGCTCAATGGGGCGTGGAGGTCAAGTCGCTTTTTGTGGACGTGGAAAATCGGCTCAAGGACGGGCACAAGATGAGTTGTTATTGGTGCTCGAATCAGCGCAGAAACGAGCTTTTGCATTACGCGGTGCAAAATGGATTTACTAAAATTGCGCTCGGTCATCATTTGGACGATATTCTGGAAACGCTGTTGATGAATATGCTCGTGAAAGCCGAGCTGAGCACGATGCCGCCCCGTTTGGATTATCAAAAATACCCCGTGTCTATCATTCGCCCGCTCTGCTACGCCGTTGTGGACGAGATAAAAGCCCACGCGAACGAAATGGGCTACATCAGCACGACCTGTTCGTGTTCGTATCAGGACAATTCGGGGCGAAAAGATGCCCGTGCGCGATTGGAGGCGCTCACAGGCGGCGACGCAAACGCAAAAATGCACCTGTTCAATTCGCTTCGCAACATCAACGCCGAGTATTTGCCGTAATGATGAGGGAGCAAAAGCGCAAAACGTATGCGGGCAATCGGGAAAATTTTTGAAAAACCGCTTTTGGCTGTATGCGTTTTCTGGGGCTGTCCGCCGATAATACAGTTATGCGAAAATCTGTATTTTGTTTTATAGCCATAAGTTTTGCGTTTGTCGCTTCTGTGTGTGCACAGTCAAAGCCGTTGTATGAGCTTCCCAAATACACGCCTTCGCCGTCTTCTGCCGCTGATTCGCAGCAGTTCATTGCGGGGAGCGACGCGGGGCTTTTCCGCATTATCAAAAATAAAACGCTTGAGCCGCTCTGGACTGACGGCAAGGTCAAGCAGATTTTGCGCGTGCCGCTTGCCGACAGCGAAGACGCTGCGTGGTATATTCTTACAAACAAAGGAATTTTGTATTCAACCGACCTCAAACATTTTGAACTTCGCAATAACGGATTGCCGTTTCTTACGGTGAAAAAATATAAAGACAAAAAACCGACGCTTGAAAGCCAAGTTGATTTGCTCAAAGACATCGCCGCAGACCCCGTTGACCCGCTCACGCTGGTAACAGCAACGCGCGACGCGGTGTATCTAACAACGGACGGCGGAAACAACTGGCGCAATATGGGCAGCGTAAGCACTTCCACGACGGGAATCAAGGCGGTTGCCGTGGCGCATATTCCAAGCGCAGACTTTAAGGCAGATGCGAATGTTTCCCCGCAGAAAAACCGCGCCGACGAAATCGAAAAAAGCGATATTGTGCTGTTTTTGGCACATTCATATTACGGGTTTGCCTACCGATATGCCACAGGCACAAAGTGGGTCGAATCGCAGGGCGGGTTGTTTTCGCTGCCGTCGTATTCGTATCCCGACGAGCTTTCCGACATCGTGGCGGCGGCGGACGAGGCTGAAGACGGAACGTATGCCGTGCGCATTTTTACGAGCCAGACGTTCGTGCCGCGCATCTACGAGTTCAACTGGAAAACAAAGAAATCCGCGGTGATTTACGCGGGCAAAGAGCCTGCGGACACGGTGGACAGCTTGAATTATGTGGGCGGAAATTTTGTGTATATGAAGCCCGGAACGCTTGCCCTGTACGACACGCAGGCAAAAGCGGAGGGCTTACTGCCGCCCGATTATGCACTTTGGCGGAGTGCGCTTTCCATTGTGCCCGGCGATGTAACGAGCGTATATATTCCAAAGAGCAGAAGCGGATTCGATTCACCAATCTGCTTGAGCGAGTTGTGGCTTTTCAATCCCGACGAAGTGAAAACGGCGTATGTGGAACCTGCAATGGATAAAAAGTGCATTTATGTGCCCGAATGGAAAGCGTACACGATTCCGGGTATGCAAAAATACAAAAAAATCATCACTGACAACAAGCTCAACGGGCTGGTTATCGATATGAAAGACGACTACGGGCTTTTGCGCTACAACAGCAAAGACCCCGAAATTTTGAAAAAAGCCAAGATTTCAAGTTATGCAATCGATGTGGAGCAATTCGTCGGCGAGTTCAAAAAGGACGGCATTTATCTTATTGCGCGAATTCCTGTGTTCAAGGATAAACAACTTGCGAATTACGACCAAAAGCAATATGCCATTTGGGACAAAGCGCTGAATAAGCCGTGGATTGGCACGAAGGGCGCGGACGCAAACGGCGTTATGCAATATTACGACGAAAACTGGGTTGACCCATACAGCGAGGAAGTCTGGGAATACAATGTTGCGATTGCTAAAGAGCTCATTGCACGCGGCTTCGACGAAGTGCAGTACGATTATATCCGCTTCCCTACGGACGGTCTGAATATTGGGCGAATGCAGTTTAGATGGCAAAATGAAGGTATGGATAAAACGAGCGCGCTTATTTCGTTCTTGTCGTATGCGAGAGAGAACATCAAAGCACCGCTCGGTATCGACATCTACGGCGCAAACGGCTGGTTCCGCACCGGAAGCCGCACGGGGCAGGACGTGGAATTGCTCTCGGAATACGTCGATATTATCTGCCCGATGTTTTACCCGAGCCATTTCGGCAACGGCGATATGAACTACGCGCCATTCTCCGAGCGACCGTACCGCATTTATTTCTACGGCACCTATCGCAATTCGGTCATCGGTCGCAATAACATCATCGTGCGCCCGTGGGTGCAGGCGTTTTATATGCCCGTGCGCTACGACCGCGATTGGTATAATAAAGATTATGTAAAGCGGGAAGTGTTTGGTGTGCGCGACAGCGTTGGACACGGATATATGTACTGGAATCAGAGCGGACGCTACGAAGACCTGTCGCCCGACCCTGCAGATGCCCCGTATCCGTGGACTGCGCCGGAGGCGTCCCGCTCATTCCGAAAGCCTGCGTTGAGCACAAGTGCGGACATCGAGCCGTTTACGCCCGTTATCGAAGAGATTATGGAAGAAGAAAAAGCCTTGGAGCTTTCGATTTTGGAAAGCGTGCTGCGGCAAGAGGATTTTAGCAGCGAATCAAGCGAAGATGAGCCGTTGAGCACGAGCGAAAAGCAAGAACATATCGGCGCGAGCAATTTTACGGCAGATATGCTGCTTCATGTGCAAAATCGCTGGCAAAATGTAGGGCACTAAACGGAGTGTTTTGACGCGCGTTATTGATGAATGGTCAATAACGCGCTTTTTTTGATTTATAAAAGCCGACTCAACTTGAAAAAGGTCTGTTATTGCACCGAACAGAATCCGACTAAAATCTCGCTTTTGTCTTTGTTGCTTGCGCAATAGGTGTATGCAAAATCATTTTTCTTTATCTCGCGCAAAAACTGCATCGCCGCGTCGCGTGCCATACTGATTTTATAGACAACCCAATTTTTGCTTTCCTCAATTTTCGTTGCTTCATACGGCTCGTCCAGCGGGTCGAATGCGGCGGCGATAACGCGGGCATTTTCATCGTTGTCGTCGATGAGCGAAACACGCTCTTTGTAGATTTCCTCGGCGTCCTCAAAGTCCCGTTCGTAGTGCGGGTGTGCCTCTTGTGCATCAAGAGCAAAAAGTGCAAAAGCCAAAGTCAAAATCGTTAATATGTGTTTCATCGTTGTGCTCCTTAAACTGAATGGGTGCGTTTTTGCACGTGCATTTATTTATACGAAGAATGAATAAAAAGGGCTAATCATTTTTTGCTTGCTATTGCTTGTGCAGCGTTTTTAATACCGAACCCGTTAGAGCGAATGCTTTCGCTGTTCATTTACGAAAAAGGATTTTCTAATATTGAACTTTTCTTTGTAACGATAAACATAAATTGGCTTTGTTGGTGCATTTATATGTTTATTCGCTCAATTATTTTTGTGGCTCTTCTATTTCCGTTTTACGTTTGTCTTGCGACAGTCCCTCTGTGCATTGTGAATAAAGAAAAAATCCAAGTTGCAAAGATTTTTTCGCCGATTTCAAAATCGAGATACTTTATAGAATATGCAGTTGCAGGCGTTCAAAAATATCTTTGCACCATTTTGTGGGCAGTGCTTTTGTTTTTTCCGGGCGCTTTAGCTCATTATAGGTATAGTTTTACCAAGTATATTTTGGCAGAACAAAATGAAATAACAGCAGGAGAAGCGATTTTTAAGTCAAAAAAGATAACTACGAGGCTGCAAAATTGCTCATAGAGCACGGTGCAGATGTGAACACGACGTGTTTTTCGCAAAAAAGCCGAACACCGCTTTTGGCACAATGCTATAAAAATTATCCGTCAAAAAATATTGTCGACTTGCTTATAAAAAATGGCGCACGAATAAATGCAAAAGACGAAGATGGTGTATCGCCACGCATCGCTGCTTGCTATGCAAACAAAAATGATACAATCATTCGAATTCTTTTGAATAACGGTGCAAGCAAAATCGAAAAATACAAAGATTCGTATCCGTATGAATATTGCAATACAACGATAAAAAACAATTTTTATTCTACATACCAAATCCTTTATACTGCTGTAAATGACTACTATTGGTAGACTTTTTATGCCCGCAAATGATACAAATTTTCTCATATATATCTGCGGGCGCGTTAAAATCGCAATGTGTTCTTTGGACAAAAGCAAATTGAATTTCAGTATTGATAAAAATATTGCATAAATTTACAGAAAAATCTTGCATATTTGCATATATATATGATATTATCACAGCAGAAGTTACCGTAAAGGTAGCAAGGAGTTCTTAAAATGGCTTTTGACTTCAACATCAAGAATGATTATTGTAAGCGTGTTTGGGACGACGTTAGCACTCGTTATGCTGACCAAGAGCACTTTTTGCAGGCGGCTGGTCTTGTCTTAGAAACAATTTCTCCTGTGGTTGACACCATGCCAGAGCTTGAAGCGACTGCTGTGCTTGAGCGTTTCGTAGAGCCAGAGCGCATTATTATGTTCCGCGTGCCGTGGACAGACGACCAGGGAAAACCTCACGTCAATCGTGGTTTCCGCGTACAGTTCAACAGCGCAATCGGTCCTTACAAAGGAGGCTTACGCTTCAGTCCTGAAGTTGGTCTTGATGTTTTGAAGTTCTTGGGCTTCGAGCAGGTTTTGAAGAACTCTCTTACAACGCTCCCAATGGGCGGCGGAAAGGGCGGTTCAGACTTCGACCCACACGGAAAATCAGACGGAGAGGTAATGAGATTCTGCCAGAGCTTTATGACAGAGCTTTGCCGCCACATCGGACCTGACACAGACGTTCCTGCAGGAGATAAGGGCGTCGGCGGTCGCGAAGTTGCGTGGATGTTCGGTCAGTACAAGAGAATCAAGAACGAGTTCACAGGTGTTCTTACAGGCAAAGGCTTGGACTTCGGCGGCTCTCTCATTCGTCCAGAGGCGACTGGCTACGGTCTTATCTATTTTGCAGAGTGTATGCTTGCAAAGATGGGCACAGACTTCAAGGGAAAGACAGCGATTATCTCTGGCGACGGAAACGTTGCACAGTATGCGTGCGAAAAGGCAACTCAGCTCGGCGCAAAGGTTATCACTCTTTCTGACTCTTCAGGATATATCCTCGATGAAGACGGAATTGACGCGGAGAAACTCGCTTTCGTTATGGAGTTCCGCGCGGCACACAAGAAGATTGACGAGTATGTCAAGAAATATCCAAAAGCAAAGTTCTTCAAGGGCGAAAAGCCGTGGGGCGTTAAGGCAGACCTCGCTTTCCCGTGCGCTACACAGGACGAAATCTACCTTGCAGATGCAGAGAAGCTCGTTAAAAACGGCGTGAAGCTCGTTGCAGAGGGCGCAAATATGCCAACACGCGAAGACGCAATCAAGTTCTTGCAGAAGAGCGGCGTTATCTTTGCACCAGGAAAGGCATCGAACGCGGGCGGCGTTGCGGTCAGCGGTCTTGAGATGAGCCAGAACTCAGAGCGTTTGTCTTGGACTCGCGAAGAGGTGGACGCAAAGCTCAAGCAGATTATGACAAATATCCACGACAACGCGTATGCAACAGCCGAGAAATATGCGACAAAGCAGGATTATGTTTCTGGCGCAAATATCTACGGCTTCCTCAAGGTCGCGCGTGCAATGATGGCGCAGGGCTTGGTGTGATGTTTTGTAATTGCCCAAAATAACAAAATCCCGCTTGCACAAAAAAAACGGTGCGGCGGGATTTTTTTTGTCATTCAGAATGTGATTTTGAATCTGTTTTTGTAATTCCTGCGAGCCTCTCTTTTGAAATCGCACATCGCAGAATCTGCGAACGCTGTTTTTGCTCTCGAATGAACATCGCAGAATCTGCGAACGGCATTTTTGTTCATAAACGAACATCGCAGAAACTGCGAACGGCATTTTTGTTCATAAACGCACATCGCAGAAACTACGAATGCTGTTTTTGTTCACAAATGAACATCGTAGAAACTACGAACGGCATTTTTGTTCATAAACGAACATCGTAGAATCTACGAACGGCATTTTTGTTCATAAATGAACATCGTAGAAACTACGAATGCTGTTTTTGTTCATAAATGAACATCGTAGAATCTACGAACGGGAAACTCAAAGAAAAATTTGTCAAAACGGGGCGAATTTCGTATCTTGAAAGTAAAGAAGATTATTCGTTTTTTATCGGGAGCTAAAAAAAATGGCAGAATACCAGTTTCAAACAGAAGTCAATCAGCTTTTGAAGTTGATTATTCATTCAATGTATTCAAACAAGGACATTTTCCTTCGCGAAATCGTTTCTAACGCATCGGACGCGCTCGACAAGCTCAAATATTTGACGGTCAGCGATGATAATTACAAGAGCCTCAATTTCGACCCGCGCATTGACATCAGCTTTGACGAGAGCAACGCCGTTCTCGTGGTGCAAGATTGCGGTATCGGTATGACAAACGAGGATTTGACTGCGAACCTCGGAACGATTGCACGTTCTGGCACAAAAGCCTTTATCGAAAAAATATCAAACGACAAGAGCGCAGGCGATTCTAACCTTATCGGTCAGTTCGGTGTCGGTTTCTACAGCGCATTTATGGCGGCAAAAAAGATTGATGTCTACACACGAAAGGCGGCAGGCGACGGCAAGCTGTGGAAGTGGTCTTCTGACGGCACAAACAGCTATTCTATTGAAGAGATTGCCGCAGACAGCGAAGAAGCAAAGAAATACGGCTTTGACAGCGCAGAAAAATGCGGAACTGCCATCGTGATGAGCTTGAACGACGAGAGCAAAGATTATGCTTCTCGCTGGAAGGTTGAAGAACTCATCAAACGCTACTCAGACCACATCGCATTCCCGATTTTCTTGCACTACGAGCAGAAGCAGTACGACGACAAAGGAAATGTAAAGTCAACCGAGAACAAAATTGACCAAGTCAACTCTGCGAGCGCGCTGTGGAAACGCTCAAAATCAGAACTCAAGGCAGAGGATTACAACAATTTCTACAAAACCGTATCGCACGACGGACAAGACCCGCTGCACTACGTTCACACGCACGCAGAAGGCACGCAGGAATACACGACTTTGTTCTTTGTGCCGCAGACCGCGCCGTTTGATATGTACAACGCGGATTATAAGAGCGGAGTCAAGCTCTATGTCAAGCGCGTTTTCATCACGGACGACGACCGCGAGCTTTTGCCTGCATATTTGCGCTTTGTTCGCGGCATAATCGACAGCGAGGATTTGCCGCTCAACGTGTCGAGAGAGATTTTGCAGCAGAATAGAATCCTCTCTTCAATCAAATCGCAGTCTGTCAAGAAACTTTTAGGCGAGTTCAAGAAGATGGGCGAGGAAGCCGACAAGGCGAGAAAGGTGGAAGCCGACAAGAGAAGCGAAGACGAGAAGAAAGCAATCGAAAAGTGGAATACGTTCGTCAAGAACTACAACAGACCGATGAAAGAAGGTCTTTACGGCGACTATGCAAACCGCGACGAGATTGCAGAAATCGTGCGCTTTAAGTCTACCGCCGCTGAAGGCACGGGAGATGAGAATTGGACGAGCTTTGCCGACTATGTGCAGCGCATGCAAAGCGGACAGAAGGCGATTTACTACATCACAGGCACGGACGAAAAGAATCTTCGCGCTTCTCCGCTTCTTGAGGCGTACAAAAAGAAGGGCTTTGAGGTTCTTTTGATGGCGGACGACATCGACGACATCGTGATTTCGGGCTATGGCAAATACAAAGACTTTGAATTGAAAGCCGTGAACCGCGCTGGCAGCGATGAAGAGCTGGGAGTGGACAAAGACGAGGCAAAGAAGAAGGAAGAAGAGTTCAAAGACGCGGTCGCAAAGATTAAGAAGGCTCTTGAAGGACGAGTCAAGGACGTTGTTCTTTCAAAACGCCTTTCAGACAGCCCGAGCTGCGTTGTTATCGACGAAAACGACCCGTCAGTTCAGATGGAGCGCATGATGAAGGCGATGGGACAGACGGGAATGAGCGAAGTCAAGCCGATTCTTGAGGTGAACGCCGACCATATTCTCGTGCAAGACATTCGCGACACGGACAATGAGCAGGTTATTGCCGACACGAGCGAAGTTTTGCTTGACGAGGCATTGCTCGTTTCTGGCGCAGAGCTAAAAGACCCGAACAAGTTCGTAACCGCGCTCAATAATCTCTTGGCGAAATAGAGCCTAAGGCTCATTTGACGAAAAAAGACTGGATTTGAACCGTCCAGTCTTTTTTTATGCGCATTTTTATTGCTTTTTTAACGGCGGTACAATAAAATCTTCAAAAATCTTTTCGCCGCGCTTTCTCCGCTTTATTGAATCAATGGCAAAATAATTTTTCAGCTCATTTCCTTTCAGCAATGTCTTCGGTCTTCCGTTAGGTGTCATAACAAAGCCGAGTGTAAAGGAGTTTTCCGACATCGCAAGGCTGCAAGTGATTTTGTTTTTAGAAAAATCTTCTTCAACAAGCGTACTCTGCTGCAATATTTTGTCCAAAATCGGCAAAAACTGCACTTTTCGGCGCACAGAACCTTTTACCGCCGCTTCTGACTGACCTTTTTTCACAAAGTCAAAATCATTTTCAGTCAATGTTTCACGAATCGCCCTT
>CALBGU010000031.1 GCA_937893155.1 uncultured Treponema sp. | reverse complement strand
CGCCTGCGTGCGCCGCCTCAATCGCCGCATTCATCGCCAGAAGATTCGTCTGCTCGGCAATAGAGGCAATCGCGGCATTTGCTTCTTGAAGCGCATTCGATTTATATTCCACCTCGCTCAATTTTTCATTGACCGCGCGCTGTTTTGAAAATCCGCTTTCGGCATTCTGCTCCAGCTCGGAAAACTCCGCCGCCATTTTGCCCACCGACGTATTCACGCCCGCGATATTCGACACCATCGATTCAATCGCCCTCGCCGCGCTCGACACCGATTCTGTCTGCACTCCGATAAGACTTTCAAGGCTCTCGGTGCTTGCGGTAATCTTTTTGACCGCCTGCGCCGTATCGTCCACGTTCACGCACTGCGTCGCAAGCTGTTCGCTCACGGTGCGGATACTCTCGCGCATTTCCTCCACCGCGTCGGTCGTGCTCAGCACATCGTCGTACAAAGTGCTGCCCGATGCCTTGAGGTTGTCTTTCACCGCCAAAATACCGAGCGTAAGAGAGCGGAATTGCGCCGTCATCGTGTTAAACGAATCCGCCAAATCACCGATTTCGTTTTGAGCCGTGCGCTCCACTTTTTCTGCCAAACTGCCGCCCGCCATCGCCTGAAATGCGCGCCGAAGTTCCAGAATCGGCTTCATAAACCGCTTGGCAATCACCATACTCACCAAGGCAATGAACAGCAGAATCAGCACGAAATAAATGAGTATGTTCACAATGTATTTTGTTCGGTACTCTTTGAGCGCATTCATCGAAATATCCGCGCCCACATAGCACACGCACTCGCCGCGAGAAGAAAAAACGGGCGTGTACACCGTCAAAAACCAACCGAATTTGTCGTTCGATTCAATCGGCTCGATTTCTCTTCCAGCCAATAAATCGGGCACATAACTCATAAACGATTCATCAAATTCCACCAGTTCGTCCACTTCGTAATCCTGCATTTCTTCATCGGTGTCGAAAATCGTGTGGCAGCCGTCTTTTCGGATTTGATACGCATATAAATATTCGATGTCGGGCGTGTTTTTTCGGATTTCCTTGAGCATTTCAAGCGTTTCATTGTATCCGTCCACTGATTTTCCGTGCGCAATGTATTCGCCGATTTTGTCCGCGTCAATGCACTGTTTGGCGATGTTCGTTGCGCCCAAAGCAATTTTGATATGCTCTGCTCTTGAGCTTGCGGTGTATAAATGAAGGCTAATCGCCGACATTGCCACCGTCATCAGCAAGGCAATCACAACAAAAAGAACCATAATGCGCATTTTAAGCGAATGAATTTTCATACAATCTCCTTAGATTTTATTCGATACCGTAATCATATTGTAGCTCATTTTTGTGCAAAAACACGGTTTTCTTGTGCGTAACAGAATCGCAGATTTTTCTATTTTGCGCAATCCCGAAAAAAAAAGAAAATTTTTTTAGCCTTTTTTGTCTTTCATTCGTATAAATAAATGTATCAGTCAAAAACTGAATGCATCGCATCTACACAAAAAAGAAAAATCGGGAATGTAAGGAGATTCGTTATGAAACACGAAGCATAAAAGTTTCTTCACAAGACTTGTTCGGAAACTATAGTTTTTTTATGTAGCAAGGGGCTTAAGCCTCTTGTTAAAGCTATATTATCGAACACGCCTACTGTTTTTTCATAGTTATTCCAAGCCGTTTTGGGCTCCTGCGCGTTTAGACCCTGACGCATTTTCCTAAAGCGGCGAAAAAAAGGCGGCATCTCTGCCGTCTTTTTTTGTGCAATCCAAGCTGTTATGCGTTTGCGCGGGCAATGCGCTCAGACAATTCTTTTTCAAATCCCTTGAGGTCGTCACGCACAAAACCCACGGAATCCACATACGCAATCAGTGCGTTCACCAACGCAACGATTTCCTTTTTGAGCGCGCTTGCACTCGTGGTATTTACGGCTTTTGATGATAAAAACGCTGCCGTTTTTGCCTTAAATGCGCTGTTTTTCGCCCACAGGTTTTCCAGCACTTCGCTCAATCCCGGCAATTTTTTGACCGCCGCCGCCGCGCTTTCCGCGCTCAAATCAGTTTGCGCACTCGTGATATACGCGCTTTCTTCGTCATAGGCTTTTTTTGCAATGCCTCTGCCGTATTTTTCAAAAATCGGGCAGACCACCGCCGCGCCTTCTTGAATCGTCTTGACGGGATTTTTCTTGTACATCGCCGCCATATCAAACGCCGCGCGCCACAAAGAATCGCGTTCGCTATCGAGCGGGTCGAGTTCGGAATAGATACGGTCTTTTTTTATCGCCGTATTCTGCGTCGTTGAAAGCTCACCGAGTTTTTTCCCGAACAGCAAAAACGTTTCGTCTTTGCTTCCTGATTTTGCAATCAAGTCCGAAAGTGATTCAGCCACGGTGTTTACGGTGCCAATCGAACAATTCTGATTTAGATTTTTCATAAAAAAATCTCCTTCTCTCGTATTATTTGAAAAAGAGTATATGCGTTCTGCCATAAAACCGCAACAAAATTCGCGAGAAAAAAGCGACAAAAAATTTTTTTTGTCTGCCGCCGACTGAAAGCAATGCGAAAAAAATTTTTTTTTATCAAATCCACGCGGAGTGAACACAAAAAAAATTTTTTTTGACCGCCGCCGCGCGAAAGCAACACGAAAAAAATTTTTTTTTACTAAATCCACGCGGAGTGAGTGCGACAAAAATTTTTTTTTGCCGTCGCCGAGCGAAAGCAGTGCGAAAAATTTTTTTTATTCACCCGCAGCATTTTTTACCAAATCAAAAACATCGCGCGTAATATAAAAACCGTTTGCAATCAGTTGCTTCATCAGCGGTGTTACTTCTCTGATGAGATTTTCTTTTTTTGCTTTGAGCAGAACGCCGAGAGAACCTGTAACTTTTAATCCCAAAAATTTTGCAGTCTTTTTCGCTGCATTATCATCTAGGATAACAAGGTCAGCCACAGGATTTTCTTGTGCTAAAATCATCACCTCAACTTCACCTGCGTGAAGTTTGGCTTGATACATTCGTTTTTGGCTTTCGTCTTTTATTTTACAGATATGAATCCAATCAGGATAATCCAAAATTCTTTGACAAGCAGAATCTTCTTTTGCACACACTTCATCAAAAACTGCTTTTGGAATACAGATTTCTGCATACAATTTTTTAAGCAACTCCAGTTTTCCGATATTGCTCAAAATGATAAGCGGTGTTGAATTCACAATTACTCTAGGCATTTCTCATCTCATCGAGGAATTCGTCTTTGTCGTCAAACGAAAAAATCGAAATATTGTTTTCAGAAAGAAACCGTATAAAATCTTCCTCCGTCATTTGCGCAATCTGAGCACAATATCCGATTGAAACGTGCTGGCGCGTGTAATAATCAAGCGCAATAAGTTTTCTCACATAATCATTTGCCTGTATTGCCGTCATATGTGTGTCGTACAAAACCGCTTCTGGAATTTGAACTGCTATTTGGCACATAATTGCCACCTCCCTTTTTATACTATCATTTTTTACCATTTTTTTGCAAAAAAAGTTAGCCCGTTTTGAGTGCGTTTCGTATAAATAAATGTAAGCGCAAAACAAAGCCTTACACACAACAAAGCGATTTTAACAGGAGAACATACAAATGACAAACGAAGAAATGAAAAGAGCATTTGCAAAGAGCGGAGTTTCAACAGCGGACATCGAGAAGGTTTCTGAAAAATACGACGCAGATAAAATTACCGAGCTTGTGGAAGCGGCAAACACACCCGAAGAAGCATTTGCGGCACTCCACGCGGTTTATCCAGAACTTGAAGTTGAGTCATTGCAGAAACAGTGTGATTTTGTGAAAGAGCAGGTTGAAGCGGCATTGAATGAACAGAAACACAATGAGCCGATAGAACTTACCGAAGATGAACTTGATAATGTGGCAGGAGGCGGATTTTTTGATTCTGTGGGCGGCTGGTTCAAGAAAAACTGGAAAGCGGTCGCTGTAGGAGCGGCAATCGTTGTGGGGGCGGCATTAGTTTGCACAGGTGTGGGAGCTGCCGTCGGAGCGTGCATTACAAGTTCTGCTTTGACAGCGGTGTCCACAGGAGCGACATCATTTATGTATGTGGAAGTCGTTACAACAGCAGCAGCAACGGGTGCACTCATCGGAGCGGGAGTCGGAACTGCGGCAGGAGGGGCTGTTGTCGGAGGTCTTGCAGGTACAGGAAATCTTCCAAACTAAAGGATATTTTTAAGACAGCGTAATAAAGCGAAAGAATCGCAAGGAGAAATAATTATGACAAACGAAGAGATGAAAATGGCATTGGCAAAAGGCGGAGTTGCGGAAGCGGACATCGAGAAGGTTTCTGACAAATTCGACGCGGAGAAAATCACCGAGCTTGTGGAAGCGGCAAACACACCCGAAGAAGCATTTGCGGCAATTCACGAGTTTTATCCAGAACTTGCGGTGTCTGAATTGGAAAAGCAGTGCGATTTTATGCGCGAGCAGCTTGAAGCGACAATGAAAGAACAGAAAAAGAGCGAAACCGTGGAACTTTCCGAGGACGAACTGGAGAACGTGGCAGGCGGCGGCTTATTTGACTCAATCGGTGGTTGGTTTAAGGATAACTGGAAAAAGG
>CALBGU010000030.1 GCA_937893155.1 uncultured Treponema sp. | reverse complement strand
CGAGGGGTGTGTCTGCGCCGCCGAGCCTCCCCCTCTCTTACTAGGAGAGGGGGTCGGGGGGTGAGGTAGCACGAACGGGAAATTATTGTACACGATGTCTTTGCTGTAGCGGTATCGCATTTCAAGCCTGCCGCAGACCGCGCGCATCCACGCCATATGCACCGAGCTGGTGAGCACCCCAAAATGATACAGCGTCGCATTCGGAATAAGATTAACTTGATTACTACACAATTTTTCAGGCGACATAAAACCAAGCGGAACATATCTTCGTTTTTCTGAGCTAACCACAGGGACAATCATAAAGTTTGATTCTGGTATCACCTCAAGCCCAAAATGTGCAGGATAATCAGCTGCTTTTACAGTTGCCGAGCGTTTGCTCGCTAAACGGTATTCTCTTACTTTCTCGATTATTGCTTTACAATTCGGCATTTTTTTGAGTTCTGCAGGCGAGCAATTTCCCAAATATAAACACCAACGCGGGCGATTATTCAAAAACTCATCCGCTCCGTACCACACACGAAAATATTTTTCAGCTTGAGGTTCTTTTTTTAAGAACTCCTCTTTTGACACATCATCAAACATAAAATTATCATCATCAATCCTTTGGCTTCCTGTCAAAAGAGGTGGTACATTGCATATAGGCTTAGAGCGGCTTTCGATAAACACATTCGGCGCGTCCAAAAGATAGCCGTTGATATTCTCTGCCTGTTCAATCGTGCCGTCCGCGTTATAAATCTTTTTCGTCGTGGTATAGCTATGCTTACCCGATATGGTATGGCTATGCGTATCCTGTGCGGTATAGCTAGGGCTATCCGATATGGTATAGCTAGGCTTATCCTGTATGGTATAGCTCTGCGTATCCTGTGTGGTATGGCTAGGGCTACCCGATATGGTATAGCTAGGCTTACCCTGTATGGTATAGCTCTGCGTATCCTGTGCGGTCGTAACCTCACCCCCTGCCCCTCTCCTAGCAAGAGAGGGGAGATTGTTTGCAATCATTGATTCAACTAAAGCCGTAAGTTTGTTTGCATTGCAATCTTCGTTTTTCAAGCGATAGGTCTTTATGCCGTGATACGAGAAAATCTCTGTTCTGGCTTCGTCATAATCTTGCGCGGCTTGCGAGTTATGCACAGAGCCGTCAATTTCCAAAACCGCCTTTAACTCCGCACAATAAAAATCTGCAATAAAGCCGTCGATTACCTGCTGTCTGCGCCATTTTAAGCCTTTTATCTGCCTGTTGCGAAGCATTTGCCACACCGCATTTTCGCTTTCTGTCGGCTCTTTGCGAAACTTTCTCGCCAATTCAAGTTTCTCTTTGCTCACTTTCTGATGTCGTATGACATCTCCATTGACCTCACCACCAGCCTCTCTCCTGGTAGGAGAGGGGAGTTCCTGCGCTGACGGTACATCTCCTTTTATATTACGAGAGGTGAACACTTGAGCCTCCCCCTCGCCTTCTAGGAGAGGGGGTCGGGGGGTGAGGTGCGAAAAGCCGACGATAACACAATGAACGTGCGCTTTTTCCGTGCTTTCGCTGTCCCAGCGGAACGTGCGATACGCGAAATCAATTTGCAACCCGTTTTCAAACAAAGGCTTCCACATAAGCGAAACCTGTTCGCCTTGAGTGATTGAGTTCGTGGAAACAAGCGCACATTTTGCGGAAGTGCCTTTTATCAAGTCTAAAGCCATTTTGTACCAACAAGAAACATAATCTAATGCACGATACTTTATGGTTGCTCCTTTGAATACAAAATCCATATCTGCTTTTTGGCTTTCGCTTGAGTATTTAGACCCCACGAACGGCGGATTTCCCATGATGTAATCGTATTTATGCGCTGTGCCGTCAACGTGCGTGTAAAAGCCCTCGAACAGCGACAGCTCCCCCTCGCCTACTAGGAGAGGGGGTCGGGGGGTGAGGTCTTGCAGCGTCGCCCAATCCATTCTGAGCGCGTTGCCCTCCACGATGTTCGCGCTCGTCTTGAGCGGAAAATACGCGCGCTTTTCCTGCACAATCGCGTTCACGAGGCTATTCACTTGGCTTTCGGCAATCCACAGCGCAGTCTTCGCGACTGTTACGGCGAAATCGTTAATCTCGATGCCGTAGAATTGGCTGATGTCCACTTTAGGCTGACCGCTCACGAACATCTCGCCCGCGTCCTTGGTCGCCTCCAGTGCCGTAATTTCAAGCTTTGCAAGCGACAGATAGCTTTCGGTGAGAAAATTCCCCGAGCCACACGCTGGGTCAAGAAACTTGAGCGAACTAATTTTGTCTTGGAACGCCGCGATCGCCTCTCTGCGCTCGTTTATGCCCACAATGCCGCGCGATTTGTTCCCCGTGTCACCCTGAACTTGTTTCAGGGTCTGAGATTCCGAAACGAGTTCGGAATGACCGCCGCCGATTATCGCCGCAAGCTCTGCCTTTAAGCCGTCCAAAAACAGCGGGTCAATAACTTTGTGGATATTCTCGATACTCGTGTAGTGCATACCGCCCGAATGTCTGATTTCGCCGCTCAGAGTCGATTCAAACACCGCACCGAAAATCGTCGGGCTGATTTCGTTCCACTTGAATTTCTCGCACTCTTCAATCACCTCGACAAACTCTTTTGTAAGGTTCGGAATCTCAATGCTCTCGTCGCGAAACAGACCGCCGTTGACGTACGGGAACGCCGCAGTTTTTGTATCGTATTTATCGCGCTTTTCTGTCGGCGTGTCGAGTGCCTTGAACAGTTTTATCAAACCATCGCGCAGATTTTCCACTGCAAAACTCTTGATATATGATTCAAAAGCATTATGGCTTGCAAACAATTCTGCCTTTTCCGCATACAAGCAAAACACAATGCGCACACACAAAATATTAAGAGAACGCAAACTGCTTTCGTCAGGTTCAATGTATTGCGGTTTTAAGACGGCAACAAGTTTTTTTACATACTTGTTAGACCGTGCCGACAAATCTTCTTCAAGTCTTATGCGCTCGATTTTCTCATCGACCAAAAAATTAAACGACTGATACTGCTTGTCGAGTTCCGTGAGCTTTATCGTCGTAAAATCCTTTTCAGGCTCTTCCCTATTCATATCGTGAATACGAAACTCTTGGAAGTTCGACACCACAATCCACCGCGCTTTTTTCTCATACGGCAGATTGTCGTTATACCGCTTCGCCTGCTCAAACGGGGTGAGTTCCGTGCCGTCGCTCTGCTTTTCTGCGTGGTCGATGTCGATTTTCGCGCCTTTCTGCTCGATAATCGTCCGCGTTTCCGCAATGTATCCGTCGATGAACTTGGTCGCGCCGATTTTCACGCGCTTTTCAAAGTCGATAATCTTTGTCGCGTCCACCACGCCCAAGACGTTCTGCAATAATCCAATCCAAAACCGCTGCGACTCCTGCTTTTCGTCGCCCCGTCCCGCCCAATATTGAGCAAATTCTTCAGCCGCTTTTCTATGGTCAATTTCTGTCATTTATTCTCTCGTTATCTGCTAAAACACGCTGTGCGCAGGCTAAAACACGCTGTGCGTGTCGGTGAATGCGTAAGCATTGTGATTGTGGATACTCTCGAAGTTTTCGCACTCAACGCTGAAATACGAAAACGGCTTTTCGACACGGAAGTTTTTGAGCGCAAGGTACACCTCGCGAACCATATCTTCCACAAAGCGCGGATTGTCGTACGCAGTTTCGGTTACAAACTTTTCGTCCTCGCGCTTTAAGACGCTGTACAGCGAGCAAGACGCGGCATTTTCCACCGCTTTTATCACGTCTTCCAGCCAAAAAAAGCTCGTGTTTTCCACTTTCACCGTAACGATTCCCCGCTGATTATGCGCACCGCGTTCGCTAATCGCCTTTGAGCACGGGCAGACCGTCGTTACTGGCACTTTTGCGCTCACCCAAAATCTGCTCTCCGCCTCGCTCACCTCGCCGCCATACGCACAATCGTAGCTCATCATTCCTGCTTTTTTGGTTACAGGCGCGTATTTTTCGATGAAAAACGGAAATCGCAATTCGCCAAACGCCCGCTCTGCGTCTAAGGCGCGCCGCATTTGCGCAAGCATTTTCAAAAACTGCTTCATTCCCAAATTGTCGTGATACTCGTGGAACGTTTCGATAAAGCGGCTCATGTGCGTGCCTTTGAAATCGTGCGGCAGATTGACAAACAGGTCAACCGTCGCCGTCGTCTGCTGCGTGCCGTGCGCTTTGTCGAGCACAGAAACGGGATACTGCACGCCCTTCACGCCGACTTTCTGAAGCGGGATTTCTCTTGTATCTGCTGTGTTTTGAATATCTATCATTTGCTTGCCTTTTCAAAAGCCCGCTCGGCACTTTCTACCGTGTTCTGCATTAACATCGCGATTGTCATCGGTCCCACCCCTTTCGGCACAGGCGTGATATACGAAGCCTTTTCTTTGACCGCCTCAAAATCCACGTCGCCGCACAGACGGAAGCCCGATTTTTTCGTTGCGTCCGCAATTCTGTTCACGCCCACATCAATAACGACCGCGCCTTCTTTGACCATATCCGCAGTAATCGTGTTCGGCTTTCCCACCGCGGCGATGAGAATATCCGCGCCCCGCGTAACGTCGGCGATGTTCTTTGTTCCCGTGTGGCAAATCGTAACCGTGCAGTTGTATTCGCGGCGCGTCAAAAGAATCGCGACAGGCTTTCCCACGATATTGCTTCTGCCCACAACGACAGCGTTTGCGCCGTTCGTGTTGATGTTCATCTTTTCGAGCAAGACCAAGATTCCGTGCGGAGTGCAAGGCAAAAAGCCGTCGCGCCCAATCATCATATTGCCCACATTCACGGGGTGAAATCCGTCCACGTCTTTTTCGGGAGAAATCGCCATAATCACTTTGTCTTCGCTGATATGGCGCGGAAGCGGCAACTGCACAAGAATACCGTGAACGCTCTCATCGCGGTTGAGTTCATCAATTATAGAAAGAAGCTGCTCTTCGGTGGTGTCTTCGGCGAGTTCAAGGCTTCTGTCGCTCATTCCCGCTTCGGCAAGAGCTTTGCGCTTTCCTGTAACATAGCTCACGCTCGCAGGATTATTGCCCACAAGGATAACCGCCAGACACGGATTGACACCATTTGCCTTCAATGCGTCCACTCTGCGCTTTACGTCGGCGCGAACTTCCTCTGCAATAGCCTTTCCATCAATAATGATTGCGCTCATAGTAACCTTCCTTATGCAAAATCGTTTATAAGTATGTTGAAAAACAGTGCGAAAAATGATATGGTATCACTACTATATACAATTTGCACATAAAATTCTATTGCTATTACAAAAAAGCAATCGTTATTTATCGAGAGGAAATCAATGAAACGTGTTTTTACCACAGTTTTTATCTCGTTTTTTCTGCTCTTTTCAGCGGTTTCGCAAATCGCAGAAAATTCGGGATTTTTTACCTACCAAGACTTAAAAGCAAAAGAAAACGACGGCGAACAAGATGAAGAGCAAGACGACGTGCAAGATGAATTACAGGACGAACCTGCGATGAACGTGCGCGGTGATAAATTCATCAAAATCGAGCTTGCGGGTGCGCTTCCGCTCAATTTCGGCGGCAATCCGCTCAAGGACGGCGAAAGCCAGCTGGAAGTCGGTGGCACGGGGTCAATCGGATTTTATTATTTTCTGAGCAATTTTATGGCGCTCGGTATGGATTTGGGATTCGGCTATCAGCCTACCATCGGCGGCAATATTTTCAATTACATTCCGCTTACCTTTGCGGCGATGTTTCAGCCCACGCTTGCAAAATTCGAGTTCCCGATAACCTTGAGCGTGGGTGCGGCGGTTGAAAATTATCTTTCCGAAACGTATTTTCCCGGTCTTATCCTCAAAGCAGAAGCCGGCGCGTTTTACCGCATTTCACCAGCGTGGTCGCTCGGCATTTTCGGCACGTGGATGGGAATGCCGCAGTGGTACAAAGAAAGCAAATACAATTATTTTGGTCATTTTTGCGACGTTGGTCTTTCAATGCGCTATCACTTCTTCTAACAGCCATACGACAACCGCACATAAACGGAGTTTTTTTATGAAAAATCTTTTCAAATCACATATATACATTATTTTTGCAGCAGTGTGCGCCCTGCTTTTTACTTCGTGTTTTGACCCTATTTTTTACGACATCAATCAAGAAGTTGAATTAAACAGCTCGCAAATCGACGGCGATGTGAACTCAATCGCGCGCTTTGGCGATTATCTTATCACGCAAAACGGCTATCCGTGGTATAAAAGTGCATCGTCAACGACAAACGGCGAATGGCATAAAATGGCAAGCATTCCCGACGGCGGCACGGTGTGGAAAATTGCAACCGACGCAGATTATATCTATGCAATCAGCAAAACGTATGAAGAAGATACCGATTCATCAAGCGATTACGAAGGCGAATTGATACAAAAATCAATGCACATCTATTGTATGGATACTGTTGACGGCGAATGGGAAGAAGTAGACGTTTCAAGTTTAGGTGATTATCCCGTCGTCTTATTCGGCGCAGATTCCACGACAGAAGCCAACCGACACGCCTATTTTAGAATGTACTCATCAAGTTCTTCTCTTACAGGAAAAGTATACGAATTAAATGGCACTTCAACACCGACAGAAGTAACAGCTTCTACAACAGGCTTAACAACCTCAACAGTTGCTGCCGCTTGTTACAATGGTACAGTATATTTCAGCGATTATCCTGCAATTACAGCAGACGACACCTATTTATATTGGGCAAACACAAGCGATACGATTTATTACGGTACATCACTTACTGCAACAGGCTCTAAAGACGTGGACTGTGCAGATATTTTGTCTATCGCGGTTACGGGCGATACGCTTTTGCTCGGCACAAAATCGGGCGCGTATCACGTCAGCAAAAACACCGACGGCTCTATCACGTCCGAAGCGTCTTCTAGTTTCGACACAAACGCACGCAGCATTTTGAGTTCATACTATTATATTTGGGTTGTCTTTTCTCTCGACCCAATGGCGAACGAAGAAGACGGCACGCTTTACGCTTCAACCACATACAAAGGCTCGGCGAGTGCTTCTGCAACGTATTGGGATAATCAGTGCCTTTGGGCGTATTACGCAGGGCGCGGAAACTGGAACTGTGAATAATGGCTGATTTATTCGACGGGCGCGACACGGCGAAAGAACCGCTCGCCGCCCGAATGCGTCCGCGAAACCTTGATGAATACATCGGTCAAGACCACATCGTCGGCAAGGGCAGGCTTTTGCGCCGCGCAATCCAAGCCGACCGCCTCACGTCCGTTATCTTCTACGGACCTCCTGGCACGGGCAAAACAACGCTTGCTCGTGTTATTGCAAATCACACAAAAAGCGATTTTCTCACGCTGAACGCGGTTTTAACGGGCGTTGCAGACATTCGTACCGCGATTTCTCAAGCCGATAATGCTCGAAAACTCTACGGCAAAAAAACGATTTTATTCGTTGACGAAGTGCACCGCTGGAACAAGAGTCAGCAGGACGCACTTTTGCCGTGGGTAGAAAACGGCACGATTATCCTTATCGGCGCAACGACCGAAAACCCGTTTTTTGAGGTAAACAAAGCATTGGTAAGCCGAAGCCGCGTGTTTCAACTAAAGCCGCTCGAAAAAGAAGATTTGATGAAAGCGGCAAAAATGGCACTTTCGGACAAAGAACGCGGTTACGGAGCAAAAAACGTCGTATTTGAAGCAGGCGCGCTCGAACATCTTGTGGACACTGCGAACGGAGACGCACGGAGTCTGCTCAATGCGCTGGAACTGGCGGTAGAAACCACCGACGAAACCGACGGCAAAATCTATATCAGCCGCGAAGTCTGCGAAGAGTCGATTCAGAAAAAAGTTGTTCTTTACGACCGCGACGGCGATTATCACTACGACATCATCAGCGCGTTCATAAAGTCTTTGCGCGGACGCGACCCAGATGCCGCAATGTATTGGCTTGCCAGAATGGTGCGGGCAGGCGAAGACGCGGATTTTATCTTTCGCCGAATGCTTATTTCTGCGTGCGAAGATACAGGGCTTGCAGACCCGACGGCTATCAGCGTGGTTTCCAGCTGCGCACAGGCGTTCGACCGCGTGGGAATGCCCGAAGGTCGCTACTTTTTGGCACACGCCGCGCTTTATCTTTCCACTGCCCCGAAATCAAATTCATCGATGGCGTTTTTTGACGCACTCTCAAGCGTGGAAAAAGAGGACGCCGAAGTCCCGAATCATTTGCGCGACGGAAATCGCGACGCAGAGGGCTTCGGGCACGGGCAGGGCTATATGTATCCGCACGCCTATCGCGACCATTGGGTTGCACAGCAGTATCTTCCCGATGCGCTGGTTGGTCGCGTTTTCTACACGCCGAGTGAGCAAGGCTATGAAAAATCGATAAAAGCCGACGTGCTTTCCCGCCGAGAAATCCAAATTGCCGCGATTATGGAAAACACCGTGCAACAAGCCGATACAGAGGCGACCTGCGGAATGCACCCCGTGCCGCATTTTGCCAATAAAGAGGGGGCGTTAAGCGAATGGTGGATAAATAAAGCCTTTTCGATAAACACGACGCAAAAAAGCGAAAATCTCACGTTCACGCCAGCCGACAAAGCAAAAGAAACGGCTCTTTCGCGCGCAGAACAGGCGTGGAGAAGCCGCCTTGAGTCGAACAGAAGCGAAATCCTTACGAAAATCCGCGACGCAATGATACAAATCGCGCAAATCTCTCGCCACACGCGAAGTCTTGTTTTTAACGCAGACGACGCGCTTTTGATTTGGGCTTTGACGCGACAAACGCCAGAGGGGATTGCGTGCGGGCTGTGTCAGAGCAAAAAGGCAAAAGAAGTCATCGAGCAATATTCGCGCACTCTTGACGAACTCGACCGCCCGAAACTGTTTTTGTCGCTTGACGAACTCTGTGATATAACGTTTGACCGCGTTTTTTTGCGCGACGCGATAACAAAACTTGAAGATTTAGAAAAACTTTGCACATTGTTTTCTGATAAAAATCTTTTTGCCCCCGACGCCGCTGCCGTTATTGCCCAGCACATTCCTGCACACGGTCAGCATTTGTCGCTTTTGATAAAAGAGCAAATCAAGTGCAACGATGCGCAAAAGGCGGTTTTAGACAAGATGAGCACGGTAGAAGAAGCGTTTTTTTCCGACAAAACAAATCCGCTGTTTTCGTGGGACGCGGAGACGATAAAAGCGTTTTTTGAGGAAAAGGGATTTTCTGTGCATTACGCCGCGCAGTCATTAGATGAAAAGCGGCGCATTAGCGAAAAACAAGTCGCGCAGTGGTTCGACGCAGAAAGTTCTAGCTATGCCAAAGCGATGAGCACGGTTGTTTCGCCGAACGAATGGGACGAGATAAAAAATCTCTTGCTGTGCGCTATCGACAAGCACATCTTTTCGTGGCGAAGCGAAATCGCCTTTTTCTTTATTTCCTTCGCTCCGCCTGCGAAAAACTCACGCTAAAGCCATAGAAAGTTCTCTCACCACATCTTTGATTAACTCCGACGCTTGCTCTAATTGGTCTATGCACTCATTTGCACAATCCACAGGGTCGGGCAAATCTTCGTAATCCAAAATGCTTTCGTCGCGAATAAGACCGAGGTCAAGGCTATTGCCCTTTTCTTCAATCTCTTTGCGAGAAAAGCAGTTCCAGCGTTCGTCCTCAACAGAAGAACGGTCTTCGGCAGTGTATGCCTTGATAAAATCGGCAAAATGCTCTTTTTTAAGCTGATTCGTCTTTCCGAAACTCGGCATATTAGTGCGCAGGTCGTAAAACCAAACTTCTTTCGTGTTGCCTTCGTCGGTTTGTCCGCGGGTAAAGAAAAGCACATTCGTTTTTACGCCCTGCGCATAAAAAATGCCCGTCGGCAAGCGCAAAACCGTATGCAAATTGCATTTGTTCATTAAGTCTTCACGGATTTTCTCGCCGTCGCCGTCCGCAAAAAGCACGTTATCAGGAAGTACAACCGCAGCTCTTGCTTTTCCGCTTGTTTTTAGAGAACGGTATATGTGCTGCAAAAAGTTCAGCTGCTTATTGCTCGTGGTGAATGTAAAATCATCTCGAGTCGCTCGCTCTCCGCCTTTTTTCGTGCCAAACGGCGGATTTGTCAAAACAACATCAAAATCTTTTACCGACTTTCCCGCCTCGCTGAGAGTATCGCCCAAAATGATTTTTCCCTTGATATTGTGAAGCATCGCATTCATCAACGCCAGACGATGCGTTTCGTGAACAAGCTCAACACCGCTAAATGCTTCTTTTACCTGAAAATCCGCCTCTTCTGCACTCAAATCAAAATAATCATCGGTTTGAGATTTTACATAGCTGTCGGCAGCAATCATAAAGCCGAACGTGCCGCACGCAGGGTCATTGCACCGCTCGCCCGCTTGAGGCGCAACAAGAGAAGTCATTACATCAATTAAAACGCGCGGAGTAAAATACTGCCCCGCACCGCTTTTCTTTTCGTTCGCGTTTTTCTCAAGCAAGCCCTCGTAAAGACTGCCCAAGCCCTCTTCTTTTGCCGAAAACCAGTCAAGTTCATCAATCGACTTGATAATTTTTTCCAAGTTTTTCGGTTCATCAATATTGGAAGCCGCGCCGTTATAGATTTCGCGAACTCTGCCCGTTGTTTTTTCGCCCAGTTGCGTCAACAGCTCTTTGTAAAACGATTTAAGCTCAATGCCGCTTTTTGCTACAAGACTATCCCAGCGATATTCTTCGGGAATGTTTTCTTTTTCGGTATTCGTTTCTTTTGCCATCTTCAAGAAAAGAATATACGTCAGCTCCGTTACATACTGATGATAAGTGATTCCGTCATCTCGAAGCACATTGCACAAGTTCCACAACTTGCTAACAATTTCTTGATTTGTCATATTTACTCCTCGCAGACATAAACATATATCATAAACTTCAGGATTTTCCCGAACGCTACTTTTCCACAAAAGCACGCTTCGGTATTTTACCGAACGCTACTTTTCCACAAAAGCACGCTTCGGTATTTTACCGAAAGCCACTTTTCCACAAAAACACGTTTCGGTATTTTACCGAACGCTCACTTTTTAAAAAAGAAGCCTTCGGTATTTTGCGCAAACTCTTTTTTTCACAAAACAGGTACAACATGAGAACTCCACTCAGCCGAAATACTCCTGTGCCATTGTTCACACCCGCTCAGAAGCCGTTTTGTAGACTTCCATCTCTTCGCGCTTGCCGATGGCGATTATGTTGACCAGAAGGACATTTTCAACGACAGAATACACGATTCGGATTTGCTTTTTGCAGGCATACATTTTTCTGTAGCCCGACAAATCATAGCCGTTTTTGTTTCCCAACTCCTCACCAAGCAACGGGGAAGTTTTTAACTTGTCGAGCTGCTTTTTAACGAGTTTCTTTATGCTTCCGTCGAGATTGCAGAATTCCTGCAACGCCAGAGGGTGAAATTTTATTTCGTATTCCACTTACAATCCTGCCATTTTCATTGCGTCGTCGTAGGAGACATATTCAGAAACAGGCGTATTTTTTCGCTCCTGCACGGTCTCGAAAATTTCTTTTTGCTCGGCAGCTTCCTTCAGGCTTTTGAGCCGCTCGTATTCATCAATCGGAATCATAACAGCCTGCATCTGGTTGTTTTTTATGACGGCGATTTTCTCATCGTTGGATTTTGTCATTCTCTGCAAGAATCCTGCAAAGCCGCGGACAAACTGAGAGCTTGAAACTATTTCATTGCGTGCAAAAGTTACCATAAAAACCTCTTATATAAGATTTTACATAAGATTTTATGTAAAATCAAGCAGAAAACCTACAGCTCCCCGCGGAACGCACGCGCAAGAATGGACTTTCTGAGCAAGTCGATTTGAGAAAGCACACGCTCCGCTGTTTCTTTTGCGTCCGCCTCTTTTTCAAGCACAGAATCGAGAATGCGGACGATTTCCTGCTGTTCGGGGAGCGTTGGAACAGGGATTTTGTAATTACGCACATAATCCATACTAATTCTTTGCTGCCCAACTGTTCCGCTATATGTTGCACACCCACCACGGACAAAATCAGCACTTGTTATAAGATAAAAAGTATAGTGAACATCAATTTCTGCATTGCGTAAAATTATCAATTCTGTTGTTCCTGCTCCTATTCCATTTTCAAGACCTTCTGCAATAAACGCCTTTCCATTTTCAAAACAAGGCGAAATTTTTGCAAAACAAACATCACCATCTGCAAACTGTGTATGATTCTTCTTTATGATTCCCCACAATTTCACTTCGTAAGTAAATCGATTTGCGCAGTTTGCTTCAATTTTTTCCATAGGAATAAAAGACGCAGATAATTCATCTTCAGCCTTTATTCTCGGATTGATAGAATACCATTCCCCAATCGTCTTTTCTTCCCACGAATCATCGCTCACGCCGTGTTCTTTGCGCCATTTCGCCGTAAGTTCGCCCGTGAACGCCTTGTGCAGAACCGCCGCGCGCCGAAGCTCGAAGCCGTCCACCACACTCTGCGCCTTGTCTTTCGCTTCGTCGAGCTTTGTGAAGAGCGATTCTATGCGCGAAACAATGCGCTGCTGCTCGGCGAGCGTGGGCGGCAGGGGGAAAATTACATTAGACAAACTTTCTGTATTGATATTTGCAATATTTGTAGTTTGAGTTGATTTTCCCATAAATCTACCAAGAAGAAAATGCAATCGAAGAAAATAAAATAAAAACTTACTATCAGATGATTTTGGTCGTATGCAAAGTATGAAACCTCCAAATGTCATTGGAAATGGAAGTGAATATACAAAAGATGATTTTCCAACCAATTCACGAGAATTCGCTGATGAAAAAATAATGTCATTAGCTTTTACCAATTTTTCAGCATTATTCTTCATAAATGATTTATTAACATAAATCAAATTATCAAAATCAACATTCTCTTGAACGTTTGCTGTTCTAAGGCACGGAATATTATTTTCATTTTTTTCTGCTTCTTTTGCAGATGCAGGAAAAGTTATCCCCCTCTCAAACTTTGCCACATCTCCCAATCTACACCACTTCCATCCCGCTGGCAATTCATACGGCGCGGCTACGCTCTCCGTCCGCGGTTCAATATCGTTCTTTGTCATCTTTCAATTCCTCCGTTTTCCGTTATCGGTTCGACTACGCTCACCGTCCGAAACACTGCCTACAAATTTGCTTCTATTTCTTCTATCGTCGGCAGGGTGCCTTTGAATTCTGTCGGAAAGAGCTTTGAAATCTCATATTCCGAAATCCCCAAAGGTTCGCTCGAAGACTCTAGCGCATATTTTGCAAGCACGTTGTCTTTTGACTTGCAAATCAAAAGACCTATTGTCTGGTTGTCGCCCTCTTTCTTCAATATTCCGTTGACCGCGCTTACATACGTTCCAAGTTGCCCGATATTTTCAGAATCAAACTCGCCTGTTTTTATTTCAATAACGACATAGCAGTGCAAAAAAATATTGTAGAACAGCATATCGATGAACTTTTCTTTTTTGCCAATCATAAGCCTGTATTCCTTGCCGACAAACGCAAATCCCTTGCCCAATTCAAGCAAAAATTTCGTTATATTCTGCTCTAAAGCGTCTTTCAGCTCTTTTTCGTTATACCGCTCCGAAATCGTAAGAAAATCAAAATGGTACGGGTCTTTTGTCATTTCCTGCACAAGGTCGCTGTTCTTTGAGGGAAGAGTCGCACGGAAATTGGTCAGAGCCTTGCCCTGCCGCTCGTACAAATCTGTATCAAGAAAATTGAGCAGAACGGAACGCGACCAGTTATTTTCAATCGTTTTTCTCACAAAGAAAACAGCTTTTTTCACGTCGCCAGAAAAACGGTCAATGATGTATTTGTGATGTCCCCACGGCACGCTTTTCAAATCTTCCTCAAGTTGGGGAAAATTTGCCGTTTCCCCAGCGTAAAGCAGATAGAACCGCTCCATATAGCGAAGGTTTGTTGGAGAAAAACAGTGCGACTGTGGCAATTTTTCCGATAAATCCTGACTCAAAAACTTGAAAAAATTGTCTCCGTATTTTGCCGATTTCTTTTTCTCCGCAATTTGAGAGCCTAGCTTCCAATAAAATCCGAGCATTTCCCCGTTGACTTTTACACAGGCTTTTATCTGGCTTTTCTTGAATTCATTGCAAATCGATTGAATCCAGTTTGCATATTCGCTGTCATTCTTTATAAGTTCGCTCATTTTGCCACATCTCCCAACCTCGTCCACTTCCACCCCGCTGGCAATTCATACG
>CALBGU010000029.1 GCA_937893155.1 uncultured Treponema sp. | reverse complement strand
AAGCATAAAATCTGCGCTGTTTTTGGGAAACCGAACGCGGTTAATCGTGGAAAACGGGGCGTTCAGCGCAAAAAAGCCGATTATCGCCGACATTCCCACGCTTGAAGCAGAACAGTTGGCGATTGGGCAGACGGTTTTTCTCAAAATTATCCATCAATGCGTTCTGTAAGCGCGCAAAACTAAAACTGCACGCCAAACGCAAACGTTGTGTTCCAGAATTTTTCCACCGCGTTGTACGCCATACCAAAATTCAGCGCTGGAATCGCGATTTTTGACAGATAGAGCTTCATTCCGCCCTCTGGACCATGCGCAAAAACGATGTCTTCGGCAAAATTTTGCGCCCACGCACATTCATACAGCCCGTATGCCGAAAACGTGCCGATTTTTGAGGTCGCAAAAGCCCACTCAAAGCCCGCATTGCCGCCCGCAAGCCGTTTCGACACAAAATTGCTTGCCAAAATGGAGACGTTCACCGCGCTCCCGCCTTGCCACGCCGTAATCGCCGCGTCGTGAGACCAAAACGCCGCCGCCGCGCTCATCAAGCGAAACTTTGGCGAAAAAAGCGGCTGTTGCAACACCAATTTTGCCGAAGCCGTCTGCGCTTTTTGCCATGTTTCGCCGTCAAAAAAATCCGTGAACAAAAGCGAACCGCCGAATCCTATCGATTTTTGAGAAAGAAAAACGCCGTTCCAATCCGTTGCGCCAATGCCGACCGAAAAATGCGGCGTAATCGTCTGAATGCGGTCAATGCCAAAAAATGTATCGTCCCACGCCGCATATTCATCGTCCGCCTCATCGCTGTTCATATACGAATACGAGCAACCCGCGTTCACCGAAACGTATTTTCCGAGTTTTTCGCTAATCGTCAGTCCTGCGCCAAAGCCCTTGTGGTCATATTCAAATACATCGTTTTCTGCCTCGTCCGAAATCGTCGTCGTGCTTTTAGAAGAACTCGCCGAAAGCGTAAAACCCGGGTGCGTAATGTCAACCGCATGCTTGGAATACATCGCAAATCCCATCATCGACGATGCGGAATACAAACCGCCAAACACAAACGAATCCCGAACGCCGAACGCATTTGTATCCATCACAAAAAGCCCGAACATCGCATTTCCGTTCGACACCGCGCCAAACGGAAGCGGCAAAAACGAAATCTTTTCCTTGAGCGAAATAGAAAGAGAAACCGTCTCGCCCGAAGTATCCGCATTCACCTTGATTTCCTCAAAAAGCTGCTCTTTTTGAAGCGCATTTTCCAGTGCTTTTAGATTCTCCTCGTTCGCGTCTTTTCCCTCAAAATCCTTTAAGACGCGCCGCAGATATTTTTCGTTCGTTTTTTTCAGCCCCGAAAACGTTATCTCTCCGATTTTCTTGCTTTCTTCCTCTGTTTCCGCCACAATTTCTGCACTTTCTTCTGTCGCTACAGAATTTTCCGATTCCATTTCCTGTGAAAAAGCAAAAACGGCACTCAAAAACGCCACCGCAAAAAAGATATTTCTTCGTATCATACAAAAAATATATCTGAAATCGTTTTTTATTAAAATACATTTTCGCATTTTTTTTCATTTTTTCTGGGACGTGTATGCTGTCATTATCGCTCTTTGACGTGAATAATCTTTAATTTAATGCAGAGGTAACAAGGGGCTGAAAACAAGTTCAGCATAACACACGCTCTCAAACACCTTCGCAAAATGCTTGAATCAGCATTTCTGATACGATAAATTGCAAAAAAAGTCTTTAGTCGACGTTTATTGTATCATAAATTGCAGAAAAAATGTTTAGTCGACATTTATTGTATCATAAATCACAAAAAAAGAGTTTGTTTTCACATTTATGATACAATAAATGCAAAAACAAACTCTTAGTCAGCGTTTATTGCGCCAAAAACACAAGAAAATGATTGATTTTTGCTTTTTTGCTACTTAAATCATCTCATTTTCTGCATTTTTCAGCGCACAGACGGTAAAAAACTCGCCGCTATTCGCTTTTCAGGCACTCTTTTACCCACGCAATAAAATTATCCGTTGAAGTGCCTTTGCGCTCGGCTTCGGTGTGATACAATCCCCACACGTCCGCAAATTCCGCGCTCTTCACACTGCTGCCGTACTGCAAAAGCGCAAGATAATAATCCAATTCGGTGCTGATTGCCGTATCGCCTTGGAAGATACCTGCGTGAATGCGCCAGTATTTTGCGACCGTGCTCTTTTGGAAGCCCTTGTACGCGGGGCTTAAATAATACATTGGATTATACATATTGACGCGATAGCTCACCGACTGCCCCACGCTGTCTTTTCGCGCAATCGCCGCCTTGTATTCATCGCCCTTCTCGCTTCCCGAAAGGATTTCTGCCAGAGCACTGTCAAAATGGGAAGGTTCACCGTCATTCAAGCCGAACAGCGTGTTTTCGGGCTGTGTGCCAGTCAGAGAATCAAACGCACCCACGCTTTTTTGCAGCTGCTTCACATTTCGCATAAATGCTTCCACGCTTTCGATGTGTGCCGTATTCGATTCCGCATCGTAATGCACCCAGTTTTCGTTCGCATTGAGCGCGGCGATGTAATCTTCCGCCGTTTCATACGTTCCCGAAAGCGATACATTGTTATTCGCCGCTTTGTTGCGCTCCACGCCGTCCATCGCCTCCGCACTAGGCGCACCGTCCTGATTCATTCCCGCAGGACCGCGCGGCTTCCAATCCGGCGGCAACAGCATATTCGTGCCAAGCGCGGCTTTTTGCGCTTCCGCATTGTACGGGAATGAGGTGTCGGCTAAAAAGTTGTTCAGCGATGTTTCAATCACCGTTTTCAGATAATCATAATAACTGCCGCTGTGATACAGCCCGTCTTCGCTCTGCTCCAGCGTCAAAACAGCGCCGTTTTCGTCCTTGAGCTTCAATTCATTGATATGCTGTGCAAAAGAAAGCGCAAGCGCTTCGGAAATCGATTTTGTCTCCTCGTCAAGCCCCGCTCTCGCCGTGCCAAGCTCCCATTCATACGCTCCGTCCGCCACATCAAGATTCGTAATCGGACACCAATCCATACTGCCCATCACCGCGTCGCTTTCCGTCATCACCGCGCCGATTGCCTTCAGATACGCATCGTATTCAGCCGCATCGCCCGTTGCACCCATCAATGCACTCTGCGCTCCTCCTCCAGACATTCCGTATGTGAACACACGAGCCGTGTCGCC
>CALBGU010000028.1 GCA_937893155.1 uncultured Treponema sp. | reverse complement strand
TTCGCGTCTGTGTGTTGTAGCTTATGCGCCACTCATTACACACCGCCGTCGTTTTCTCTGCGCTCTCATTCCCAGAAGCCTGTGCAATCGCAAGCAACACGCTTTCTTTGAGTGCCGCGCTCTTTTTCTCAAGCTCCTTTATCTGCGCTTCAATCGCCGCCCTCTCGTCCAATAAATCGCTGTAGCTCGCGTCGATTTCCACGCTTTCCGCCGTCGGCAGCGTGCCGATAATCTCCATTTCCCGCTCAATTCCCGTCGGAGCTGGCGGAATGTCGGCTTCCACATAGTCATTCCAAAACACCCGCTCTTTCTCAATCAGGCTCTCAATAAAGCCCTCATTCCTCGGAATCACATACTCGCGCCCGTAGATTTTATCAATCTCCACGGCAAGAATGAACCACGATAACCCCGTAACCGCCATATAATGCTGCACTTGCGCATAGTAGCTGTCGGGGATTTCGACGGGCGTGAACTCGCCGTTAAAGTGCGTCGTCGTCTTGATTTCAAGCCCGCCCACACCCTGCACCTTAACGCCCTCGATGTCGGTCTCCGTTTCCGCCATCACCAGCCCGTCAAGGTCGGCAATCATAAACGGATTTTTAAGACTGCGGAACATATACGGCATTTTCCGCGCCTTTAAGCCGTACTTTCTGGCAGTTTCGCGCCGAATAGCGTTTTCCGACACATTGCCCCAATGAATCGCTGCATTTTCCACCTGCGGCACATCGCCCTTCTTCGCAAAATACACCGTCAGCGGAGAGCTGTATCTGTTCAGCCCCATAATTGCCCCCGCGTCGCTTCCGCCGATTCCGTTTTTGCGAACTTCTAGCCATTTTTCCCTGCTCATTCCGCCCGTGTGTCGCCAACAACACAAATCTTTATTTATTAGTTCGCTCAACATAATCCTGTATCTCCCGTTTCGACTTCTGTAGGTAACCGCTCGCGGCGTTGAAAAAAAACTGCGCCAGAGCCTTGTCATTTCGTCCGACCTCGTACACCGCGCGGTCAAAACATCTTTGCGCTTGTCTCAAACTGTCTAACCTTGTTTTCATAAAGTCCCCACCCAAAAAGCAAGATTAAGCCACGATTGATTTCACGCTTTCCCAGCCGTTCACGCCGCCGCTGAACGCGACCGCCTTTTCTGCATTTGCTTCAAGGTAGTCCTCCCATTCTGCAAGCTGCTCCGCTGTTGGCTCATAATCCACCGTTTCGCCGTAATCGTCGGTAATCTCGATTGATTCCTCGTCGATGTCTGCGCAAAACCTCTCGCCCTCTGCATACTTGCCTTCAATATCCCAATCCCAGCTCAGCGTGTAGGCAAAATACGGATACAGTGTTTTTCCGTTCACTTCAAACTTGAGCTTTTCGCCGTCTTCAAAAACTTCTTCGCTCTCGTCCCCACTGCCAAGATAGCGAATATCATCTTCCTCATCGCTGTAATACTCGTCATACTCGTCCATTGAAAACCTCCGTTATGCTTCTTATGTCTTGCATATTAAGGAATTAACGTTATTCTTCAAGCCTTTTATTCAAGGTTTTTCAGAATTTTTTCCGTTCGTTCAGTGATGTCGCATTGCGCTGGCGAATAGTCCCACGATTTGTGAATCCAATCGAGCAACTCGCTCTCAAAGAACAACACAGAACCTTTTCCGCCGCCCCGTTTGTGAAACGGAATTTCTTTACTCATCACCAACTGATACACATAGCCCTTAGAATACCCCAGCATATCCGCCACATCAGCCACGTGTATCGGTCTCTCATTCAGCCTCACCGTGTTTTGCATACATCGCTCCTTTCCTGAAACCTGCATTGCACATTAAACTCCAAGCCGTTGTTTTCCACCTTCAGCACACGGAAATCCAGCGCATTAAGTGCATTCACCAAGCGTAAAAGATTGGTATTTACGCCCTCAAACTCTTTACAAACCGTCTTTGATTCTGCTATACTCTGTTCCATAAGAGATTTAATTTTTGATACTTCATCTTCTTTATTTAAATAATCTATTTGTCTTTTTAATACATCAAAAGAGCCATCGTTATTAACTAAATTAATATGAAGTACATTATCAGTATCTAAATGACTTTTACCAATAAAGCATTCATTTCCTTCAGAATAATTA
>CALBGU010000027.1 GCA_937893155.1 uncultured Treponema sp. | reverse complement strand
TGACGGATAAAGAGCTGCTGCACATTCAGCAACACGGCGGGAAACCCGTGCAGATGTGCCGAAACGACTTTGAAGCCGTGTGGCAGAACACCGACGACGAAGGCAAAACGTACATTGCGCTGTTTAACTTGAGCGATGAGGAGCGCGAAGTCTGTTTTGGCGACATAAAAGCCCCTCTCCGCCCCCACGCCAGCGCACTCTTTGTGCGATAAACGGGCGCACGTCAAGCACGATTTCGCGATTAGTGCGGCACAATATGATAATACACCCAAAATGCGCGCTTGACGTGGCTCATTTTAAGCCTACGGTTTTATTCTCCCTCGTTTTTGTCCGCCTATTTGCGCAGAAACTCGGCTTTTACGCGCTTAGCGTTCGCTGATGATGATACGGGAATCGTAAGCTCCGCAACGCCGTAACCATTTTTGAACGCAACCGCACTTTTCCAATGCAATGCTTGCAAATGCTTCACGGGTGAACCGCGCATAATCACATCTAGCGAAAAGATTTTCCCCGAATATGAATAGTTTCCGCTCGCCGTGAACGTACTTTCGCGATTTGCCGCATCAAGTGATGAAACCGTAACACTGCACTCGCTCACACCCGTGAACACCATCGTATATGTGTCAAGATTACTGCCGTTTTCAATCCGCACCGTGTACGTTTCACCAGCAAATGGATTTTGCGCCTTTCGTGCAGCACGCGCTTCTGCGGCTTCCTGCAATTCAGCTTCTTCGCGCCGTCGCTGTTCGTCTGCTTCCGCTTGAATCCGCGCCTCTTCTGCCCGCTCGTATTCCTTTTGTTCGCGCTCGCGCTTGGTTTCTGCGTCTTTTTTACGCTCTTCTAACTCGAATCGTTGACGCTCAAGTTCCATTTGTTCCAAATTTGCCGCTTTCTGCGCCGCAGCCTTTTCAGCCGCTTGCTGTTTCGCAAGTTTTTTTGCTTTTTCGGCGCGCTCTTTTACCGCAACGCTCTCTTTTTCAGCCTCCGCTTTTTCTTTCGCGACCGCCGCTTTGCCCGCTTCTGTCGGAATCACGTCAAGGCGCACAATCAGATACTGCACACACTCAAAATGAGCCAACAGCGCACAACTTTCGGCAGAATCGAACGTTTTAGGAGAACTATATTGCGCCGTCGTCTTTCCGCTTTCCACATCGAACATCGACACACTCACCGTATACGAGCCGCTGGGAAGCCTTGAAGCGCGCACAGTTACCGCCTGTTTTGCCTTTTCCATTCGCCCTGCTTCAATCAAAACCGAATCATCATACAGCGCAGACTCAAGCTGTTTTTGAATCTGCGCCACGTTCTTGGCTTCAGCAAGGTCAATCACCGAAAACCCACCGTAACGGCTCAATCCTGCAACCACATTTTCGCGCAATTTGGCGGGCAAAAAAGAGTCCGAGCCGTCCCGAGCCGCGTTCTGCACAGGTGTACTCGTTACCATAATCACCTTGCCCTCGCCGCCTGCACCCTCGTAAAAGCCCTTTTCTGCAAACGCCGACGCAGAAAAAAGCGCGACACACAGCACAAGAAAAATGCGAATCTTCATACCGCCGCCCCCTAGCGCGAGAACATCATAAAATACGCCTTGCCAGTGCCGTCTTCTTTGCTCGTGCCCACAAGAATACCCATTCGGTTATCTTTCAAAAACACCTGCGCATTCACGAGCGAAAGACCGCTTGAAAATTTTGCGCGCACCGTTCCCGCCTTTTTTATTTTGTAATTGCGCTGGATTCAAGAGAGCGCGCAAGGTCGAAAATCGTTTTCAAATCGCGCTCGTCCAACTTTTTCAAAATGTTCAGGATTTTTCTAAGTCTTGCGGATTCAGCGCACTTAGAATCATTACCAGTAATCAGGTATTCCACGCTGACATTCAGTGCCTGCGCGATTTTCACAGCGACATCAGCCTTGGGAATAGAATTGTGTCCCGTAAGATAATTGTCAATCGTGTGCTTGCTAAGACCGCTTTTGTACGCTAATTCTTTGACAATCATATTTTGGAAGGAAAGTTCATTCCGCAAGTTTTCTTTGAACCCCATACGGATACTATAATTAAATTTAATTATCAGGGACTTTACAATATCTAAATTTAGTATATAATATTCCTATAATAATTAAGTTTAATGATTTTTATGGCTGACAAGTACG
>CALBGU010000026.1 GCA_937893155.1 uncultured Treponema sp. | reverse complement strand
TCAAAAAAATATGTTGTATGTCATAAAAACGTAAATGCGATAGTAGCATAAAACGCATATTTTTTTCTATACTTTTTTGGGATTTTTTTTGATTTTTTTTCGCCTTTGCAAACGCCTTCTTCTTTGTGTTTCATTCTGTTTTTTCCGTCCCTAAAATGCAAAAAACACAACGCGCAAAAAATACGCCTTGACAAAAAAAAAAGCCTATGAGAATATTTTTTAGGCGGTGTTACAGAACGTATGCCTGCGAAAAAAAGAGATTCCGAAAATCAGTCGGAATGATAGACGCAGACGGTCAAAATCAGCATACATTTCGTAACAAAACCTTTTTAGCTGAAACCATTTTTAGATGTGACGCAAACGGTATGCAAAAACATTCTGAATAATACGACGCATACTAAACGGACTAAAAACGGTGCAGCCATTTCTTTTATAATATCCAAAGGCGGAAAATCGATGAAAATGACAGGCTCTCAAATCATTACAGCGTTGCTCGAAAAAGCTGGAATCACCACCGTGGCGGGCATTCCCGGCGGCTCAATCTTGCCGCTTTACGACGAACTGTGCCGCAGTTCAATCACGCACGTTTTGGTGCGCCACGAGCAAGCGGCGGGTTTCATTGCGCAAGGAATGGCTCGCACCTCCGGAAAGCCTGCCGTGTGTCTTGCCACGAGCGGTCCGGGCGCGATGAACCTTCTGACCGCGATTGCCGACGCGCGTTGCGATTCCGTGCCGATTGTAGCGATAACCGGGCAGGTAAACACCTCGCTCATCGGCACAGACGCATTTCAGGAAGCAGACACATTCGGGCTTTCGTTCCCGATTACCAAGCACAGTGTTATGGTAAAATCCGCCAAAGAGCTTTTGAAGGCAATCCCTGAAGCATTCGCAATCGCGCAAAATGGTCGTCCCGGACCTGTGCTAATCGACGTGCCCCGCGACGTGCAGACGCAAATCATCGACGTTGACACGCTCCCCGAAATGCCTGAACTCGGCAATCCGAACGATAAGGCTTTTTCGGGTTTGGGAGATTCGCTCCGCTATCACACCTCAGAAAGCGACATCGAGCAAAGCGTGTGCGAGTGCGCAAAATTGCTCCTTGGTGCAAAAAAGCCCGTGCTGTACGCAGGCGGCGGCGCAAACTCTCCCGCGGGGGCATACGGGCTTTCGCGGCTTTTGGAAATCTTCCCGTGTCCCGTCGTTACGAGTTTGATGGGAATCGGCGCAGTGCCGAAAAGCTACGTTGGAATGATGGGAATGGTCGGAATGCACGGCTCGGTTGCCGCAAATCGCGCAATGCACGACAGCGATGCGGTGCTGGTGGCAGGAGCACGGTTTGACGACAGAGCAACGGGCGTGATTGCAAAATTCTGCCCGAATGCAAAAATCATTCACATCGACATCGACGCGGCAGAAATCAACAAAATCCTGAACGCACAGATTGCAATCGTGGCAAAAACGGAGGATATTCTCCCGCGCCTTGCCGCAAAAATCGTGTCTGAAAAGCAAAAAGACGGTGCACTGCAATTTTCTGCCGAGCGCGCAGAATGGCTCTCATCGCTCGAAAGTCTCAAGCAGACGCTTTCGTTTTCGCAGGATTCAGCGTCGATCAATCCGCGACAATTCATTGCAGAAATCCCCGATTACGCGCTTCAGGCGGGGCTTCGCGAAGAGGACATCATCGTTTCTACCGACGTGGGACAGCACCAAATGTGGACGGCGCAATATTATCCGATTGAAAAACCGCGGCAGCTCCTTACGTCAGGCTCGCTCGGCACTATGGGCTTCGGGCTTCCTGCGGCTATCGGTGCGGCACTCGAAAACCGCGACAAGCGCATTATCTGCTTTTCGGGCGACGGCTCGATTATGATGAACGTGCAGGAATTGGCAACGCTTGCCGAGCAGGATTTGCCTGTAACGGTCATCGTGCTCGATAACGGCGCGCTCGGAATGGTGCGGCAACAGCAAGAATATTTGTTTGACAAAAACTACAGCGCAAGCATTTTCCGCCGCAGTCCCGACCTCGTGGCAATCGCGCGCGGATTTGGGATTGACGCAATGGACATCGCAGACGAGCCTGAATGGTACAAGCGGGCATTTTCGGTCGGTCCGCATTTTGTGCGCGTCAAAATCGCGATGAGCGAAAACGTGCTCCCATTCGTCAAAGCAGGCTCTGCAAACATCGACGCAATCACCAATTAACAATTCTGACAATGAAGAAGAAAACTGGACGATTTTTGTTTCGGGCGAAATCAGCGGCGAAACAAAAATTGAAAACTGCGAAGCCGCCTCGCTCACGATGTCGGGCGGCTCAATCAGCCAGCGCATTGCTCCCCAAAAAGAGAGTCCACCCGAGCGGCTCTCTTTTTTTGTGTCCCGCGTTTTGTGTCCCACGAAAATGTGTTTTGCGGTCAAAAAAAGTGTGCGGCACACAAAACATTTGTTTTGGCTCAAAAACACGTTTGTGTAAGGCTCAAAACATTTGTTTTGCGGCGAAAACAAAATGCGGGGCACACAAAACAGTTGTTTTGTGCGAAAAACACTCTTGATTTGGGCGCAAAACAGTTGTTTCGAGGCGAAAACAGTTTGCAGGGCACACAAAACAGTTGTTTCGAGCGCAAAAATATTTTTTGGGACAAAACAACTGTTGCGATGTAAAAAAAACTGTTTGCAGACAAAAAAAATCCCCGCAGTACATACGGGAATCTTTTTAGCGTGCTAAGCCTGTCTGCCGTGGCAGTTTTTATATTTCTTGCCGCTGCCGCACGGACATGGGTCGTTTCTGCCAATCTTTGGAGTAGAGCGAACAAGCGTTACGCCTTTCGGAGCGGAAACACTGCGCATCGGTGTTCTTTGTGCCTGCGTCTTTGCCTTCTCTCCGCTCAACGCGCTTGCACTTTGGGCATTCGTGTGCGTCGCTTGGGTCTGCTGAACTCGCTGCTGCTGCCGCGCCATTGCCTCTCGGTCTTCCACAGGCGCGATTTGGATTTTCACTTTGAACACACGGGCGGCGATTTCGAGGCGGATATTGCCGAGCATTTCGTTGAAGCGGTCGAAGCCGTCGATTTTGTATTCAGTGAGCGGGTTCTTGCTTCCGTAGCTTCGCAAATGGACAGCCTCTCTCAAGCCCTCAAGCTCTTCAAGCTGGTCGAGCCACTTGCGGTCAATCATCTGGATATACTGGAAGCGGATAAACATATTCAAGTTTGCCTTGCCGACAAGCTCTTCTTTCGCCTTGATGTCGTTTTCGAGCATCTTCAAGATGTCGTCTTTCTTGAGCTGTTCCGCCGTCAGCTGCAAGCCGAATAATCCGCGTATCTTGTCGATGAGAGCCGTCTTTGCGTTATTTCCTCTCTTTCGCTCGTTGTCCTCGTACTCGTCAAAGTAATCGTCGAGAGCGTCGCGGGCGGTCTGCATAACGCGCTCGTCAAGGTTGTCGTCCACCAAGATTGCGTCGCGTTGCTGATAGATGAAACTTCTCTGCTCGTTCAACACATCATCGTATTCAAGCAAGTGCTTTCTGATTTCAAAGTTTCGCTCTTCAACCTTTCGCTGCGCCCGCTCAATGCCCTTGTTCAGCCACGGGTGGTCGATAGGCTCGCCAGGCTGCATTCCGATACGGCTCATCAGATTCTTCATCTTCTCGCCGCCGAAAAGCCTCATCAAATCATCGTCCATAGAAATGTAGAACTTACTGCGTCCAGGGTCGCCCTGTCGTCCAGAACGTCCGCGAAGCTGGTTGTCGATGCGGCGCGATTCGTGGCGTTCCGAGCCGATGACGTAAAGACCGCCGAGCGCCTTCACTTCGTCGCAATCCTTCTGCCATTTCTCCGTTTCAATTTTCAAAGCCGCCTGAAACTCCTCATCGCTCGCCTCTGTTCCGACTCTCTTTCGCGCTCTCATCTCTGGAGAACCACCGAGCTTAATATCAGTACCGCGTCCCGCCATATTCGTCGCAACGGTAACCGCGCCTTTTGCACCAGCTTCCGCGATAATCATCGCTTCGCGCGCGTGGTTCTTCGCGTTCAACACTTCGTGGCGGATACCCTTTTGCGTGAGCAAGCGAGAAAGCAGCTCGGATTTCTCAACCGACACCGTGCCGACAAGAACAGGCTGACCTTTCTTGTGCGCCGCGTCGATTTCCTTGACGATTGCGTTCCATTTGTCCATCTCGTTCAAATAAACTTCGTCGTTTTCGTCGATACGCTGCACAGGCTTGTTCGTCGGGATTACCACAACGTCGAGGTTGTAAATCTTGTAGAACTCGACCGCCTCGGTTTCCGCCGTACCCGTCATTCCAGAAAGCTTAGAGTACATACGGAAGAAGTTCTGGAACGTGATTGTCGCCATAGTGCGATTTCTCTGCGCAATCTTCAAGTTTTCCTTTGCTTCGATAGCCTGATGAAGACCGTCGCCGTAGCGTCTGCCGTCAAGGATACGCCCCGTAAACTCATCGACAATCTGCACCTGTCCGTCTTTCACAACGTAATCGACATCGATGTGATAGAGTTTGTGCGCGCGGATTGCCTGCGTAAAATAGTGAACGTAATCGAAGTTCTCTTCGTCCTCAACGCTTGTTCCCTCAGGAATGAGGTGCTGAGAGAGCAGGATATTATTGATTTTTTCCATACCCTTATCGGTCAGGCTCACGCGGCGGCTCTTTTCGTCGAGCTTGTAATCGCCGTCGAGTTTCGCTCTTTCCTCTGGGGTCATATTGATTTCGTCTTCGTCGATGTATGCGTTTGTTTTCGGGTCTTTCGCCATTTCGGTGAACATACCCACATATTTATTGACTTCGCGATATTTTACGGTGTCGTCTTCTCCCGCGCCCGAAATGATGAGCGGAGTGCGCGCCTCGTCGATGAGGATAGAGTCGATTTCGTCCACGATACAGAAATTGAATCCGCGCTGCACTTTGCGCTTCACGTCGATTTGCATATTGTCGCGCAGGTAGTCAAAACCGAACTCGTTATTTGTTCCATAAGTGATGTCGCAATTATACGCCGCCTTTCTCGCTTCATTGTCCATATTCGACAAAATTGAGCCGACCGTCTGCCCCATATAAGCGTACACAGGGCGCATCCAATCCGCGTCGCGCTCTGCAAGGTAGTCGTTTACGGTAACGATATGCACGCCGTTTCCCGTCAAGCTGTTCAAATACGCGGCGGCAACGCACATCAAGGTCTTTCCTTCACCCGTCTTCATTTCGGTGATACGACCAGAATGAAGCACGAGAGAACCCATAATCTGCACGTCGTACGCTCTCTGACCGAGCACACGATAAGCGGCTTCGCGGGCAAGGGCGAACGCTTCAGGCAAGATGTCGTCTAAACTTTCGCCAGAGGCAAGACGCTGCTTAAAAATCTTTGTCTGTTCTGGAAACTGTTCGGGAGTAAGGCTTTTCGCCCATTCCTCTTTGGAATTAACTTTGGCAACGATAGGAAGCAACTGTTTTACATCTCTTTCCCTTTGAGAGCCAAAAATGAAAGTCAAAATATTATCTAGCATAATATAAGAATATACGATATTTTTAATTGCTTTACAAGCATATACAAAAAAATCGCTACAGATGTTCCAAAAATGTATTTTTCGATATACTGATAGCTGATAAATTTTTTCGCAAATTTAAGAATTAAGTCATTTTTTTATGGCGCGGGTTATTGAAAAAAAAATATATATGCGCTATAGTCAAATTATTGGCAGTCAAAAAGGCTGTTTCAATAAGGAGTTACGTAATGAAATTAGTTAAGTCTATCGCATTGATTGGCGCAGCAGCATTTGTTCTTTCTTTCGCTTCTTGCGCATCTTCAAAGTCAGAAGCTGCTCCAGCAGAGACACCAGCTGCAGAAGAAGCTGCTCCAGCAGAAGAAGAAGTAGCTGAAGAGGCTGCTGCTGAAGAAGAAGAAGTAGCTGAAGAAGCTGCTGTTGAGGAAGTTGTAGAGGAGTAATCTTCACCCGATTTCCTTTTAAGAAAAGGCTTTGTCAAAGAGACAGAGCCTTTTTTATTTGCCGTTCCGTTCCGATAAATTTTATATGTTTCCCCTATTTTCCAAGCCTAAAAAAACGATTTATACAGCCGCTGTCGTCGGTCTTGGGCGAATCGGCTACAGTCTCGGTCAAGACAAAAAAAGAGAGCAACCGGCATCGCACACCGCCGCGCTGCTTGCAAACCCGCGCATAAAGATGATTGCGGGCTGTGACACCGACATTAGCCGCGCAGAAGAATGGCACACGGCGAATTATCCGCTCCCCGCATATATGAACACGGCGAATCTGTTTGCGCGCCACAAGCCCGACATCGTAACGGTTGCCGTCAATGAAGACAATCACTTAAAGGTCTCGCTGGACGCAATTAACGCAAAACCAAAACTCGTGATTCTGGAAAAGCCCGTTGCGCTCAACACAAAAGACGCACTGATTATCAAAGCCGAAGCCGAAAAAAACGGCGTTCCCATTTTGGTAAATCACGAGCGCAGATTTGCGGAAGATTACGCGCTCGCCCGCGATTATATGCACAAAATCGGAGAAATCCAAAGCATAAACGCGCTTTTGTCGTCGTCGCTCAAGGTGTACGACAAAGCAGAAGAATCGACGGGCAGTTATTCGCTTATCCACGACGGCACGCATTTGGTGGACATTGTAATGTTTTTGCTCGAAGGCATTTTGCCCGCAAAAACAGATTCCGAGCCAGAATCTCACAGCGGGCTTTTGAGCCGTGCACAAAAATCGCGCTACAAACCGATTCTGCATAATCCCGTTGTCTCAGGCATTTTCCGCGACGATTCCGGCGCAGTGCGAAACGTTACGGCATTGTACGAAACGAGCGTCTGTCCGTGCGTGACGGTAAGTTTGAGCGGCAGAAGCAAATATTTTGGTTTCGACATCGACATTCGAGGCACATTGGGGCGCATTTGTATCGGCAACGGATATTTTTCCGTGTACAAAAGCGCACCGTCCACGCTCTACACGGGCTTTAAGTCGCTCACGATAGACAATTCGGCAAAAGCGCCGCCGCAGACGCTGTATTTTTCAAATATGGTGCAAAATGCGGTTGATTTTTTGGACGGCAAAACGGAACTGAAATCCACGCTAAAAACCGGCATCGACGCGCTGTGTGTGTTGGAGGAGATAAAAGCCGCCCTGATGTAGCATAGCCTGCCATTTCTTCTCCTTGAGAAGCAGCCGAAACTGTGCTATCATACCACTATGGACGAAAAGCAGTTGGCGCGGCGGCAGAGAATCCTTGAAAAAAATCCAAGAGTTCACACTTATGGACGTAGGGAGCGACGGCGTAGCCGTAAAATTGCTTTAGAGAAAAAATAGTTCAGATTTCGCATTTGCCGCTGGAAACGGTGAAGCAGCTTGCAGAACAGATTTCTGCGCACTCATAATCCTGCGCAGACAAAAGCGGCGCACCTCGCCACTATCGGCATGTGCGCCCTTTTTTTGCTCAATTCAAAGCTGTTGTCTTCGTTATGAATATAGGCAATATACTCTTTCGTGCCTTTTGGGTAGGCTCTCATAAGTGCTTTCTGGAAATCGCTCGCTTTCTCCCCACGCCGAAAGCGCAAGTGAGAGCGTGAGCGCCACCGCAATTTTCTTCCACATCTTCATAGCTCTTTGCTCCTTAACCTCTTTTTCCCGCTGATTCATTTTCCGCCGCCGAAGCATGACAGCGGAAAAGCCCTGCGCTTGCTACCAACTCCATCTGCTGGGAGCGATTGCACAACATCGATTGCATAAAGCGCACCATTTAGTCTAAACCCCTGTTTTTAAATTCTTTTACGCTTCCACCTTTTATAACCGCTGTAACTACAGCATTTCCAATAGAAAACTTTGCCCGCAATTCTGAGTATCGCTGTTTGTACAGAGAAAGAAGTCTTTCATCTTCCGCAGAAATTCTACGAACATCTCCACTCCCGCACAGCTCAAGCTCGTCTTCAAGCTCCTTAATTCTGTTTTCAAGGTTCGTATTGTTGAGTTTGAGAGACTCCAGCTGATTTTCAAGCATACCGCTTTTCTGCTTCCATTCGTCCCGCTCGTTTTCTGCCTGCGTTTTACCCGCGTCGAGCAGTTTTTTCTCGCGCTTGAAGTCGGCAAATTTCTTGCTCACGGTGTCAAACTTGGTCTGCGCTTCGTCCCGCTCGCTTTTTCGATGATACTTGTGAACAAAGAACGCCGCGTTTTGTGGCTTTCTTGCCGTGTTTTCTTTGTAAATCACCTGTCCTCCTGTTCGGAACAAATTGCTTTCTCCTTGCGGTCTTGCCGCGTTTGTTTCTATTGTACAGCCGAAAATGCGATTTTCAGTTTTTCTGAGATGCTTGAAGCAAATAGGCATCATCAACACGTCCCTCATTAAAGGCATCTTTTACTTCGTTGCCATAAAGCACCGTAGTACTTACAGATTTTGCAATCTGTTCTGTGGTTACAAAAGTTCCGTCATTTTCAAACTGATTTGCCATATCCAAAAATAATTCAGTAAATCTTCCCATGTTGAAACTTCCTAAAGATTAGTATTCATTGATTGAATAGATAATGCGATTCTTTCTTCGTCACTTTTTGATAAATCACTAGAACTTACATGTCTCAGCAATGCATAATAATGGCGACCTTTTTGCAAAGCATCTATTTTATCTTTGCCATTTAATGCATCCTCATAGTCTAGTTTAGCATTCTGCAATGCTATTTCATATTGTTCTTTCTTTTTTATTTTTTCTATTTCATCTGCTATTATAACCCAAATGCAAAAAGCGGATAATACTACAAGAATTATTATGAAAATCATAGAATAGCCCTCCTTAGTAATCTTTATCAAGATCTTTGTAATAACCAACGATATACGAATTCACTCCATCATCAAAGAGATCCAATACATTCCATTTTTTTGGTCTTACCAAACTTCCTGCTATTATAAAAAAATCCTTTGTTAAAACCTAAATTCAAAACCTGCTCAGGAAACATACTTCCAAGCAGGTTTGCCAAAAGCTTAGTTATTCTAAAGGATTGTATAAACTAACATCCATAGAAACATTTTTTTTCTCTATCGAAGTAGATTTCAATAATTACCATCAGGTGATAGAATTCGCCTTACCATTTCACAGCCTTCATCATCTCCTTCCTCATGCAATGTACTTGCGACACGACTAAGAAGATGTGGAATACCTCTGCCCCCACCCTTGTACTCTCCACCTCGTGAAGTTGTAAAACCTGCACCGTTTAATGCATCTGCGACATCATAAGAACTTGGGACTTTTCCTGTTCCTTCATAAGCTTCTCCTTGAGCACGTATAAAGTTCTTTTCGTAGACATCCATAAAACACCTCCTAAAATTTACTTTCTATCCTCGATTCATCGGACACTCATCATCTGCACAATGATAGCATTCTTTTGGAGCATCTTCCCAATCACTGCAATGTGCATATGTACTTGGGTCATCATATTTCAAAGCAAGTTCTTCTTTCATAAAAGTCCTCCCAAAAAATAGATTCTAACTAAAAAGACAAACAAAATCTCTTTAGCCCCCTTTAAACGAACGACTACATTTTATTGTCGTATAATTATATTATATTACATTAAAATGGAAAAAGCAAGCAAAAACAAGAATCATTTTGCTATTTTTATTCTATGGATTTTAGAGAACGCTTGAGAGAAGAAATAGCATTTTCAGGATTATCAAACAAAGAAGTTGCCGCTCGGTCTGGTATCACGCTCCGTTCTCTTATAAGTTACGTCAGCGGGCAATCGTGTATGCCATCGGCAGATGTTGCAGTAAAACTTGCTAAAACTCTGAATACCAGCGTAGAATATCTTATAACAGGCGAAAAAACAAAAATTCAAACTGAGAAAACTTGCGAAGATACTCGCAAGCTACTTCATATCTACGAAAATCTAAACAATTCACAACAAAAATTTTTACTTATAGTCGCAGAAAACATAGAAAAATGTTTAAAATAAAACTCTCTTCTCAACAACAAAAAAACCGACCTCGTGAAAGAAGTCGGTTCGTAATTAGCCTATAGCTTTTGTAAAACTGCCTGTAGCAGTTATTTTTCAGTGATAAGCAAAGATTTGCTGTCGAGCTTCAATGTAGAGGCAACGTCTTTTGAATCTCTGAGTTTGAGAATCTGCACGTTTACGCCGTCATTGCGAGAAGCAAGGTGCACAACTGCTGCAAAATATGGTAAAAGTGCCTTTGGAGCTGAATCTTCAAGGTCTTCGCCTTCTGCTGTCGCGCTCATCCACACTGTAACATTCGCTTCTTTTGCAAAAGCCTGCACAGCCTTCAAGTCATCTTCTGAAACAGATGAAAGCGTTACGCCGTCAATCACAACACCAGAAAGAGTAATTCCGCTAGTAGAATATGCTTTGAGCGTTGTTACTACTTTTGCTAAAGAGAAATTGTCTTGATTGAAGTTGAAAATGGTGCGATTGCGCATAATCTGGTCTTTCAAATCTGCGCTGTTGCCAAGATTCTTCTTCTTTGCAATCTCTGTAAATACGCCGTCGTACCAAGAAATAACGTTTGTTGATTTCTGGTCAAACGAAACGTGTACCAGCTGCTTGTCTGCCAACAAAGTATCCATACCGAACTGAACGAGAACAGATGTTTTCCCCAGTCCTTTCTTTGAGGTAACAAGTCCGATTTCGCCGGCTTTCAGTCCACCGTTTGTTGTCTTATCGAAAAACCGAATAGGGCTTCGGTCTAAGAGTTCTGCCATGGTTATTGCTCCATTAAGAATTCATAAAATATACAACGGAACAAAACTGCTCCGTTGTAATCTTGTGTCATAGTGTCAAAAAAGACTTATTTTGCTTTCTTTGACTCTGCGTATTTCTTCTTCAATTCGTCAGCAACGTTGTTTGGAACTTTGCCGTACTTCTCAAATTCCATTGTGAACTCTGCTTTTCCCTGTGTAGAAGAGCGGAGAATGGTAGAGAATCCGAACATTTCAGAAAGAGGTACTTCTGCGTTTACAGTAGAAGTGTTGTTCTCATCAGTTGAGTCGAGGATAACACCACGTCTCTGGTTGATAAGACCGAACATATTTCCCTGGAACTCTGTAGGACCAGAAATCTGAACCTTCATAATTGGCTCAAGAATAGATGGCTTTGCCTTCTCATACGCTTCGCGGAATGCGCCAATAGCAGCAGTCTGGAATGCAATATCAGAAGAGTCAACTGGGTGATACTGACCATCGTTGATTGTACAGCGAACGTTGACAACAGGAGCACCGATGAGAGAACCTTTCTCCATTGCGCGCTTGAAACCCTTGTCGCAAGATGGAATATATTCGTTAGGAATAGCACCACCCTTAATTGCGTCAACGAACTCGTAGTCCTTGTCTTCGATTGGCTCCATGAAACCTGCAACACGACCGTACTGACCAGAACCACCAGTCTGCTTCTTGTGTGTGTAGTTGAAATCTGCTCTCTGAGAGATTGTTTCGCGATATGCAACTTCTGGAGGCATAACCTTAACTTCGCACTTGTATTCGCGCTTCATACGCTCGATGTAAACTGCGAGGTGAAGCTCACCCATTCCCTTGATGATTGTCTGATTTGATTCAGGGTCAACATACGTCTGGAATGTTGGGTCTTCCTTTGTGAAGCGGTTAAGAGCCTTAGCCATATTTGCAGCAGCTGCCTTGTCGATAGGCTCGATAGCCTGTGAGATAACAGGAGCTGGAACGAACATAGAAGTCATAGCGTAGTTCAATCCGCCAGAGCAGAATGTATCGCCAGAAGCACAATCAACACCGAACAAAGCAACGATGTCGCCAGGTTCACCGACGTTAATATCTTCCATTGCAGAAGCGTTCATACGGACAAGACGACCGACCTTGAACTTCTTCTTTGCGCGAGTATTGTAAAGTTCATCGCCCTTAACGATGCGTCCCTGATAGATACGCACATAAGTGAGCTGACCGAACTGACCATCATCGAGCTTGAATGCAAGAGCAACACAAGGCTTGTCTGCTGTGTTGAAAAGTTCAACCTGCTCTTCGTTCTTGTCGAGGTCAAGACCATAATTGTGTACTTCTGTTGGGTTTGGCAAATAGCGTTCTACAGCGTCGAGCAATGGCTGAATACCCTTGTTCATGTGAGCTGAACCGCAGAATACAGGTACGAACTGCTCTGCGATTGTTCCCTTACGGATAGCTGCAATGATGAGATTCTGGTCTACATCATCATATCCATTCTCAAGAATAGCCTCTGCAAGAGCATCATCGAACATAGAAGCACCATCAAGGAGCTCCTCACGCTTTGCCTTTGCATCATCGAGCATATTTGCAGGGATTTCTGCGATGCGAACATCTTCGCCGTCTGGACCGTCGAAATAGTAAGCCTTCATAGCGATGAGGTCTACAACACCTTCGAGCTTGTCTTCAAGACCGATTGGAAGCTCTGCCATGTAAGAGTTAAGACCGAGCTTTTCGCGGAGCTGCTTACATACGCGGAGCGGATTTGCACCTTGACGGTCGCACTTGTTTACGAATGCCAATCGAGGAACATGATAACGCTTGAGCTGGCGGTCAACAGTGATTGACTGAGACTGAACACCTGCAACTGCGCAAAGAACGAGGATAGCACCGTCGAGAACGCGAAGAGAGCGTTCAACTTCGACGGTAAAGTCAACGTGACCTGGGGTGTCAATCAAGTTGATTGTGATGTCCTTCCAGTTTACCTGTGTTGCTGCTGACTGGATTGTGATTCCGCGTTCACGTTCCAGATCCATACTGTCCATCGTTGCGCCAACGCCGTCTTTTCCGTGAACTTCATGGATAGCGTGAATCTTGTTGCAGTAGAACAAGATGCGTTCTGACAGTGTTGTCTTACCAGAGTCAATGTGGGCGCTGATTCCGATATTACGAACTTTGGTAATATCAAAAGCCATATTGTGTACCTCTCAAAAAAAAGTTAACCAAATTCAGATTTTTACTACTATAACGAAAGAAAGTATAAAATTCAATACCCTAAAACGATTTAATAGAAAAACTTAGCTAAATCTTTTGAAAAAAATCAAAATTCCGCACAAAAAGAAAATCTTGCAATACAACGAATTCTGCACCCAAAAACAAAAACAGCACTTGAATCAACGGTGCGTTTTTTTAGTTCACCGTCTTGCAATTTTGCAGATGCCCCAATCGACCAATCTGAAAAAGCACAATCTTCCGTTCGTATGCCTGTCTTGACAGACGTTGAAAAAGCATCTGCGACTTTATCGTAAGTATTTTTCGTACTACAAGAAAGACGCAAGCCATTCTCCATTTTATTCGACACAGAAAGTGCTACAGACGGCTTTTCTAGCACATCTGAGAGCTTGAGCGACGTTGCGAAATTTTTCGCCTTATACCGAAAACCAAACGAAAGATTCAGATTGCTTTTCGCTTCTTTTTCCGTCAAAATAGCTCTTGTTCCTATTCTAACACGGTTTTGGAAAAAATCACAAATCAATCCAAAACTTTCCATATTTTTTATTTTGTTTTCGTCCGTTCCCTTAAAAAAACCGCTTTGAATAGTATACACTCCTGCATTTTGGGTGCGCAAAAGATACGAAGCCGCCCCAAGCGCGCATATTGACAGCGCATTTTCGGTGAGATGCGCGTGAAAAACACCAGCAACAACAGTCGTTTTGTTTGAAAATGCGATTGCACCTTCACTTTTTAGGTCGTTTTCGGTGCGAAAAGCCGCGCCAGACGCTGAAATAACCCATTTTTGAAAAAGCAACGTTTCGCTTCCACTGCACACAAAAGAATCGTCTGCAAACAGCGTAAAATCGCTTGTTGAAGACGTTTTTTGCGTTTCGGCAGCACACTCAAAATGCACACTGTTTTTTTGCTTTGCACTCGAAATCGAAGGCAAATGTGCATTCACGCCGCGCGGCATATTCAAAACCGTTGAAAGCGGAGAACTTGAAGTCAGCAATTTTTCGGGATTTTTTAATCGCGAAAAAATTCCGTCATACGAAATGCAAAACGCGGATAATTGGGCATTAAATACCGCAGAATCAGTTTCTATGACAGGGCTGGTGAGAAAAATACCGCCGCGAAATGTTTCAGAAATCGGCGTATGCTCTGGATTTTGTTTTGCAAAAACAGCCGCTTGAAAAAAATCTGTTGAGATTTTTCCACCTTCGATTAAAGTCGCTTTGATTTCATCTTTTTTGTATTTTGCCTCATATTTTGATTCAATTTTCACCATTTGCTCGCAAAATGCAAAAGATTCATCACAAAAAATAAGCATACCAAAAAGAAAAAGCGATTTTATTTTTAATACTGTCGTCCAAAAACTTCTCATACCCTTACTTATGGAATAAAAAAATAAAAAAGACGCACTTTTTGGAATTTTTTTGAAAAAAATTTTGTTTAAATAAAAAAAAATCTTTTCCAAACCGTTTTTTCTTCGATTTAGAAAAGATTTTTGGCGGTATTGAAAGTATAAAAATACTTATTTTGTTTCGGTAATATAGCCCTTTGTTCCCGTTTTTTCTTCCACGAGCTTCATCCAATATTCAGCCTCGCTTCTTGTCTGATACGGTCCCACACGCACACGGAATCCAGTTGCGCCGTCATCTGCGGTATAAGTAAAGATTTCGCTCTGAATTCCCTGCGCAGAAAGCGATTGGCGAGTAGTTTCAGCGCCGTTCTTTTTAGAGAACGAACCAACCTGTACCCAGAATTTTTTTGCAGGAGCAGCCGTTGTCTTCTTTGTTGAAGCAGAAGCCGTGCTTTTTTTGTTTGCGTCCGTTGCGGCAGGCTTCGGTGTAACCGATACCGGCTTTGGCGTAATGACCGTCACTGGCTGCGACTGCTGCGTAGAATAGCTGTTCTGCGTAATCTGCACCGTTGTGGTAGGATTTTGGGCTGTCGAAGGTGTAACGGTAGTTGAGAGCGTAGAAGATGAAGTTGTACCGTCAGCGCCCGTCGTGGTATACGAACCCGAAGCAGGATAAATAATACCGTTATCGCTTGTCATCGGCGTATCCGTCGTAATAATCGAATCTGAGGTAATTCCGCCGTTTTCTGCAGGCGAAATAATATCAGAATCGCCGTTCAAATCCTGAACTGAAGAAATCGTACTGACTTGGCTATCGGGCGTAATCCAATCACTCGTAACTTGCACGGACGGATTTTCGATAGGCTCATTAGACGCTGCCGACGAAGCCGAATTCAAAATTATTGCTGCACCCAAAACAACCAAAAGGAAGATGCCGACTGCGGCAACTATCAACAAAGTTCTTTTCTGTTCCATTATTTTATCCCCTGTCGGCATTTTTTCACGATTGCTCCGATTTTTTCGGAAAGCCTTTTTCGTGTGCCGAAATTCCATACTCTATGAATATCGGCACACGTTTGCCTATACTCAAGAAAAAGTGTTTTTTGCGCCTTAAAGCGTGCGCATATCTGCGAATATTTCATTCCGTCCCGTTTTTTTGCTCGAAAAAGCCGAATTATTTTGGGGCAATCCACAAAAATGACCGCAGAGCAAAACTGAAGCGCTTTTATTTTGTACAGCACGGTTGCATTTATCGCGATGTCTTTGCCGCGATTTTCTTCCAAGAATTTTTCAATGAGCAATTCGGTTTCTGGATAAACGATATTTTCTTGCATTGCAACCAGTTTTGAGTCCGAAAAAATCAATTTTCCCAGTTCTCTTCGATTCACCGAACCGTCGTTATTCTTGAGAAAAATTCCTTTTTCCGCTGCAAGATTTTCAAATGTTGCAAAGATTTTTTCTTTTGCATTTTCAATCGCCGTGTGCACCAGCACATCGCAATCCACGCACGCAAAGCCAAAATCCCGCGCCAAAACGTCTGCCGCCGCGTTTTTTCCCGCCGCCATAGGACCGGTAACACACAAAATCAATGGAATTCTCCCCAGTTTTTGCCGCTTTCAATCGACACTCTAAGCGGAACGGAAAGGCTCACCGCATTTTCCATTTCGCGCTTGATAATGTCCCGCGTGCGCTCCAGCGCAGTTTCAGGGCACTCCACAATCAATTCGTCGTGTACTTGAAGCAAAATCCGCGCACCCGAGCCGTCTTTTTTGAGTGCAGAATCCACCGCAATCATCGCAAGTTTTACGATGTCCGCCGCCGTGCCCTGAATCGGCGTGTTGACGGCAACACGGTCCGCTGCGGCTTTTTCAATTTTGTTTGCACTTTTGATGTTCTGAATGTATCGCCTGCGATGAAAAAGCGTTTCTACAAAACCATTTTTTTCCGCATCTGCCACCGTTTTCGCGATAAATTCGCGAATTTTCGGATACTGCGCAAAATAGCTGTCGATAAAACCTTTCGCCGTCGTTCGCGAAATGCCGAGGTCTTTCGCAAGCCGAAACGCACTCATTCCGTAAATTATCCCGAAATTTATCGTCTTTGCCGCACGCCGCATTTCGCTCGTTACATTTTCCGCCGACGTGCCATAAATGAGCGCGGCAGTGGCACGATGGACGTCAGTGCCGTCGCGGAACGATTTTTGCAGCACCTCGTCGCCAGAAAGATGCGCAAGAACCACCAGCTCAATCTGCGCATAATCCGCGCTGATTAAAACCGTGCCTTTTTCAGCCGTAAACGCGCTACGAATGCGTCTGCCCGCGTCGTCGCGCACGGGAATATTTTGCAAATTGGGGTCGCGGCTGCTCAAGCGCCCGGTCGCCGTGCCCGTCTGCAAAAACGTGGTATGAACGCGCCCCGCAGCATCTGCCAATTCGGGAAGCGCATCAACATACGTTGAAAGCAATTTTGATTTCGCGCGATACTCCAAGATTTTCGCAGGCACGGGGTCAACAAGCGCCAGTTCTTCCATAACAGCCGTGTCGGTTGAAAAACCCGTTTTGGTCTTCTTGCCCGCTTTTAAGCCGCGCTCCTCAAAAAGCACCTGCTGAAGCTGCTTGGTTGACGCAATATTGAACTCGTGTCCCACCAAATCAAAAATTTCCTGCTGAATCTGTACGATTTTTTCCGAAAGCTCTCCGTGATACGCTTTCAACGCCGCTGAATCAAGATGGATTCCCGCAATTTCCATTTGTGAAAGCAGAGGCAAAAGACGCATTTCGGTATTTTCAAAAAGAGAAAGAAGCCCGTTCTCCGCTAATTTCGGTTTCAGTTCAAAAAAGAGTTTCAGCGTAAAATCAGAATCCTCTGCGCAATATTCCGCCGCTTTTTCAAGCGGAACATCAGCAAACGTTTTGCCTTTTTCCACGATTTCATCAAAAGAAATCCCTTTCAGATGAAGATATTTTTCCGAAAGCGTCTCGAGCGCAAACGGATTTCGCCCCAATTCATCGGGCTGAAGAATCCAAGCGGCAACCATTGTATCAAAAATTTTGCAATCGGGAACAAAAATCGCCTTTTTTTCACACTCATCAACATCAAAAAGCGAAAGTTCACCAGAATTTGACGCATTTTTAAGCGAAAAACCGTTAGAAATCAACACTTCATAATCAAATTTTCCGTTGTGCATAACAACCGTCGCCGTTTTGCACGAAAAAATGCGCGAAAGTTCCGCAAACGCATCATTTTTTTTCACCGCCGACAGCGGAACGTACACGCCCGCCCCCGCTTTCCACGCAAGCGAAAATCCCACCAGTTCTGTCGTCAGCGTATCAAGCGATGTCGTTTCCGTATCAAATGCCACGATTTTTTCTTTTTGCGAAAGGATTTCGTCCACGGCTTCACGAAGACTCAGTGCGTCCGTCAGCGCCTTATAATCGCCCTTGTTTTTCACCGTTTCCGCCACAACACCAGCATGTGACAAACCGTCCGCATACGATTTTGCCACCGCAGGCACCTCGTAATCGAACAATTTTTGCGAAGCCGCCTCAAAATTGCATTCCAGCCGCAAATCGTCCAACGAAGCGATGTCGAGCGGAACTTCTTCGCACAGCCGAATCAGCCGCCGCGAAAGCTCCGCGCTTTCTTTTCCCGCACGGATTTTTTCGCCGATAGAGCCTTTGATTTTTGCCGAATGTTCAAAAATT
>CALBGU010000025.1 GCA_937893155.1 uncultured Treponema sp. | reverse complement strand
TTTAGAATTTTCAGCGACAAAAAGCCTTGACAAGATAGGATTTTGGATTTATCCTGATCCTATCTACTTTTTTCTGCGATAAATACAGATACGAAAAAAACTTTATCGTATATCACGAAAATGCATTCTTCAAATCTGCGATTAAATCATCTGCATTTTCGATACCGACAGAAAGACGCAGAGTTGAGTCAGTAATGCCGTTTTTCAGTCGTATCTCTTCAGGTACATCGGCGTGTGTCTGCGTTACTGGATAAGTGATAAGGCTTTCTGTTCCGCCAAGACTTTCGGCGAATGTAAGCAGTTCTACGCGGCGCAAAATATCTTTTGCCTTTTCTGCGCTCTCAACATCGAAAGTAATCATTGATCCGAAACCTCTTGCTTGCTTTTTCATCAGCTCATAGCCTTTGTGGCACTCAAGACCTGGATAGATGACTTTCGTTACACAAGGGTGCGTTTCAAGCCATTGTGCGATTTTCATTGCATTTTCTTGCGCTTTTTCCATACGCAGAGAAAGCGTTTTTATCCCCCGCAAAACAAGCCACGAATCAAATGGCGATAAAACTGCCCCCATTGTTTGCACGAGAAGACGAAGACGCTCTTTGAGAAGCTCGCTTTTTACGACAATGAAACCAGAAAGAGTATCGTTATGCCCTGCGAGGAACTTTGTGCCTGAGTGAATAACGATGTCTGCGCCGAGTGAAAGAGGATTTTGAAAATAGGGGGAAAGAAATGTGTTATCGACGATTAAAAGCGCGCGATGTGTTTTCGTAGCTTTTGCAATGGCTGCGATGTCAGAAACGCGCATTGTTGGGTTCGTCGGAGTTTCAAGATAGACGGCGCGAGTTTTAGGCGTAAACAGCTCTTCAATGTTGCAGCTACTTAAATCTGCTCGGGTTAGTTCAATGCCGTTTTTTTCGACAACAGTCTGAAAAAGGCTGCTTGTGCCGCCGTAAAGGTCAGAATCAACAATAAGATGATTTCCTGCTTCAAAAAGCTCCATAACGGTGCTTATCGCCGCCATTCCGCTTGAAAGTGCGAACGCAGCATTTCCGCCCTCAAGGGAGCAGAGCAATTTTTCGAGTTGTGCGCGAGTAGGATTTTGCAGTCGGGAATAGTTGAAAGCAGAACCTTCGCCGACTGCTGTGTGCGCAAATGTCGCTGTTTGGTATATCGGATAGCTTAGCGCACCGAAATTGCTTTTGCGCTCTTCGCTATCGCCCGTGTGTACGCACTTTGTTTCAATCGATAATTCCATTTTCTCTCCTTTTCGCGTTTCTCTCGCTTTATTTTCACACAACACAAATAAACCAATCCAAGCTAATCCGCTCAGATTGGTTTATAGCGTGCCGCTTCTATTTTGCGCTCAAGCTCCACAGAGCCTTGACCATCTCGTCGATGTCCTCAGTGCTGTTGTAGACTGCGAGCGTAGGTCGCACTGTGCCTTCTAAGCCATAGTGCCGAAGCACAGGCTGTGCGCAGTGATGACCAGAGCGCACCGCAATGCCGAAGCGGTTGAGGTACTCGCCGATTTCAAAGATGTCGTGTCCGTCCATGACGAACGAAAGCACGCCCGCTTTCTGCGTCGCGTTGCCGATGAGGTGCAAACTCGGGATTTTTCGCATTTCGCCCATAGCGTACTGCGTGAGTTCGTGCTCGTAACGCCCGATGTCCGCAATGCCGATTCCGCCGACATATTCCAGTGCCGCGCCCAAGCCCACAATCTGCGCGATTGCCGCCGTGCCCGCCTCGAACTTTGCGGGCGCTTCGTTGTACACCGTGCGCTCAAAGGTAACGTCGCGTATCATATTGCCGCCGCCCTGATAGGGCTTCGCCGCCGCAAGCAGTTCCTTTTTGCCGTAGACCACGCCCACGCCCGTCGGTGAATAAATCTTGTGCCCGCTGAACACGAAGAAATCCGCGTCGAGCGCGCTCACATTCACGGGGATATGCGCCACGCTCTGCGCACCGTCAATCAAAATCCGCACGCCGTGGCGGTGGGCAATCTGAATCATCTCCGCGACGGGCGTAATCGTTCCGAGCGCGTTCGACACCTGCGTTGTCGACGCGAACTTGGTGCGCGGCGTGAAGAGTTTTTCGTACTCGGAAAGGATAATCTGCCCGCTCTCGTCAATCGGCGCAACCTTGATGACCGCGCCCGTTTCCTGTGCGATAAGCTGCCACGGAACGATGTTCGCGTGGTGCTCAAGGAGCGTCAGAATGATTTCGTCGCCCGGCGCAAGATACTGCTTGACATACGCATTCGCTACGAGGTTGATTGCCTCGGTCGTGCCGCGCACAAAAACGATGTTCTCCGCGCTCGGCGCACCGATGAAGTCCGCCACGGTCTTCCGCGCCTTTTCCATCGCGTCGGTGGAACGGTCGGCAAGTTCGTGCACGCCGCGGTGGACATTGGAGTTCTCGTGCTCGTAGTAATGCACAAGGCGGTCAATGACGGCTTTCGGCCGCTGCGTGGTCGCGCCGTTGTCCAGCCACACGAGCGGATTTCCGTTCACGCGCTCGCGCAGAATCGGGAAGTCCGCGCGGATTTCGCCCAGCGTTTTTGTTCCGATGACCGTGTGCGCCGATGTCGCAGAAAGCCGCTCGTCCGCGCCCTGCTCCGCGCCCGCGCGGTCATTGAGCCTGTCGAAATGACCGTCAGAGCCGCCTGCGTTTGCGCCGTGCTTGTCCTGTTCCTCCGCCTGCGAGAGCGAAAGCACCGTCGGAGCATACGCGGAGGCTGGGCTTGCCACCTGCGCGGGTGTTTCCACGCCATACGGAGATTGTGCCGACTGTGCCGTTTGTTCAAGTGCCGCTGTGGGAGCATAATCCCGCGCCCCTGCAGGTGTAGAATCCCGCGCACCCGCGCCATTCTGCTCCCGCGCCGCGCTCGCCGCATAGTCCGCCGCAAGCGACTGCACCACCGCTTCATAGCCGTCAAGCGCGCCGAGCGTGTAGCCGCCCGCGATTGCCGTCTGCGGCTGTGCAAGGCTCGCGCTTTCCGTAACCGTGGGCGAGAATGTTTCGGGCGTTGCCGTTGCGGGAACGCCGAAGCCGCCGAACGCACCCGCCGCTTCCTGCGCCTTTTGCGCCGCGCGGTTAATCACTGCCGTGTCGCCCTGTGTCAACATGCTGATGGAGCCTCCGCGATAGGGTGCTCCGTTGTAGGAGAATGCCTGCAGGCGTCCATGCAACTCTATCTCGTGGGTTCTGTCGTTGACTTCGGCATGGATGTTGAGCGGACTCTCCAGGTCGAGGGGAACGTTCAGCAGTGTCAAAGGTCTAAGGTCGAAGGTCAGCCT
>CALBGU010000024.1 GCA_937893155.1 uncultured Treponema sp. | reverse complement strand
TTATATCACTTTTCCCTGTTGCTTTTATACTAGCATACTTTTTAGTAACACCACCAAAATATCTATTGCTGTGATAAAATTTTTCAATACAATTTCAATAATACTCAATGAGGAGGATTTTACAATGGAAAAAGAACAATCGTTTACTTTGTTTCATTTGCCGCCGCTGTTTTTTGCCGTTTTTTCTGCGGTGATTCTTGTTGCAACGTATGTGGGCGTGTTGCCAGAAGGTATGGCGGGCTGTTTTGCATTTATGATTGTGGTGGGAACAATCTTGTATGAAATCGGGGAGCGCACACCGCCGATTCGCGCTTATTTGGGCGGCGGGGCAATCGTGGTGCTCTTTGGTGTCGCGTTGCTCAATTATTTCAATCTGCTTCCTGCCGCGGTGAAACTCGCTGACGGCTCGACGGGCTACAATATGGCGGCGCATTTGGATTTGGTGGGAAATATCCGCAAATTCTTTAGACCGACGGGTGCATTTTTGGATTTTTACATTGCCGCATTGATTACCGGCTCGATTTTGGGAATGAACCGAAAATTGCTCGTAAAAGCTGCCGCGCGCTATTTTCCTGCGATTATCGGCGCGGTTTTTGTGTCATTCGCGCTGACGACGCTGGTGGGCACGCTGATGGGCTTCGGTTCGGCGAAATCGCTGTTGCTGATTGCGCTTCCGATTATGGGCGGCGGAATGGGCGCTGGAGCTGTGCCGCTGTCAAAGATTTTTGAAGGCTCGGGCACAATGAGCGCGAGTGAGGCGATTTCTATTATGACTCCTGCGGTGGCGATTGGAAATGCGATTTCTATTGTGCTTGCGGGCATTTTGAGCAAGGCGCTCAAAGGAAAACTCAACGGCAACGGCGCTCTTATGCAGTCTGGTGTGGCTGACCCGGCAGAGCTTGCGATTAGTCCCGAAATGCAAAAAAAGCGCGATAACATCAGTGTGCAGAAAATGGGAGTAGGGCTGTTGGTGTCCTGCTCGTTCTTTGCGTTCGGATACATTGTTGCAAAGGTCTGGGATTCGCTGATTCCTGCGGTGAGCATTCACGCATACGCTTGGATGATTATCACGGTTGCCGCGTGTAAAATCACGAATATCATTCCTGAAGACATCGAAATTGCGTGCTATCAATGGTTTCAGTTCATTATGAAAAACTTGACGACGACGCTTCTTTTCGGCATTGGATTGTGTTATCTCGACCTCAATACCGTGATTTCCAGTTTTAGTCTCACCTATCTGGTGCTTTGCCTTGTTGCGAGCGGCGGGGCGTTTTTGGGTGCGGCGTTCATCGGCAATCTGGTGGGATTTTACCCGCTTGAAGCCGGCATTACCGCGGGGCTTTGTATGGCAAATATGGGCGGCACGGGCGACGTGGCGGTGCTTTCGGCGGCGGACAGAATGGAGCTTATGCCGTTTGCGCAGATTTCTTCGCGTCTGGGCGGCGCGATAATCCTCGTTATCGGTTCTTTGATGCTGTCGGTGATGGGCAATTTGCTTTGAGACGAAAAAGAGGACTGCAACCGCCGTTTTTGTGAAAAACACCGTGATTGCAGTCCTGTAGCGGCTATAATTCGGAGAAAATGCGGGAAAGTGCGGCATCGAATTCCGCCGTGCTTTCTTTCATCTCCTGCAGGAACGAATTGCCGCTGAGCGTGCCCAAAACGGCGGTCATCTCTTCGTCGTTGCGGTACACGATTTTGCGGAAATAATCCGTGTAATCCTTTTCGCGCGACTCGATTGACGATTGATACATACAATCCGACACCCGCGTAACGTCTTCGCGAATATCCGCGAAATCCTCGCTTGAAAATGCCGTAATTTGTTTTGCATACAGCAATTCCAAAAGATAAAGCGCATAGCGTGTTTTGTATTCCAAATAATGCGATTCAGTGTCGTCGTAAAATGCGTGAACCTCGCGCCAGCTGTCGATTTCGTGATTTTTGATTTTGTCGAACAACTCGAACGCCTTTTCTTCGGGCATCACCTGACCGCCCGCGTTAATCCACATTGCATACAGCGGGATTTCCATAATTTCGGCGATGTCGGCTCTGCTCACCGCGGATTTTCCGCGCGCTGTGCAATAGTCAATGAGGCAGGACGCGGCAAAATATTTGACGATTTTTCGATATTCAAAATATCCTTTCACCCCTTTGTAGATTTCCGCGCCGAATTTTTTCTGGCAATCCGCGTCAAACAGCACAAAATCCGCCGTTTTGTTTTGGTGCAAATAGTTTTTTGCCACCGTCAAAAGCTCTGCGCTGTTTTTTGCGTCGAGTGCGCTCTGAAATCCTTGCGCTTTCAAGTGATTTCCCGTCAGGAACACGAGGCGGTCAATCGCGTGAATGACCTCTTGAATCGTGTCGGGCGCAAGCGGGTTCGTTTCGATGTGCTGCACGCGCACCACGCGCTTGTCCCTCTTTTTGAACTTGCTGTTGTTGCGGGCAATCGCAAACATATTGTACATAAACCAATACGCAGGAATAATGTGAATCGGCTTGTCTGCGCCGTGAGAAGCCACGAGCGAAAACGGATAGACGATGTTGAGTTCGCGCTGATACGAGCCTTTGACCGCGAGCACAAAACTGGCAAAGCGGCTGTTGTGCTTAAACGACGAATTAAGCCCGGGCCAAAAACCGCGCCCTGCACGGATTTCGCCGTCTGGAGAGCGCGAATTATGGTTTGAACCAACCGTTGCGCCGGCGGCAATATTGCTCTGTCCCTGCACCATTGACGCAATCAAAAACGACGAATTGTGATGCTGCTCGTGAAACGGGAAAATCAGATTATTGAGCAATTCACAGCAAGACACCGTGCTGTTGTCGCCGAGAATCGAGTTCAAAAGCCGCGCGCCGTACTTGAGCTGGCAGTTTCGCCCCAACACAAAGCGCACCGCGACCGCCTGATAAAACGCCTTGCTTCCGTAGCCCATAATGCCGTTCACCAGCTCCACGCCTTCCCCGATTTGACTCGGTTCCTGCTCGCTTGAAAGCACCGTAATATTCTTGAGCTTAAACGCGCCCTTGATGTACGCGAACCGCCCGATTTTCGCGTCTTTGAGCAGCGTGGTGTTTTTAATCACCGTGTCGCTTTCCACAATGCCGAACGTGTCAAGCGCGCCTGTGTTGCCTTTTTCGGTGAGTTCCAAAAAACGCTGTTGCAGCACCTTATCTTCGCGGTACGTTGACCACAAATATGCGTCCGCCGTAATCATTCCCTCGAACGAAAGCACCGCGCGCCCGTCGTTTTCGTTGCATACGCCAATCCAAATGCGGTTCGATTCTGCCTCGCCGTTTTTGAGAATGCCGTTGCCGAATTTAGAATGTTTCGTGCAGCTCATCTCTTGAATATTAAACAGCATTACGCGCTCTGCGATGTGATAATTCACTAAATATTCCACATTTCGCACCACGCAGTCGTCGCCGATAACGCAGTCCTCGATGTACGAATCATACAGCCCCTCGTCAAGCGCAAGGTCGTGAAACTTGAGCCGCGCGCGCCGCAGTTTCCCCAAAATCACCAACCCCGAAAAACTACATTCGTGCACAAGGTCGGCATCGAAACCGCTTTTACTCACGAACACATTGCGCCATTCCGCGTCGGAAGATGTATTGTGATTTCGCACCAGCGTCGTGATTTCCTGCACGGTCAATGCGCGGTGCGTGGCTTGATATGTTTCGGGCAGACAACAATCCGCCTCGTCTTTAGCATCGATAATAAGCATATTCGTTCCTTCAAAAAACTGATAGTCTTTCTATTTTCGACATTTGCGAGTTCATATTGAACGCCTTATTTTTTTGTTATGTTCATTTCCGAGTAAAAATACCGATAGCCGTGATGGTTATGTTCATTTTCACATAAAAATGATAATAGCCAAGTTGGTTATGTTCATTTTTGAACAAAAACGCCGATAGCCAAGTTGGTTATGTTCGTTTTTGAACAAAAATGCCGATAGCCAAAATTTTTGTATTGACAAGGGAGTTGAGTCCTTCACTTGCTTCCGCGCGAACACAAAATCGGGGGGCATAACTTGAAGAAAGGCGGATTTATTGCTATTCTAAGCGTATCCATGACTGCACAAGATAAATTATCAATATACAATCTTCTTAAAAAGACCGTTTCGTTTGAATGTGGCTACACGCCTGCTGTTTTTACTGCCGATACGCCCGTTTTTGCCGATGACGCACCAACGCCGCCGCAGAGCGAAACGCCGACGGTGAGTTTTCACGTTCCAGAAGAAAACCAATTAGCGCCAAGCACGATTTTGGGTGAAAATGCGAATGCGAAAATGTCCGCCGCGCTCGCCGCTTCCGCCCTTCTTCAGCCACAGGCACAGTCTGTTTCTCCTCAGCCACAGGCAGTTTCTCAAGATGTGCAAACAAATGTGCAACAAGCGCAGAAAGAAACGCTGGAGAGTGTGGCGGCATTGGTGAAGGATTGCAGAAATTGCCGTCTTGCAGAAAAGCGGACGAATACGGTTTTTGGCGAAGGCGTTGCAAAGCCGCTCGTGCTTGTCGTGGGAGAGGGACCGGGGCACGATGAAGATGTTACAGGTCGCCCGTTTGTTGGCGCGGCGGGGCAGCTGTTGGACAAAATGCTTTCGGCGATTTCGCTTTCTCGCGCCACGAATTGCTACATCGCGAACGTGGTCAAATGCCGACCGCCTGCCAACCGCACGCCTGAAGCCGACGAGTGCGCAATTTGCCGAAAATACCTCGATTCCCAGATAAAAATCCTCAAGCCCACGCTGATTTTAGCTCTCGGCAACACCGCAATGCAGGCACTTACGGGCTACAGCGGCATCACCAAATTGCACGGCATTTTCTTTATGGTCAACGGAATCCCCGTTATGCCGACCTATCACCCGAGCGCGCTCCTTCGCGACGTGAGCAAAAAGCGCGATGCGTGGGAAGACCTCAAAGTGTTCCGCCGCCGTCTTGTCGCGTTCGTGGGCGAATACGGTCAAAGACCGTCTTGAAACTGGCAGTCTTAATGATATGTCATTACCGTAAAAAATATGTCATTACCGTACTTGATACGGTAATCTTTTTTCAGAGAGCAAAATGAAATACTACGAAATCGTTTTTAATATTCCCGAAAACACGCCGTTCACTTATTCTGCGGACGACACGACAAAGGGCTTTTCTGCCGAAATCGGAAAGCGGGCGGACGTGAAGTTTGGCGCGCGAAAAATGACGGGATACATCGTGTCTGAAAGCGATGAGCTTCCCAAAAACTGCCCCGTCAGTGCGGAGAAAATCAAGCCGATTCTCAACGTTCCCGACGAAGAGCCGCTGTTGACAAGCGAAATGCTCGACGTGGCAAAATGGGTGTCGAAATATTATCTGTGTTCGCTCGGCGAGGCGATTGCGTGTATGTTGCCGTCGGGAAAACGGGAGGCGAACAGTCTTGGCTTTTCGTTCATCGAAGACGCGGAGACGTTCCGCAAAAAATCGCTTTCCCGTGAGCAAGAAGCCGCTGTATCGGGGATTTTACAAAGCGACGGATTTCATTATCTTTACGGCAAGACGGGCAGCGGCAAAACCGAAGTTTTTTTGTCGGCAGCGGAAAAGCTCCTTGAAAAACAAAAAGGCATTATCTACCTCGTGCCAGAAATCGCCCTTACCTCTCAAGTCGTCAAGGCGGTTGTTCAGCGGTTCGGGCAAACGGTCGCCGTGCTTCATTCGGGGCTTACGCCAAGCCAGCGGCTTTCGGAATGGAAGCGCATTTTGTCAAAAGAAGCCCGTATCGTCATCGGCGCGCGCTCTGCCATTTTTGCGCCTGTGCCAGAGCTGGGAATGATTATCATCGACGAAGAGCACGACAGCTCGTATAAATCGGGAAGCACGCCCCGTTATCACGCCCGCCAAGTCGCGATGTACCGCGCGCTCAAGAACAAAATCCCGCTCGTGATGGGAAGCGCGACTCCGAGCGTGGAGGCGTGGCATTTGATGAATCAGGGCAAAATCAAAAAGCACGTTTTGACCCAGCGGCTTGCAGGCGGCGCAATGCCCGAAATCCGCGCGGTGAACTTGTCGCTGCACAAAAAAATGCAGGGCTGTTTGTCGGGCGAACTCGAAAAAGAAATCCGCGCCACGCTCGAAGCGAAACGGCAGACGATTTTGTTTTTGAACAGACGCGGATTTACGCATTTTTTTCGCTGCAATATGTGCGGCTATGAGCAAGTGTGCAAAAATTGTTCCGTGCCGCTGACCTATCACAAAAGCGAAAATCGTCTGCGCTGTCATTATTGCGGCTGGTCAATCGAGCCTCTAGCGCAATGCCCAGAATGCGGCTCTCTCGACATCGGCTATGTCGGTTTCGGCACGGAATACATCGAAAGCGAGGTGAAAGCGAAGTTTCCGAGCGCGAAAGTTTTGCGAATCGACACGGATTCTATGACGAAAAAAGGCGAGCTGCAAGAAAAACTCGACTCGTTCCGCCGCGGCGAATACGACATTCTGCTCGGCACGCAGATGGTCGCAAAGGGGCTAAACTTCCCGTCGCTGCGCCTTGTCGGTGTCGTCAATGCGGACACGGGATTGCACTTGCCCGACTTCCGCGCCGCCGAAAAGACCTTCAGCCTCATCACGCAAGTCGCAGGTCGTGCGGGGCGATTTTTCCCCGACGGACTTGTTATCGTGCAGTCGTTCAGCCCAGAGCGTGAGCCGATTTTGCGCGCGTGCGAAAACAATATCGATTTATTTTACAAAGAAGAGCTTGAAATGCGAAAGGTGTTGCTTTTTCCGCCGTTTTCGCGGCTGGTGCGCCTTGTCTTCCGCTCAAGCGATGAGGAAATCGCCGAAAAGACGGCAGAAGAGGCGGCGAAAGCTCTGCAAAATCAGGGATTCGAGATTTTAGGTCCTGCCGAATGTCCGCTGTTCAAGCTCTCGACGAACTACCGCTTTCAGCTCATTTTGCGCGGCGCGAACATCGCACGAATGCAAGAAGCCGCCCGTCGCCTGCTTTCCACGTTCCGCGCCCCAGCCAAAGTCTATATCGAAATCGACGTAGACCCCGTGAGCCTGCTCTAGAGCCTGCTGAAAGGATTTTTTTCAAAAGTAAACATTGTTTCGCGAAATATCCTAGAAAATCGGCAGGAGATTTTGGATAACTGAAAAAAATGCGTAAATACACATAAATATCGACTGATATTCGTTTTTCTAATTGATATTTTTGCGTATATCAGCAATAATATCAATTATGATTAGCATAAAACGTGATTTATATTTGAACAAACTTATTGCAGCCCGCCATAATGGTATGATAAAAGTGATTACGGGACTTAGAAGGTGCGGAAAATCGTTTCTTTTGTTCAATCTTTTTGCAGATTTTCTAAAACAAGAGGGAATTGATGACAAACATATCATTCAAATAAACTTGGAAGACAGGCGAAACAAAAATTTGAGAAATCCAGATGAACTTTTGGCGTATATTGATGCCCGCATTGGCGACGAAAAAATGTACTATGTGCTCTTGGACGAAGTTCAGTTGGTCAGTGATTTTGAAGATGTCTTGAACAGCTATTTAAACAGTAAGAATGTTGATGTCTATGTGACGGGCAGCAATGCAAAATTTCTTTCAAAAGACGTGATTACGGAATTCAGAGGCCGAGGCTATGAGATTCATATTCAGCCATTATCTTTTAAGGAATTTTATTCAATAAACCAAGACAAACAAAAAGACGATGCGCTTCTTGAATATATGACTTATGGAGCCCTCCCGAAAGTTGCATTAGAAAGTGATGAAAACCTAAAGAAAGAATATTTGAAGTCGCTTTTTTTGAGTACCTACATCGTGGACATAAAAGAAAGGTACGCAATCCAAAAAGATGACGACCTTGAAGAGCTGATAAATGTACTTTCTTCATCAATCGGCTGTCTTACAAATCCCAGAAAACTTGCAGATACTTTTAAATCTATCAAAAAAAGCAGCATTACGCAGGATACAATAAAAGCCTATCTCGACTATATGCAGGACGCTTTTTTGATAGAAAAATCTGTACGATATGACATAAAAGGCAAGCGATACATTGATACTCCTGCAAAATATTATTTTTCAGACCTTGGGTTGCGGAATGCACGATTGAATTTTAGGCAGACAGAACAAACTCATCTTATGGAAAATCTGATTTACAACGAGCTTCGGCTTCGCGGATATTCAGTTGACGTGGGACAGGTAACTCTTAACACAAAAAATGCAGATGGCAAAAGCGAGCGCAAGAATCTGGAAGTAGATTTTGTCTGCAACAAGGGATACGACAGAGTTTATGTGCAGTCTGCATTTGCACTTGATACTGATGAAAAACGAGAGCAGGAGTTGCGTTCTTTGCTGCATATAAAAGACAGTTTTCAAAAAGTTGTGATTACAGGCGGAATGCAGCCAACATACCGCAATGAGAGCGGAATCCTTATTCTGAATTTATTTGATTTTTTGCTAGATAAAGTAAGTTTTTAAAAAAAGTATGCTTTTATACACACTTTGTCATAAAGGTGTGTATAAAAACAATGTTCTTTATTTTATCTCAATATACCCGATTGTCTTGCGTTCTTCGTCAGAAAGATTATACAGGTCAGATACAAGCGAATCTATCTCGTTTGAAATTTTATCTGCATATTTTTTTTGTAAAGAATTTACAAGCGAAATGATTTTATTTTGTTTTTCACTGCCAATATATTTAGGTATAGGCATAATTAACAGCCGATTTGTTTTTAATTCTCCTTCAATACCTCCGCCCATATAATATTTGCGAAGTGCAAAATAAACAATTTTAGAACATAATAATCCTAATAGGTATTCCAAATTATCACCCGTTATTATATTTCCAGGTGCAGGTGTATAATATTCCCCATTCGTATCAAACATAAATGATGGTTCTTTTGCCATAATACATGGATATACAATTTTTGGCTTATAAAATTCGTCCATATATGCGCAGTTACGCAAATTGTACGGAGTGTCGCCTTGGTCGCTTCTTTTTTCAATCTTCGCCCAGTACTCATCAAGGTGTTTTTTGACAGCAGGATAATCTTTGATGTCAATCCGTGGAATGTTCTTTTCCTTTACGCCGTTGTGCGTGTTGATGAGATAAAGGTCGGCAAAGTTGTACTCGTATCTTTTAATATCCCTGCCGCGCAAAATCGGTCGTATCAGCTCCTCCGTTCGCTCTCGCTCGGCTTTGTCTTTGCAGTTGTCCAAAATCTCCTGCCGCT
>CALBGU010000023.1 GCA_937893155.1 uncultured Treponema sp. | reverse complement strand
TTTCTTTACCGCACGAGCCACATTATAAGCCACTTTTGACTTAATCATCTTGATGTATGGAAGCTGTTCAGAAAACGAATTATCATCGTTAATAAGACGCTCAAACCGCTTCACTTCATCAAAAATACGACGAAGCTGTGTAGAACTCACTCCAACCGTTTTTCCTTTGTTATCTTTTCCAACAAAGGATTCAGCCACATCTAAAGCCGTTTTGTCAAACAAGTCTTTCTGAAGATTTTTTGAACCAGTTTCATAAAATGACTTAATTTCAACAGCAGGCTTAGATTCGCTTTTATCTTCTTGCCTGCTGTAATTGTTATTATTGTATGCCATATTTACTCTAACTCCTTCTTTGTGTATATAATGCGTAGCAAACTGCTATGCGGAAATCTATCATACTTTCTGGCGATGTGCCAAAACCCAAAAGCCATTTTTTTAAGCCCTCGTTTTTCACATTGCGAGCAACAACATAGCAAAAATTGCTCTTCCAAGTTCTTTCTCTAAACAACTCCCCAACATTGCCATTCTTCACTTTTTCTGCACGATTTGCAAAATCTATCATCTTATAAACAACGCCCGTCGATAACTTTTTCTCCGTATCCTTGTTTTCAAGATATTCTTGCAGCTTCTTTCCATCTGCTAAGCATTTTTTGTATGTTTCCCAATCCACAGTCGTACCGAAAACAGTTATCGCATTTTTCACGGTATGCCCATTCTTGTCTGTTCTGTGCTTTGACTTTTCAAGTTCGTTTTCTGCCATTTCTGCAATAAGAGAAACTGGAGTAGACGAAGAAGCAAGAACAATGCCACCAGAAAGCGTAACCGACGGATTATTATTCGTCAGCTTTTCTATTTCATTGTGAAAATCCGCAGCAAATTGCATTACAGTGTCCCAAGCTCCCAAAATGCACAAATCATCGCCACCAGAAAACACCGTGTAAATCGTGTCTTTATAACCGTGGGTTTTCACAAAATAAGCGTAGTATTCACTGAAAAAGTAATGTAATTTATGGCTCATATCAGCATAACGAGAAAAAGACATTCGCTCTTTCAGAGATGAGGAAAACACAAGCCCCAAGTTATCAATATCCGCCTTGAACATCGCAAGTTTTTTGTTTCCTGTCGATTTCTCTGCAATCTCTGCAAAAGTAATTATCTCTCCCCATTCATTTTTTGGAGCAACATAAGGCGGTATTTCTTTTCTGGCTAGTTTTCCACCATCATTTATAAGCTCTTTACAATGCTTGCATAATTCATTTTCACTTTCTGCAGGGAACACGCCACAAGCCTTACACTCGCCATTTTTAGACAGTTTCTCATAAAACGCATTAAGAATAGCACCGTTTTTGATAAGGGCTTTTTGCATTTTCTTTTGCTTGCAATCGTCCGCATTGTCGCCGATTTTGTTAATAAGCCTTTGTGCATTTTTTTGCTGCACATCATTTTCAGAAGCTTCCACACCGTCAGAGATGATAACAGAGAGCTTTCCTGTAAAGTTTTTCAAAAACTCTTCTTCTTTTTCTGTCTGAAGCTGCTCAATCTTTCCTTTTATGTCTTTTGTATTCGGCAAAAGAACCATAAAGTTTCCTCCTGCCGAAGTTATGACATTTGCAATGCTCATATTGAACCGAGCTACAATCTCTTTAGAAAGATTTTCGCCCAATTCTGCGATTTCATAGCTTTTTGCTCTCAAGAGTTTTGAACTGTTTTCATTCGTCTTTAAATCAAAAATATACTTTTGTATTCCCGATATATCACCTTTCAAAAAGAGAAATTTCTTTTCTTCACTGTTCTTTAAAGCCTCTTCATTCTCGCTATTCGCTTCTTTATGGAACTCATACAAAGCCGAAGCAAATGCCGCCGTTGTCTTTGAGTGCTGATACAAACTTATATCTGCGTCGCTATTTGTGGCAGACGGAATACACCACCAATATTTTTCCAGCAATTTATCCAAAGAGTAAATAAAATCTGTACTATTTTTTGCTTTGAGTTTTGAAAATTCATCTTCAAACTTTTTCCAAAGTTCATTGTATTTTGCTTTGTCAATCTTTTTATCTTTTGTAGAAAGAATAGCATCGGATTCAAGCGGCGATAAAGGACAATATGCAATATTCTTTGCTTGGTTTTCGATGCTTATAGAAGAAAGAATATGCACTAGCGGCTTTTCGTAAAACTTTGCAGGCTCTTCATAGTATGCACTATCATTCAAAACAGCACACCTATCCGCACCACTGCTTAATCTGTCGCCCTGTGCAATAAGCCATTCATCATATTCCGACGGCGTATGATGATTAGAAGCAAGTCGCCTTATATCCAAAGCCGAAACATCGTCTGGTAAAATATCCCTGTATCTTTCCAAAAAACCAAAAGTAAAAACTGTATGCTGGTAACCGTAATGCCCGTCATTAGTCGGCTTACATAACTGACCTTCCATATTTTTGTCATACAAGTCTTTTCGGTCTGCTCTTTGCGCAAATTTGCCAACATCGTGCAGATAAGAAGCTATCACAATTTCTTTTATGCTTACGCCCATATCTTCTCCCTCTCCCAAAAATCAAGCTGTCCCAAGCCAAAATTAGTATTTTTCCCCGCATTGCACACTTTAGCCACTTCCAAAAGAGCAAGTTCAAAGTCCGAAAACTCTCCATTCATCTTAAAATTTCCCATAGCACCGCCGAGCTTCATCAGTTCTTTTTGCCGCGCCGAATAATGATATGTATCGCTCCATTTCAGAGATTTCTCTGTGATTTCAATCATTTCGTTTACAGTATACGTTTCGTTTTTCTCCGTTTCCCCGTACAAACTGCAAAGCGTTTTTGTTCTGCGATACAAACAATTCATAAAATCTTGCGCCGAAAAATCAATCGAGTATTTTCCATTTGCCTTAAAACGAAGCGGCGTTTTTAACTCAATTAAAATCTCTTTCTTGCTCGTTTCTGCATTTTCAAAATGCTTCAACTCTATTTCTTTTGCCTTTAAGTCAGTATTTATTCTTTCTTTGTCGTACAAAATACTTTTATCATCAACCTTCACATCTTCAACTTCAAATCGCACTCTGTCGCGAAAAAGCCCAATCTGTCCCGCACGCACAAATGCTGCGTATATATATGGAAGAAAATCTATCGCTTTTCCAAACAGTGTTATCGTAAAATCATACGCCTCAATTTCACCAGAAAATTTTGCGCTCTGAGTGAATGCAAAAGGGTGAGAAGCTCTGTTTCTCCCCTCAACAATAGTATTATCTTTTTGCAAAATCGTTTCAAACAAAAACGAATATGCGCAAGTTGCATTGTACATACAATCTGCACATTTATTTTTATGAGCAATGCAGCACATTGAACGCAAAGTTTTGCCCATCACGCTGCGAAGCACAAAAAGAGGTTGATTGTCTACTTTTGCCAATTTTTCAAAGCGCAAATAAAAATGCACAGGTAAATAAGAAAGTTTCATGCACTCTCTTTCCAAAAACATTGTAAATCTTTATCAGCTTTTAGGCACTCCAAAAACGCCTTTTTTTCTCTATTTAGCTGACCTGCGTCTTTTCCAAATTTTTGAGCAATATCTTTCTGCGACGGTCTTTCTTTCATATTAAAAATATCCATATCAATGAAGCCATATCCCTCAATTCTCTCTTTTGGAAATCGTGAATAAATAGAATGAAGAGAATCATACAATTCAGCAGTTAAAGCCGCTTTCAAATAATTAGGACGATTTTTTGAACGATAAAGAACCCTTATCACATTAAAAATCCCGTTTTTGCCAAACAGTTTTTCTCTTTCTAAATTGTCCTCTTGATATTTTATCGTATTTTCAAGAGTTTTTTCATTATCTTTATCGTTGTTTATTTTTGCTTGTAACGATACTTCATTGCTCTTCTTTTTAGCAATTTTTACAATTTCTTTTTTAAAAGCATTTCGCACAGAAGAAGCAAAATAAGCGGTATAACTTTCTTTTGGTTCTGACTTTTCCCAAACTCTAAAGCAATCAACTATCACAACAATAACAGCATCTTCAACATCTTCTTTTTCAAGCGAAAATGATTTTTGAGCAATCGCTTTTCCATATTTCAACAACTGCGTACACAATTTGTTTTTGAGAGAATTTTTTAGCTCAGTTACAGGGAAATCGCACGTTTGAGGCGCAAAGAGTTTTTTGCAAAGCGTATTGATATTGTCTTCTTCAGCCATTTTCGCCTCACAGTGCAAGGAATTGCTCAAGTCGCTTAACCGCTGTTTTGCCATCTGGTGCACTCATCACCGAAGAAAGCGAGTTCAAATAGTACAAAGGCGTTACATCAAAAAGTTCCGCAGTATCCTCATTTGCAGTCTTGTCTTTGTTAAACCTAATTTTTCCATACACGATATGGGAAATATCAGCATTAAAAAACTTTTCTGCAAAATTCAAAGTGAAGAACAAAACAGGTGTCAATGTTTTAGGACCATACGTCATATCTGCAAAAATCGTACACTTCTCTTCAAACGTATCCACAATTTGCTTAAACCGTGCTTCCACAACGTCGCTTGTTTCTTTGAATGAAGAAAAAAGCTCGACATACTCAATCTGCGCACCAATCACCGCATTTATGCCGTCCAATTCTTCTTTTTGGAATACCGCATTTTCCGCAGAAGCATCGCCTTCAGTAATAATTCTGACAACTTTTACTTCATCGCCTTTTTGCAACGTTTTCGCCAAGAGCGCATTTATCGGAAATCGCACTTTGCCGTCGTATTCAATCGCCTTGTTTTCTTCACAAACATAATGCTGAGCTTTAATTGATTGCATAGGAATTGTTGCAAGCACAATCTTTTTCATATTTATATACCTCCCAGAATTATATCACTCATTTATCAAAAAGCAACCTTTTTTATTCGCTTTATATATTTATATATAAAAGAGCTTTTGCACACTCTCAAATTGACCGCACATACAAACTTTTTTACAAAAAAAAATACACTCCCTTTTCAGAAGTGTATTCTTTGCCATACCCATTAAAGCAGGTCAAGTTTTCATAGAAGAATTCAGCTTTCCATTTCTTCGACTTCCGCCAAAGACAAGCCCGAAATCTTTGCAGCTTGCTCTTTTGTCAACCCCATAGAAATCGCGATTCGTGCCGATTTTTTCGCCTGTAAAAAGATGCCTTCGCTCCGTCCTAGTGAAAAGCCTTCGCTTCTTCCTTCATTTCTCATTTTTTGCACAAACTCGCACACGCTCACACCTCCTTTTTCTCTCTGCGTTTCTTCGATGAACTCCGCCGTATCATCGAGTAACTGACTTCTGTATGCAACACCGTCATAGCACATCACGCGAAGCGGCATCGATTTTTCTTTTTTCGTCTGATTTTCAAAGCCAAATAAACTCAAGCAAAAATCGCCATTTGTCCATTTTTTCGCAACATCGCGCTCTTGATTGTGCAAAACATTTTTTGAATCTTTGTACTGCGAAAACATCTGAGAGTCCGTCAGCGATTCTGCTTTCACAACCTGTTCGCCTGAGAACACAAGCACATTGACAATATCTGCAAATACATCGTTGTTTGATTCAAGCGTCTTTTGCGAAATATCTTGACCACCCATATTTTTATTATATCTCTCCCATATTCCATTGTCTACAGACAAAAAAATACACCCCTTTTTCAGAAGTGTATTTTCGTTCTTTGTCGTAATCCCTTAAAACAGGTCTAATCTTTGTACATAATATTCCTGACCGTGCGAATAACTTGGATGTGTATGTGTCGTAATCCCTTAAAGCAGGTCTAATCTTTGAACACACTGCCTCTGTGAACAAGCCACCAGCGCAGTGCCGTACACCAAAAAGCGCAACTCTCCACGAAAAATGGCACTTTTTCCCAGTCTTCCGCTTAAGTCGCGCTTTTTCAAAGAACTATATTTACTGTTTACAAGGTCTTTACAAACTCAAGTGATAATCCTGTTGCTTGAGTAATTGTGTCTATTGGAATACCTAACGCCATAAGACGCTTTGCAGTTTCGGTATTAGCTTCCTGTATTCCCTCCAATCTACCTTCTTTTCTGCCCTCAAGCTTTCCACGTCGCTCTACATCTTGGTCATGGAGATTCCAAGCAAGATATTCATTCACAAAAGTTTGCTCAAACTTCTTTGTCTGCACCATATTTGCAATCCCCCTTGTAAAATCAGATTCGGCTTTATTGTTCTTTACAAATGAAAGAATATCCTTGATTTCAGGATTCTTCTCATCTGCATAAGCTGCTGCATTAAAAACAATATGATGAGTTTGGTCTTCAAAATCCACACTCTCATTTTCTTTGCATTTTCGTTCAAAAGTGTAGACAGGCAACTTCTTTTCAAACGGGTCATCTGTGCAGATGAAAATCACGAAACTTTCTTTCAGTTCAGAATAATCCGCACCTTTCATTAAACTATCAATATCTATCATCGATTGATAATATCGAGTACGCTTTCCAATATTTTCAACCTTGTACGATTGACACTCAACATCAAACACCTTATCCGAGTTCGCTACATAGACATCAAGACGCACGCCTTTTCGCATGTAAAACGGGCTAATGACTTTTTGAAGCTCTGGATATTCAATGTGGTCAATCTTAATCTGCAAAAGTCGCTCTAATACGCCCTGACAGATTTCAGGTTCACGCATTACGGCTCCGAACATAAAATCATCAGTAAAAACAAGCTGGTCAACGCTCTTAAATGTCCTCATTGTTTCCATAACTTAATATAACATTTCTCAATCAAAAAATCTATATCGTTCTTATTTTAAAAAAATACACTCCTTTTCAGAAGTGTATTCTCGTTCTTTGTCGTAATCCCTTAAAGCAGGTCTAATCTTTGTAACGCTTAAGTCATCAATACATTTTTAGTGAAGGAAGGTTTGTCGTAATCCCTTAAAGCAGGTCTAATCTTTGTAACGAAATGGTCAAAGCGTTGTATATTCTGCAGCATGGGTCGTAATCCCTTAAAGCAGGTCTAATCTTTGTAACAGAACTGTTAATAACAGTTCTTGAAGACGGCGTTGAAATGAGTCGTAATCCCTTAAAGCAGGTCTAATCTTTGTAACATCAATTTCAACATCACACTTCCCTCAGTTATTGCGTCGTAATCCCTTAAAGCAGGTCTAATCTTTGTAACGCTATGGAGAATTACGATTTGGAACGGTAGATTTGTCGTAATCCCTTAAAGCAGGTCTAATCTTTGTAACGCTACCTCTGTGAACAAGCCACCAGCGCAGTGCCGTACACCAAAAAGCGCGGTTCTGTGCTAAAAACAGCTTTTTTGTTCACTTTGTGCAGTTCTTTCAACAACCTCACTCCTCTATCTCTTTGTACAAAAACAAATTACAAATATCGCGAATCGCCACGAAAAATGGCACTTCTCAAGCCTTTCGTTTGACTCGCGCTTTTTCAAAGAACATCTACCTTTTTTATTATATGCACTTTATCGAATATTGCAACAAAATTTTTCTGGTTTTATGCAGAAATTACCAGAAAAGCGCACATCGTCGTCATCTGCAATAAACCGTGAAGCAATCTCCGCCGTAATTACAGATTGCATATTGCGCCTATATGCCCAATTCCTTGAACAAGTTTTCTACTCCGCGCTTACCGCTTTCGTAAATATTCGGAATGTTCGTCGCCTGCGGAAAGCCGCCTGTATCTTTGTTTTTGCTTCCGCCGTGCGCAATTTGGTTGCGAAACACTTCGAGATGCGTTAGCGAATTGCCGATATTTTTCCAATCATTGCCTTTTAAGTCATACAGTTTTTTGCTTCCAACATTCTGCCACCAATCATAATTGCCTATCGCTTCTTCATTACCGCATCGAATAGCAATCGCCGTTTCTACCGCAATTTGAAGCGTAATCACAGCTTGCACATTCAACTTATGCGCATACAAAAACTCCGAATAGCGATACAACGAACGTGGCTTATTGTTTTCATCGATGAGTTGTTTAATTTGCAAAAGCACATCTTTTACTTTAGCAAGATGTTTCGGTGTATCTTCAGGATACGCATTGACAGCATTGTCAATCTGTCGCACAACGTCAAAAATTTGTAGTGCAAAGTTTGTCTGCACAATCTCAGAAAGTCGCTTTATCGCCTTACTACCCTTTTCCCATGTGTCAGCTATCAAATCAGCTAAGCGAAAGCCGTCGAGTTTTGACTCAAACACATCAAGTGCTCCAGAAAGCGCGCTGTATTCCCAATAGCTAGACAAAGAGCGTGCATAGCCATTCGTTTTAGATTGGTCGAGTTCGCCATAGATTATTTCTACATCACGACTTCTTTTTGAAACTGAATACTGCAATGCTTGATACAAAAGAACAGGCATAGAGCGGAAACCATGTGTAATATCAAAAAGGATATTGTTATTTTTCTTCACAAGCTCCGTTATTCCAGTGTAGCAATCAAAAAGCTCTTTTGAAGACTCATCATCAACTTTGTGCGTATGCATTCTAAGCACAACAGCTATACCAAATCGTTCGGTAAGATACTTTTCAAGCCTCTCAAGATTGCTTTGCGTTATACCAATCGGAGCTCCCCCTTTTTCTTTGCTTTCGCATTGGTCATATAAATCGCTCCACAGAGAAACAGTTTCGTTTCTCTCATCATTCTCAGCGTCAACAAGATAATCCCAAGAAGAAGTATCTGTTCCAAGCAGAATAAGCTGGTCGATATTATTTTTCACTTTCAAAACAGCCTGCATAAAATAGCGGGTTTTAAAATGTTGACCATCAGGAAAAATATAGTTCGTTTCGTTGTAGCCAATAGGACTTTTTTCTGTTTTGTTTCCTGTCCCAATAAATGAAATCAGTGTGTACGCCATACGCTTTCTCCTCACTATGCGACTTTTGCTTCTTTCTTCTCTGTCTGTTCTGCTTCTTCTGCAACTGCTGCCAATGCCAAAATCAACGCCCAATCTTTATTCATAATCTATAAACCTCTTTATAATACGTTCTTTTTATTTGCTTACATATATAAGAGAGTTCATGAGAGGTAAGAAATTGACAAAAAAATGTTTTTTCAAGGATTTTTTTGTATGCTGTCTATCCACGCTTGCACTAAGATTCCGAAAGCAACTCCGACATTTAGGCTCGCTTTCAAGCCTTTCATTTCTATGCTCACTCTGCCATAAGTAGCCCGCTTTAATGCCTGCGGACTTACGCCGAGTTCTTCCGAGCCAATTATGACAATGCCCTTTTTAGGAAACACAAAATCTTTGAGTGGAGTGCCACCCGTTTCAAGCGTAAACACAGGCACATCTTCGGGCAATTCATCAAGTCCCTTTCTTTCAAAGCCCATCGTTTCTATGCACCCCATACCACTCCTGAGTGCTTTTGGGTGCATAGGGTCTGTACAGCCTTGCGAAATATATACTTTTTCTAATCCCATTCCCTCGGCAGTGCGAAAGATAGAACCCACATTGAACGGGGAGCGTATGTCTTCTGCATACACACAAAGCCCATCGTAGAAATCTCTTTGCTGTACAACGCCAGAGGCTGCGTGAGGAGCTATGACTAAATCCCATTCAGCAGGAAAAGTACCGATTATCGAAAGAAGATGATTGCGCGCAACATTGCAAGTACGCCTCTCATCAAAATCTTTTTCTGCAAGCAATGCTGTTAGCTCTTTTGCAGCAGACTCTGGCAGTTTCGGGTCAGCTAAAACAATGCGAACTAAAGATCGGAAGAGCACACGTCTGAACTCCAG